>NZ_BAAGSM010000010.1:0-403884 GCF_054782435.1 Nocardia thraciensis
TGCGTCGACGGTGGCGGGTTTCGCGGATCGGCTGTCGCGCATACTGTCCGCGGTAATCGCCGACAGCGCGAAACCGGTGGGAGACATCGAGATACTCACCCCGGCCGAGCGCACCCCGGAGTTCGCCGGGCGCAGCGGCACCGCGCATCCGGTGGGCGACGTCGCGACCCTGGTGTCGCTGCTGGACCGCTCGGTCGCGGCCTCGCCCGGAGCCGTGGCGCTGGTGGCGGACCTGCCGGACGCCGAGACCGGCCGGGACGAGCTGAGTTACGCCGAACTCGATGCCAGGGTGAACCGCCTTGCGCGGCATCTGATCTCGCTGGGCGTCGGTCCCGAATCGCGAGTGGCGCTGGCCCTGCCGCGTTCGGTGGATCTGGTGGTGGCGATGTACGCCGTCGCCAAGGCGGGCGGAGCGTACGTGCCGATCGATCCGGATCAGCCCGCCGACCGCGTCGACTACATCCTGCGGACCGCCGACCCGGTCTGCGTACTGACCAACCGTGCCCTCGAGTGGCTGGTCGGTGGTTCGACCTCCGCCGCGCCCGCCGCCGCGGCGCTCCGCCCGGCCATGACCGGGAACGGCGGATCTCTCGACTGGCGAGGGCGCTCCGAATCCATCCCGGCTTTCGCTGCCGCACAATCGGATTCGTCCAACGCCAGCGCAGCGGCGAACGCCGGGACCGAGTCGGGACTTCCGCGCCGAGGCGCGATCCCGGCGTCCGCCGGAATGACGAGTGACTCGTCGGCCGGAATGACGGGTGGTGCCGCCGGAATGACGAGTGGTGCCGCCGGAATGACGGGCGGTGCCGCCGGAATGACGGGCGGTGCCTCAGTCGGGACGGCGGGCAGCCCCGTACTGCTCGACCGCCTCGACCTTTCGGAGCTGTCGGACGCCCCCGTCACCGACGCGGACCGCATCGCCCCGCTGCGCCCGGAACACACGGCCTACGTCATCTTCACCTCGGGTTCGACGGGACGTCCGAAGGGCGTGGCGGTGCCGCACGCGGCGGTCGTCAACCAATTGCTGTGGAAGACAGCCGAGTTCGGCCTGGGCGTCGACGACGCCGTGCTGCTGAAGACCGCCGCGACCTTCGACCTGTCGGTGTGGGAATTCTGGTGCGCCGCGGTCTCGGGTGGCCGCCTGGTGATCTCGATGCCGGACAGCCACCGGGATCCCGCCTACCTGAACGGCCTGCTGGCTCGCGAGGACGTGACCACCCTGCACGTGGTTCCGTCGATGCTGGATACGCTGCTCACCGAGGCCGCCTCGCGCGGCGACGGCCGGGCCGCCAACAGCCTGCGGCGAGTGCTGGCGATCGGCGAAGCGCTGCCCGCCGCGCTGGCACAGCGATTCCGGACCACCTATCCGGACGTAGATCTGTTCAACCTGTACGGCCCGACCGAGGCCGCGGTCTCGATCACCAGCCACCGGGTGACCGATACCGACCGGGTGTCGGTGCCGATCGGCGTGCCGGAGTGGAATTCCCGGGTGTACGTGCTGGATTCGCGGCTGCATCCGGTTCCGGCGGGCGTCACGGGCGAGCTGTATCTGGCGGGGGTGCAACTGGCGCGCGGCTATATCGGCCGCCCGGATCTGACGGCGGACCGCTTCGTGGCCGACCCCTTCGGGGATATGGGTACCGGCGGGGCCGGTGGCGCCCGCATGTATCGCACCGGCGATCTGGCGGCGCGGAACCCGGCGGGTGAGCTGGAATACCGGGGCCGCACGGACTTCCAGGTGAAGGTCCGCGGTTTCCGCATCGAACTCGGGGAGATCGAGGCCGCGCTGCTGGCGCTGCCCGAGGTCGCGCAGGCCGCGGTGCTCGCCCGGGAGGACCGACGCGGCGGCGCGCGGCTGGTGGCCTATGTGGTTCCCGCGGCCGTTGACATCGACACGGCGCGGGTGAAGTCGGCGCTGGGCGGCGCGCTGCCCAACTACATGATCCCCGCGGCATTCGTGACACTGGATGCGTTGCCGCTCAACACGAACGGCAAGCTCGACCGCCGGGCGCTGCCCGAACCGGCCCCGGAGGTCACGGCGTACCGGGCCGCGCAGACCCCGGCCGAGCAGGTGATCGTCGAGGTCGTCGGCGAGATTCTCGGTCTGGACCGGGTCGGCCTGGACGACGACTTCTTCGCGCTCGGCGGCGACAGCATCATGTCGATCCAGTTGGTGTCGCGGGCCCAGGCGCGGGGGGTGACCTTCACACCCCGCGACGTCTTCGGATTCCGGACCGTCGAGGCGCTGGCCGCCGTCGCCACCGTCGCGCCGGTCGCCGCCGCGGAGCCGCCGACCGGCCCGGTTCCGTTGCCCCCGATGCCGGTTCGGCTGCTGCGCGGCGATCCCACCGGTGGTGATCGCCGCGCCATCGTCGTGGACCTCCCGGCCGACAGCGATCCGGCCCGGGTCCGCGCCGCCGTGCAGGCCGTGCTGGACCGGCACCCGATGTTGTCCGCGAGCCTCGAAATCGCCGACGGTGTGCGGTCTTCCGGGGTCCCGCTCGCGACCGCCACGGCCGGGAGCCCGTTCGGCCCGCCCGTGGGCGTGCGGATCCCCGCCTACGCCGCCGCCGGAGAGACCCAGGTCGACCCCGATACCTGGGCCGACCCCCCGACGGAGTTCCTGCCGGTCGCGACGGCGGGAGGCGGCCCGGAGTTCCTGACGGGCACCGCGTTCGAGGCGGCTACCGAATTCCTTCCGGTCCTCGCGACCCGGAAGAATCCGGGGCAGCAGGACCCGAGCGCGGGATCGACGGCGACCGACGATGCGCTCGATCGGTGCCTGGTCGTTCCCGATGCGGTCCCCGAAGTTTCGCTGCGGCAGTTCGTGCCGTCCGCGAACGCCACCGAGGTCGCCGTCCGCGCCCTGTCCGCCGACCTGCACCCGGCGGCGGGACGCAATACGGCGTTCGGTCTGATCGCGCCGACCGATCCCACCGAAGCCGATGCGGCGCAGGATATTCCGAACAGTCTGGTGATCGTCGCGAGCGGCCTGGTCGTCGACGACACCTCCTGGTGCACGATCATCGACGAGCTGTCCGCGGCGTGGTCCGGCGATCACGCCGCCCCCGTCGCGCCGGACGCCGGAGCGGCGAGCGTGGCCCGCACGCTGGCCGCCCGCGCGGCCGAATCCGCCGCCGTGGATGAAATCGACTGGTGGAAGCGGGCTCTGGCCGACGTCCCGGCCGACGCCGCGCTGGACGGTATGGACCTGACCGCCCGCGGCCGGGTGTCGCTGACGATCACCGGCGAGGGCGCGGCCGCGGTGGCCGCCGTGGCCACGGCCTATCGCGCCCCGCTCGAGGACGTGCTGCTCGCCGCCCTGGCGCTGGCGCTGGAGCCCGGCCGCAGGCAGCGGGCGGGCGATCGGGCCGACGACGGGGGTACCCCGCTGCTTCCGCGCACGACCGAGGGCCCCTCGGCCGCGGACGTCCTCGGCCCGGTGGTGCAGTTGTTCGCCGACGGTCGCCTGCTCGCCGAGCCCGAATCCGCCACCGCCGTGGGCGCATTCACCGCCGCGCACCCGTTCGTGCTGGGCCTGGACGGCATCGACGTGGACGACGCGCTGCTCGGCGGGCCCGCCGCCGGGAGCGTGATCGCCCGGATCAAGGAGCAGCGCCGGGCCGTCCCCGGACGGGGCGTCGGCTACGGACTGCTGCGATATCTGAACCCCGGCGCGGCCGCCGAACTGGCCGCACTCGCCCAGGGCCGCACCGCCTTCCGCTATCGGGACCTGCGGCCCGCCCGCCCCCTGCCGGATATCGCGGCCCCCGATCTGCTGCTCGACATCACCGTCGAGGCCACCGCCGACGGTCTGCTGGCCCGGTTCGACTACGCGGCGGCCGCATTGGCCGTCGAGCAGGTGAAAGAGCTTGCCGGACACTGGGTGCGGGCGCTGGGCGGCCTGGCCGAACACGGCACTCGCGTCCCCGCGGGCGGATTCACGCCGTCCGACTTCCCGCTGGTCCGGTTGGCGCAGGCCGATATCGACCGGCTGCACGGGGACTACCCGGACCTGGCCGACGTCTGGCCGGTGACACCGCTGCAGTCGGGAATGCTGTTCCACGCCCTGCTCGCCGACGCCTCGGTCGACGCTTACACCACCCAGTTCACCGTCGACCTGGCCGGTGCGGTGGACGGTCGGAGGCTGCGCGAGGCCGCGCAGGCCGTACTGGACCGGCACGCCAACCTGCGGGTGGCCTTCGCCGCGGACGCCGCGGGCAATCCGGTGCAGGTGGTCCTGGACAGGGCCGAGATACCGTGGCACACCATCGATCTCAGTGATCTCGACGACGAGGCGACCGAGGCGGAACTGGCCCGGATCGAGTATGCCGACTATGCCGACGGCTTCGACATGCGCACCGCGCCGCTGCTGCGCTTCACCCTGATCCGTGTCGAGCACGAGTCCTATCAGCTGCTCGTCACCAGCCATCACATCCTCATCGACGGGTGGTCGACACCGCTGCTCATGCAGGACCTGCTGACCCTGTACGCGCTCGGCCCGCGGTCCGAGCACCTGGGGCCCGTCCGCTCCTACGCCGAATACCTGGCGTGGCTGGTCGCGCGGGACCCGGGTGCCGCCCGGGAGGCCTGGCGGCGGGCGCTGGCCGGGGTCAGCGAGCCGACCCCGCTGGCGCCGGTCGATCCGGGCCGCGAAATCGCCTCCGGCACCGGCGAAACCGGTTTCGAGCTGTCGATCGCCGATACCGCGCAGCTGACCCGGCTGGCGGCCGGCCTCGGCGTGACCGTGAACACCGTGGTGCAGGCGGCGTGGGGACTGCTGATCGGCCGCAGTGTCGATCGCGACGATGTCGTCTTCGGCGCCACGGTCTCGGGCCGCCCGCCCGCGCTGCCCGGCGTCGAGACGATGGTCGGCCTGTTCGTCAACGCCATCCCGGTCCGCGTGCGCCTGGATCCCACGGAGACGCTGGGCGCGCTGCTGCATCGGCTGCAGGCCGAGCAGGCCGATCTGCTCGACGTGCACTATCTGGGCCTCAGCGATATTCAGGAAACCATCGGGGTGGAAGGGCTTTTCGACTCACTGGTGGTGTTCGAGTCCTACCCGATCGATCGCGCGGCGCTGGATCGGGCGAGTTCCATCGACGGCATGCGCGTCACCGGCATCGGCTCGATCAACGGCACCCACTATCCGGTGACCGTGCTGGCCTCGCTGGACGACCGCCTGCGGATCTCGGTGCAGTACCTGCGCGACGTCTTCGACGAATCGGCCGCCGAGTCGTTGGCACAACGTCTTTCGATGCTCATCGGCCACTTCGTCTTCGCCCCGCGGGCGCGCGTCGCCGAGGTGGACGCCCTGCTCGACGGTGAGCGCGACGCTCTCGCCTCCCGCAATGCCACCGCGGCGCTCGAACTGCTCGACGACGCGACGCTGCTGTCGCTGTTCGATGCCCAGGTAGCCCGGACTCCGCACGCACCGGCGCTGATATTCGGCGATGACACTCTGACCTACCGCGAGCTGGACGCCCGCTCCCGGGCGCTGGCGCGGAATCTGGTCGAGCGCGGCGTGGAACCGGAAACGCTGGTGGCTGTGGCCATGCGGCGCTCCCTCGACCTCGTCATCGCCATCTACGCGGTGCTGCGGGCCGGGGGCGGGTATGTCCCGGTCGACCCCGATCACCCGGCCGAGCGCAACGAATTCGTGCTGCGCCATGCCGATCCGGTGTGCGTCCTCACCACCAGCCGCGACGGCTTCGAAACCGGTACGGCCACAACGATCGTCGAGGTGGATGGGCTGTATCTGCCCGGCGACGACGCGATGTGGGAGTTCCCGGCGGTGCGCCCCGACGGCATCGCCTACACCATCTACACCTCCGGATCGACCGGGCGGCCCAAGGGTGTGGCGACCACGCACCGCCAGATGGCCCACCAGTTCCGCTGGGCGCAGCGCGCCTATCCGCACGACACCGGCGACGTGGTGCTGCACAAGACCCCCATCACCTTCGACATCTCCGCCTGGGAGCTGTTCTGGCCGTTGCAGACCGGCGCCGCGATCGTGATCGCCGAGCCGGGTGGTCACCGCGACCCGGCATACCTGTCGCGGTTGATCGACGAGAGGTCGGTCAGCACCGTGCATTTCGTACCGTCGATGCTGGATACATTCCTCGACGTGGACACGAATCCCGCCGTGGCGCAGGGGTATCCGTCGCTGCGGCGGGTCTTCGCCGCGGGCGAGGCGCTGTCGGGCGAGACCGCGGCCGCCTGCGCGGCCCTGCTCGAGCACGCCGAGCTGGTGAACTGGTACGGCCCGGCGGAGGCGACGGTCGTCACCGCCTACCCGGCGAATCGCGCTGCCGCCGTGGCCGTCCCGATCGGTGCGCCGGTCGCCAACACACGGGTGCACGTGCTGGACCGCCACCTGCGGCCGGTGCCGCCGGGAGCGCCCGGCGAGCTGTACGTGGCCGGGGTGCAGCTGGCTCGCGGCTACCTCGGTGCGCCCGCCCTGACCGCGGAGCGGTTCGTGGCGCACGACGGCGGCGAACGCCTGTACCGCACGGGCGATATCGTCCGCTGGGTGGCCGACCCCGTAGGCGGTCCCGACGCCGGCGCCCTGGAATACCTGGGCCGCAGCGACTTCCAGATCAAGCTGCGCGGCCAGCGCGTCGAGCTGGGTGAGATCGAGGCCGTGCTCGCGGGCCACGCGGCGGTGCGGCATGCGGTGGTCTCGCTGGTGCGCGGCGCTTCCGGCGACCGGCTCGTCGCGCACCTGGTGCCCGCGGCCGGGAGCATCGACGAGGCCGCGCTGCTCGGCCACGCGCGGGAGTCACTGCCCGCCTATATGATCCCGGCCGCGCTGGTGGTGCTCGACGAGCTGCCGCTCAATGCCAGCGGCAAGCTGGACCGCGCGGCGCTGCCGATGCCGCGGCTCGCCGCCCGCCCCTACCGCGCTCCTTCGACGCCACTGCAGCAGGCCGTCGCCGATGTATTCGGCGAGGTGCTGGGGATCGCGCAGGTGGGCGTGGACGACGACTTCTTCGAGCTGGGCGGCAATTCGCTGAGCGCTACCCGCGCCGTCGGCCGCCTGCGCGCGGCGACCGGTGCGGAGGTGCGGGTGCAGTGGTTCTTCACCGGATGCACCGTCGCGGCGCTGGCGCAGCGCATCCTGGCCGCCCAGGACGCCGCCCCGGCCGCCGACGCCGCCCTCGAGGTGCTGCTGCCGATCCGCGCCGACGGTACGGGCGCTCCGCTGTTCTGTATTCATCCGATGTACGGATTGGCGTGGTGCTACGCCGGTTTGGTGCCTTTCGCGGGCGACCGCCCGATCCTCGGGCTGCAATCGCCGGTGCTGACGGAGGACGGCGACCTGCCGGAGTCGGTGCGGGACATGGCCGCTCGCTACGTCGACGAGATCCGGCGGGTCCGGCCGCACGGCCCGTACCACCTGCTGGGCTGGTCGCTGGGCGGCGTGCTGGCGCACGAGATCGCCGCGGTGCTGCAGGCCGACGGCGAGCGGGTGGAACTGCTGGCCATGCTCGACAGCCGCCTCGATATCGACCTGACCGATTTCGGCGCCGCGATCCGCGAAGTCCTGGCCGAGATCGGGATCGGCGCCGAGGCGCTGATCGGCGACGGCTCCCCGGATGCCCATCGCGACATCTACGACCTCGACGACGAGGCACTGGCCACCCTGCACGCCGCCATCCCGCCGGAGCTGGCCGCGCTCACCCCGCAGCGGCTGCGCCGGATCTATCGCGGCGCCGTCCGCTCGGCCGAGCTGATCGTCGAGCACCGCCCGGCGGTGTTCCGCGGCCGGGTCGATTACTTCTCGGCGCAGGGGCGCCCGAGCGGCGCCGAGAACTGGTACCCCTACGTCGACGGTGAGATCGCCGACTACCCGGTGAACGCCGTGCATGAGGAGATGACCACGCCGCAGGCGCTGGCGCAAATCGGCCCGCGACTGGGAATTCTGCTCGCGACCGGGGCCGATGACGCTGTGGCGGACACCGATCGGGCATGATGAGGCGGTCGTGACGTAACGATGTCCTCTGGTCGGACGACTAGAAAGGCCGTAGGGTCGGGCGCGGCGCCGACCGGCCCACGGGTGTCGGCACGGGGCGCCGACGGGAATCGCGGGACCGAAAATCGATCAGATAGCGAAGGTGTAAACATTGATTCGTCGACACTTCCGGCGTAGCGGTCTGCGTGCCGCCGCCGCGATTGCGGCCACCGGAGTTCTCGCTGGCGTCGTTGCCGGAGTCGGCGCACCCACCGCCTCGGCGGAAGACCCGATCATCGCCTCCAAGACCCTGTTGGGTGATCCGAAGGCGCCCGACGGGTCCTATATCTCCAAGGCCACCTACAAGGACGACCGCAGCATCCGGCTGTACGTGTACTCGGCCGCGATGGACCAGACCTTCCCGGTCGATGTGCAGCGCCCGGCCGACACGTCGGAGCCGCGGCCGACGCTCTACCTGCTCAACGGCGCGGGCGGCGGTCAGGACGACGCCTCCTGGCAGCGCAAGACCGATATCGTCAACGGCTTCCTCGGCGACAAGAACGTCAACGTGGTGCAGCCGATCGGCGGCAAGTGGAGCTACTACACCGACTGGATCAAGGACGACCCGACGCTGGGCCGCAACAAGTGGACGACGTTCTTCACCGAGGAACTGCCCCCGCTCATCGACGGCGCGCTGGGCACCAACGGCGTGAATGCCGTTGCGGGCCTGTCCACCTCGGGCACCACCGTGCTGAACCTGCCGATCCACAAGCCGGGTCTGTACAAGGCCGTCGCCGCTTACTCGGGCTGCGCGATGACCAGCGACCCGACGGGCCGTGAATTCGTGAAGCTCACGGTCAACACCTGGGGCGGCGGCGACGTCGAGAACATGTACGGCCCGGACAACGGCCCGGCCTGGGTCGAGAACGATCCGTACGTGCACGCGGCCGAACTGCGCGGCCTGGACATGTACATCTCCACCGGCAACGGCCTGCCCGGCATGCACGACACCATGAACGGCCCCTACGCGCTCCCCGGCGCCTACGGCCTGGGCAACCAGATCCTGATCGGCGGCGTCATCGAGGCCGGCACCAACTACTGCACCCAGCAACTGAAGACGAAGCTGGACGGCCTCGGCATCCCCGCGACCTACAACTTCCGCAACTCCGGCACCCACTCCTGGGGCTACTGGCACGACGACTTCATCGACTCCTGGCCGGTCCTCGCCCGCGGCCTCGGCATCTAGCCCCTCCCAAGAACAAAGAAGAAGGCCGCAGTCTCAACGACTGCGGCCTTCTTCTGTACCTACATCGCCTTCCTCATTCCCTGACCCCGATCGCCCCTAGGCGATCGGGGTCAGGAGCATCACGCTTTCCAGGGTTCGCTCAACAAAAAGTTCGGGAACCCTTAAAATAGATTCGTGAGCACCATCGTCGATGCGCCTCGCCTGCCTCCGAAGCGGGCGCGGTCGGTGACCATGCTGCTCGGGCCCGCTTTCGTGGCCGCGATCGCGTACGTCGATCCCGGCAATGTCGCCTCCAACATCAGTGCCGGTGCGCGGTACGGGTACCTGCTGGTGTGGGTGATCGTGATGGCCAATGTGATGGCCGCGCTGGTGCAGTTCCTCTCGGCGAAGCTGGGATTGGTCACAGGGCGCACCCTGCCGCAGGTGGTGCGCGACCGAGCGAGCCGTCCGGTGCGGCTGGCGTACTGGGGCCAGGCGGAACTGGTCGCGATGGCGACGGATCTGGCCGAGGTGGTCGGCGGCGCGATCGCGTTGAACCTGCTGTTCGATCTGCCCCTGCTGGTCGGCGGCGTGATCACCGGCGTGGTCTCGATGGCGTTGCTGACGGTGCAGAACAAGCGCGGGCAGCAGCCGTTCGAACGGGTCATCATCGGAATGCTCGCGATCATCGCGATCGGATTCATGGCCAGCGTGGTGATCTCGCCGCCCTCGGCAGCGGGCACCCTCGGCGGGCTGGCGCCGCGCTTCGACGGCACCGAGAGCGTGCTGCTCGCCGCGGCGATGATCGGCGCGACGGTGATGCCGCACGCCATCTATCTGCATTCCGGGCTGTCCCGGGACCGGCACGGACAGCCGGAGGCCGGGCCCGCACGCACCCGGATGCTGCGGATCACCCGGATCGACGTCGGGCTCGCGATGGTGATCGCCGGAGCGGTGAACCTGTCGATGCTGCTGATGGCCGCGAATACCCTCAACGGCCGCGACGACATCGACTCCCTGGAATCCGCGCACGCCGCGGTCGGCGACGCACTGGGGCCGTGGGCGGCCCTGCTGCTGGCGGTCGGCTTGCTGGCCTCCGGCCTGGCGTCCACGTCGGTCGGCGCCTACGCGGGAGCCATGATCATGGAAGGGTTGCTGCGCAGGCATATTCCGCTGCTGCTGCGCCGCGTGGTGACGCTGATCCCGGCGCTGGCCATCCTCGCCGCGGGCATCGATCCGACTCGGGCCCTGGTGATCTCGCAGGTGGTGCTGTCGTTCGGTATCCCGCTGGCCCTGATTCCCCTGGTGCGCCTCACCAGCGACCGCACGCTGATGGGCGCCGATGTCAACCACCGCTGGACGACCGCCGCGGCCTGGCTGATCGCGGCGGTCATCTCGGCGCTGAACCTGCTCCTGATCTACCTCACAGTCACCGGCAGCGGCTCCTGAGCCGCGCCGCTGCCGGTCGCCGGGGCAGGTGGGTCCGCACGGGCCGTCGGACCCACCGCCCCGGTTCCCGGCCAAGAGCACGGCTACCGCGACTACGACGACCGCCTGGTCGAGCAGGTCGTCCACATCCGCGGCCTGCTGGAGGCGGGCCTGTCAACCCGCCCTCATCAAGCAGGTACCGACTACATCGACTCCCTGCGCAGCTGCGCGCGTTCATCCTCGCCCGTGGCGTAGGCGGAAGATGGCCTTGGCGAGGCGCAGGTGGCGGGGGTGGCGGTCGAAGGTGGAGAGGTTGACGGGGGCGCTGTAGCGCTTCTGGGCGATGGCGAGGGTGCGGCTGAACTCGCGGAGCCCGGCCTCGCCGTGCGTGTGGCCCTGTCCGTACTCGCCGACCCCGCCGAACGGCATGGACGGGATGCCCGCGTGCGCCATCGACGAGTTGATCGTCACCACACCGGTTCTGATGCGGTCGGCCAGTTCGGGGACCGCGCGGACGTCGCGGGTGAAGACCGCGACGGCCAGGCCGTGGTCGGCCGCGTTGATGCGCTCCACCGCCTCGTCCATGGTGGCCACTCGATTCACGATCAGCACCGGGCCGACCGCCTCGCCGGTGATCGCCGAGCTGTCCTCCGGTACCTCGGCGAGCACGATCGGCTCGATATAGGGCTCCCGGATCGAGTCCAGCCCGCCGACCACGGCCCGCCCGCCGCGCGCGATCGCGTCCTTGACCTGGCGGCGCACGATGTCGACCTGTGACTCCAGGATCATCGGGCCGTAGGAGGACCGGCGATCGGCGCCCGGCCGCAGTTTGCGGGCCTGCGCGGCGACCTTCTCCAGGAACGGCTCGTACACCGAATCGGCGACGTAGGCCCGTTGGATGCCCGCGGCGCTCTGCCCCGCGTTCGACATGGCCCCGAAGACCGCGGCCTCGGCGGCATCGTCCAGCTTGGCGTCGACCTGCACCACCATCGCACCCTTGCCGCCCCGCTCGACGACGACCGGCGTCATGGACTGCGCGCATTGCGAGATCACCTCCCGCGCACCGCTCTCCGAGCCCGCGTAGGCGATCTTGTCGATCCGGGTGCGGCACAGCGCCGCCCCGGTGCCGCTGTCGCCGGTAACCACCTGCAGCACCGGCTGATTCGGCGCCAGCCGGCTCCAGCTCTCGGCCAGCCAGACGCCGACGCCGGGCGTGAGTTCGCTGGGCTTGAACACCACGGCGTTTCCCGCCGCCATGGCGTAGGCGATCGAACCCATCGGCGTGAGGACCGGATTGTTCCAGGAGCCGAGCACCCCCACCACGCCCAGCGGCAGATAGCCGACCGAGGCGCGCTGATTGCGCGTGAGCCAGGTGGAACCCAGGCGCCGACGACCCAGCGCCTGCTCGGCATTGCGCGCGGCCCAGTCCAGGTTCTCGACCGCCAGCATCACCTCGATCGCGGCGTCGACCTCCGGCTTTCCGGTCTCGGCGCAGACGATCTCGACCAGTTCTCCGGCATTGCGCGAGATGGTGCGCTTCCAGTCCAGCAGCCAGCGCTTGCGCCCGGCGAATCCGAGTGTGGCCCACCATTTCTCGGCGGATCGTGCGGCACGGACCGTGCGGGTCAGCTCGCCGGTGCCCATCATCGCGTAGTCACCGACGGCCTCGCCGGTGCGCGGGTCGAAGGACGTCAGCACCTTCGGGCGGCCGCGTTGCGCGGACTCGGCCATTGGTCACCCTCTCGCTGGCGAATGCCCCGGCAACCGGTCCTCCCCGACCGGATCGCGATTACCGCGGACAGGTGAGTGCGTATCTGTACCCCTGCCCGCCAGACTATGGGCGCCCCGGTCGGCGGACAAGAATCGGTCACGGCGGGCAGACCACTCGGTCGGTGTGCGGGACCAGCGCCGATCCCGCCTCGAACGGCCTCTGGAGTCGAAATGTGAGTAACGACACAACTATTCGGGCACAACCGTGGATGTCGGCCGCCAGGCACGCGGTACGTAAGCGACACCTCGGGCAGAGTCCGAACCCGAGGCCGCCCCGGACGACCCAGTAACATCGCGGCTGGTGGATGGGATCACCAAGCGGGGCGTACACACGGCGTTCCCGACAAAACCGGTCGCTACCCGGGTCGATAGTGGAGAGTTGATGCCGAGCTTGGACAACGCGGAGTCGGACCCCGGGGAGAAAGCGGGGTCGCGGACACCCGTCGACGCATCCGCGTCCGCTCCCGACCCCACGGTGGTGGTGAAGGATGTCCGCAAGTCCTTCGGCGACGTCCACGCCCTGCGCGGCGTCAGCTTCACCGCCGAACGGGCGAGCGTGCTGGGCATCCTCGGCCCGAACGGCGCCGGTAAGACCACCGCGGTGAAGGTCCTGTCCACGCTGCTGCGCCCCGATGCGGGAACCGCCGAGGTCGCCGGGCACGACGTGCAGAAGGACCCGGCCGGCGTCCGCCGCTCGATCATGATGACCGGCCAGTACGCGGCCCTGGACGAGAACCTGTCCGGCCGGGAGAACCTGGAGCTGTTCGGCCGCTTGATGGGCCTGACCAAGAAGGCCGCCCGGCGGCGCGCCGACATCCTGCTCGAGGAGTTCGACCTGGTCGGCGCGGGCCGACGCGCGGTGAAGAACTATTCCGGCGGCATGCGGCGCCGCGTCGATATCGCGTGCGGGCTGGTGGTGCGGCCGGAGGTGGTGTTCCTCGACGAGCCGACGACCGGCCTGGACCCGCGCAGCCGCCAGGGCGTCTGGGATCTCGTGCGTGCGCTCAAGGTACAGGGCATCACGGTGCTGCTGACCACGCAGTACCTCGAGGAAGCCGATGTCCTCAGCGACAACATCATCGTCATCGACAAGGGCACGGTCATCGCTGAGGGCACGGCCGACGAGCTGAAGTCCAAGACCGGCGGCAACTACTGCGAGGTCGTGCCGCTGGACCCGACCCACCTGGTGCGGGCCATCGAGGCGCTCGGCGACCTGGTGCCCGCCGCGGTCCGCAAGGATCTGCTGGCCGACGGCGCCGATCGCGCCTCCATCCCGGCCCCCGACGGCGCCGCGACGCTCGCGGAGGCCCTGCGTCGCCTGGACGGCGCGGGCGTGGAACTGGCCGATATCGCGCTGCGGCGGCCTTCCCTGGACGACGTATTCCTATCCATCACCGGCCATTCGGGCGGACATCAGTGAGTTCTCCAACCGCAATTGTCGAGACCCTGCTGTCCTCCGATATCCCACCTGCGCGGCCGTCGAGTTTCGCGCAGTGGCGGGCATTGAGCGGACGCATCGTGCGGACCATGGTGACGCGGGGCGAACTGGTAGTCGCGATTATCGCGCCCCTGGTGTTCACCGTCGGGTTCTATCTGCCGCTGCGATTCGTGATGAAGAGCAACGGCATCGATTACGCCCAGTTCGTCATGCCGATCATCGTGTTGCAGACCATGGCGTTCACCATGATGTCGAATGCGCAGCTGGCGGCCACCGAGTCGATGACCGGATTGAGCGACCGGCTGCGGACGATGCCGATCGGATCGCTGGTACCGCTGAGCTCACGGATATCGGCCGGTCTGGTGCGCTCAGGAATTTCGTTGGTCGCGGCCCTGTGCTTCGGTCATATCATCGGGTTCCGGTTCATCGCCGGATTCGAGCAGGCGGTGTTGTTCTGCGTATTCGCGCTGGCGGTCGGCACGGTATTGGCGATCGGCGCCGACGCGCTCGGCAGCCTCACCAAGAGCCCGGAATCGCTGAGCCAGGCGTTGACGCTGCCGACCCTGATCTTCGGCATGCTGTCGTGCGGATTCGTTCCGGAAAGCGGCTTTCCGGTGTGGATCCGGCCGTTCGTGCGTAATCAGCCGATCACGCAATTCTCCTACGCCATGCGGGATATGGCGCAGGGTGGGGTGAGTTGGCAGGTGCTGTGGGTGCCGCTGGTGTGGCTGGGCGCGATGGCGGTCGTCTTCGTGCCGCTGGCGGTCTGGGCGAGTGTGAGGCGGTCGTGAGCGTGGTCGAGGCGAGCGCGGATTCGATTGCCGCGGACAAGGATTCGACGGAGTGGAAGGCGCCGCTGCCGGTGGTGTCCGCGCGGTCGGAGCGATCGGTCGCGATGTGGGCGCGGCACAGCCTGATCCAGTGCAAGCGGCTGCTGACCGTGTGGACGCGAGATCCCGCGACCACCATCCAGTCGATGGTCTACCCGGTGTTGATGCTGCTGATGTTCCGCGTGGTGCTGGGGGATTCGATCGATCGGGCGACCGGAACACGCAGCGTGTACGGCTTCGTCGCGCTGGTCACGCTGGTGGCGGCGATGTCGGGGGGGATCGTGAGCGCCCTCGGTTTCCAGAACGAGAAGCGATCGGGACTGCTGAGCCGATTCTGGACGATGCCGACCCATCGCGCCTCGGGGCTCACCGGACGATTGCTGGCCGAGGTCATCCGGGTATTCGTCACCACGGTCGGAGTCGTCGTGGTCGGCGTGTGCATCGGCTTCCGCTTCTGGAACGGCCCGCTGGCGTCTGTGGCGCTGTTCGCCATCCCCGTTCTGTTCGGGCTGGCATTCGCGGTGATGGTGACGGCGCTCGCGACGGTTTCGGAAGGCGTCGTGCTGGTGACCACCATCAGTATCGTGACCACGCTGCTGATGTTCTTCAATTCCGGATTCGTGCCGGTGTTCGCGTATCCGATGTGGTTGCAGAACACCGTGGAGAATCAGCCGATGAGCACGGCCATCGATGCGATGAAAGGGCTCGCCTTCGATGGTCCGGTCGCCGAGCCGCTGCTGAAGACCCTGGCCTGGACACTCGGAGCGATCGCGATCTTCGCCTACCCGGCCGTGCGCGGCTATCGGCGGGCCGCCGAGACGGCCTGAGGTCTATTCGCCCGGCGACTCCTCGCCCAGCAGCACGGCTTTCATCATGGCCTGCATCCGGGCCAGGGTTTCCGGGCGGCTGTCGAAACGCATGCGGCGGCCGACGTCCACGACCTGGGCTATGGCGGCGTGCACCCGGAAGCGCGCCTCGGCCGGATCGCCGTCGAGCAGATGCGCCCACTCCAGTACGTTCTGGCGCTGGATGGACCGCAGCTTCTGCTGTTCGGCGGCGGGCAGATTCGAGAACTCGGCGAAGTAGACCGGCAGGATCTCCGGCATCGCGAAGGTGAGCCGCGCGAAGCGGGCGGCGATGCGCAGCGCGGCGTCCGCGCGGCCGGTCGCGTCGGCCAGCGCCTCGGAGTTGGCGATCGCGACCCGCTCGCCGGTGCGGTGGAAGGCCGCGGCCAGCAGGTCCGATTTGCTGGTGAAGTAGCGGTACACGCTGGAGGCGTTGATGCCGACGGCCGCGCCGATCTCCTCGATGCTGGCCTCGTGGTAGCCCTGTCGGCCGAAGATCCGGATCGCCTCGGTGAGCAGCTGTTCGCGTTTGCTGCTCAACGGCAGCCCGCGGACCGCCGATTCGGCCGTCTCCCGCGCGGGCGGCGGGGGCAGCTCGGTGTGCAGGATCGCCCGGCAGATGTCCTGCAGCAGCTCGGTGAGCCGGGCCGTGGACAGCGCGGTGCGGTGTGCGGTGATGCTGCCGATCGCGCCGAGCATCCCGGTCGCGAGAATCTGGATGTCGGCGGGGGAGGCGTCCGGGCGCAGCGGCGCGATCGCGTTCTCCACGGTCTCGTGCAGTCCGGCGTAGATGACACGGATTCGCGCGCGGTCCTCGCGCTCCAGATAGCGGCGCTCCCAGCGGTACAACCCGCCCTCGCGGCGCACCTCGATGGTGTGCTCGGCCAGGGCGCGGATCAGCGTGGTGAGTCGCGATTCCGGATCCGATCGCGGGTCGTCGGCGGCCTGCGCGGTGTCGAGCAACTGCTGCGCACCGGCCTCGGCGGCCGCCACCAGCAGCGCGTACTTGTTGGTGAAGTGGCGGTACAGGGCCGGTCCGGAGATGCCCACCTCGGCCGCGATCTCGTCGACGCCGACGGGGTGGTAGCCGCGCTCGCTGAAGGCGCGGGCCGCGACCCGCACGATCTGGGCCTTGCGGTTCTTGGGCCGCCGCTGGATCGGGCGGCGCCCGGCCGCGGGGCTGTCCGGTCGCGCGGAAGCGAGCCCGGCCTCGCTGCGATCCGCGACCATACACCTCTCCTTCTGCCGTGCCGTCGTTGTTGACAGCGCCGGACAAGTCAACATAAGTTAACCACAATTCGCAAAGTTAACCATCATTCTCGCGACGCCGCCAGCGCTGGCGGCCTTTCTGGGAGTAGCCATGAGTACGACCGACCACACGACCGCCCCGACCGGTTTCAGCGCCGTTCACGACGGGCCCGTGCTGCGCGTCACGATCACCAACCCCAAGCGCAAGAACGCCATCGACTACGACACGATGGTCGGCCTCGGCGACACCTTCCTCGCCGCCGCCGCGGATTCGTCCGTGCGCGCGATCGTGCTCACCGGCGAGGGCGGCGACTTCTGCACCGGCGCCGACCTGTCCGCCACGGCCGCCGAGGCGCAGCGCGGGATCACCCCCGCCATGACCATGGACTCCGCGAACCGGCTGGTGCGGGCCATCGTCGACGCGCCGGTGCCCGTGGTCGCGCGGGTGCGGGGCGCCGCCGCCGGAATCGGCGTGGCCCTGGCCCTGGCCGCCGACCTCACCTACGCCGCCGACGACTCCTACCTGCTGCTGGCCTTCGTCAACATCGGCCTGATGCCCGACGGCGGGGCGGCCGCCATGGTCGCCGCGGCCGCCGGTCGCCCGCTGGCCGCCGAGATGGCGCTGCTCGGCGAGCGACTGCCCGCGACCGAGGCCGCCGGGCACGGCCTGCTCACCCGGGCGCTGCCCGCCGACGAACTCGACGCCAGGGTCGAGTCGGTCGCCGCGAAGCTCGCATCCGGACCACGCCGCGCCCTCGAGCTCACCAAGCGCGCACTCAACCAGGCAGCGCTGGCCTCCCTCGATACCGCCTTGGCCGCAGAGAAGTCCGGGCAGATCGAACTGCTGCAGTCGGCGGATTTCAGGGAGGGCGCTATGGCGATGCTGCAGAAGCGGAAGGCCGTATTCAGCTAGCTGAGCGCACCGCGCCGTCTCGTCGTTCGGGCTGACTCGTTGCCCCGTGTCTCGTGGTTCGGGTCGTTCGTCGCCCGCGGTCTCGTCATTCCTGCAGTTCATGGCCCCCGCGTCTCGTCATTCCGGCATGCTTTTCGCCGGAATCCCTGCGGATGTCACACTCCGCCGCGCTGCGGCGTCAACCTCGTGACATACCGAGACAAGGGAGCGTGAGATGCGGGTTGCAATACTGGGTGCCAGCGGGCGGATCGGCCGCGAGGTTGTCGATGTGCTGAAGAACCAGGGGCACGAGGTTGTCGAGGCGACCCGGACCGCGGGGGTCGACGCGTACGCGGGAACCGGGCTGGCCGAGGCGCTGGCGGGAGTGCAGGTGGTGGTGGACGCGATCAACGCGTCGACGACCGAGACCGAGGCGGTCACCGACTACTTCCGGACCATCGGGCACAACGTGCAGCGGGAGGCGGCCGTGGCGGGGGTGCGGCGGATCGTGGCGGTCTCGATCATCGGCATCGACAAGTTCACCGCGGGCCACTTCGCGGGAAAGCTGGCGCACGAGCGCGCCTATCAGGAAGGGCCCGTTCCGGTTCGAGTGCTGCGTGCCGCGCAGTTCCACGAGTTCACCGAGATGATGCTCGACTGGACCACCCAGGGCGATACGGCCTACGTCCCGAAGATGCGGACCCAGCTGGTCGCCGCCCGCACCGTCGCCGAGAAGCTGGCCGAGATGGTGGTCGAGCAGGGCGGCGCGGACCGCGTCGAGATCGCCGGTCCACAGGAGCTGAACCTCGCCGCCGCCACGGCCAGGCTCGCCGAGCGCCGCGGCGCCCCGGCCCAGGTCCAGGAGGTCGTGGTCGAGGAGGATCCAAACCGCGAACCGCAGGCAACCGGCGCTCTGCTCCCCGGCCCCGAAGCGCTCATCGCAGGCCCAACCTTCGAAGAGTGGCTGGACCAGCACTACCCGGCCCGCTGACTCCCGCTCGCCGGCAGGCAACTCCCGCCCGCCCGTCACGCTTTGGCCGGGATCCACTCATGACGAGCGGATCCCGGCCAAAAGCATGCCGGGAATTGAGGTGTGGCACGCGGGGATTGAGGTGCGGCACGCGGGGATTGAGGTGCGGCACGCCGGAATTGGGATGTAGTGCGCGGGTTTTGGGGATGTAGTTCGCCGGGTATTGGGGTGTAGTGCGCTGGGGGTTGAGGTGTAGTTCGCCGGGGATCGAGGTGTAGTCCGCCGGGAATGGAGGTGCAGCACGCGGGGTATTGAGGTGCAGCACGCGGGGAATTGAGGTGCAGGACACCGGGGCGAGGTGCAGGACGTTGGGGGCGGGGTAGGGCGTGGTGGGCAAGTCGGGGGAGGTGCGGGAGTGGTGGGATAGTTGGCGAATGGCGCGCAACTCGGTTACCGATCTTGGTCGGGGGTGCGCGCTAGGGTGGCGTTATGGCTTACCTGGTTACCGGGGCGAGCGGGTGCATCGGTCGGTATCTCGTTCCGGAGTTGCTGAAATGTAACGGTGAGATATTCGTGCTGGTGCGGCCAGGAGCCGACTCGGCCTATCGCTTCGATCGCTGCGCGCGGGAGTGGGGCGGTGGCGACCGGGTGCGGCCCGTGCGGGGCGACCTCGGCGCCCCCGGCCTCGATATCGATCCGGATTGGATTGCGGCGCATCGCGGTTCGATCGACCACGTATTCCATCTGGCCGCCGGTCTCGACAGCGCCGTGCCCGGCGGCACCCGGCACTTGGTCGATGTCGCCGCACGGCTGAAAGCCGGTGCGCTGCACCATGTTTCCACCGTCGAGGTGGCCGGTGCGGCGGAGGGGTTGTTCACCGAGGACATGTTCGACATTGGGCAGACGCCGCGCACGCCCTACCAGCGGGCCGCGTTCGACTCCGAGCGAGTGGTCCGGGAGCAGGCGCGGGTGCCCTGGCGCGTCTACCGCCCGTCGATCGTGATCGGCCACTCCCGCACCGGCGAGATCGATCGGATCTCGGGACCGTACTACTTCTTCCGATTGTTGCGGATGGCTGCCCAACTGCCCCGGATCCTGCCGCTGCTGGTGCCGAAGCTCGGCGAAACCAATATGGTGCCGGTGGATTTCGTGACCCGGGCGCTGGCCCACATCGCCCACGGCCCGGCCGAACCGGGCGCCACCTTCCACCTGGTCGACCCGCGCAGGCAGAGCGCCGCCGACGTGCTCAACCTGTTCGCCGACGAGGCCGGAGCCCCGCACCTGGTCGAGGTGATGCCGAAGCCGACCCTCGACATGATGCTGCGCCTGCCCGGCATCGGCTGGATGCTGCCGCGGGTCGGCGTACCGCGAGATGTACTCGAGCACAGCGAATTCGGCTGCTGGTTCGACTCCCGCAACACCGATGCGGCACTGGCTGGCACGGACATTCGGGTACCGCCGCTGGCCGCCTACGCCCCGGTCATCTGGAAATACTGGTCCGAGAACTGGGTGTGAGCAAGGCTCGGGGGGCCGGTGCTCTACGCCCCGGGAGTGATCCGGCGCGCAGACGCTTGCCCGGTCTCCAGCGAGCCGTCGTTCGGGTCCGTGCCCCCCGGCGGGGCGTATTCGTAACCCACCCAACGGTTTCGGTTGGTCCAGCCGACGAGGTCGTAGCGCCAGCGGAACGGCCAGGTGCGCGCCACCGTCATGAACAGCACCGCGGCCAGCGGCGCGTAGTCGGCGTGGGCGGACAGCAGGGCGCGCTGCTGGCGCGGCGAGGCGGTGAAGAACGCCTCGAACATGGACGTCGCCTGCGCGGTGGTGAGCCTGCCCAGGCCGTACACCCCGCGCATGCGCATCCAGTACACCAGCCGCGCCTGCCAAGGCCACAGCGCCGCAACCGGATCCGCACCGCCGCGCAGCGCGTCGACGGCGGTGTCCACCAGCGCCAGCGACGCGGCCACGCTGTAGCCGGTGCACGGATGCATCATGCCGCCGCGGGAGCCGAACGGAACCGGACCGGCCGCGCTGCGTTCGGGCGGCGGCTGGTCCAGTGGGTAGTGGGCCGCCTCGGTCGGCTCGTCGCCGCGCAGCCGGATGCCGTGGGCGGCAAGCCGATTCAGCGTGCGGCGGCGTAACTCGTGCTGCGGCATCCCGCCGCGCAGCCCGAGGCTGGTCTCCTCGAAGATCACCGTGCCGTCGCCGAGCGGCACCGCGTACAGGAACGACGGCGGCTCGCCGGGCCCGGCGCCGTTCTCGTCGCGCCAATCCAGCAGCAGCCCTTCGCCGCCGGCGACCATCGGCGCCGCGCGCTCGGCATCGACGAAGATGCCGTGCGCGCTGGCGGTGCGGCGCGAGCCGGGGGAGGGCAGGCCACGGGTATCGACCACGGCCGAGGCCGTGATCACGCTGCCGTCCTTCAACTCGACCCGATGCGCCTCCACACTGGCCGCCCGCCCCGCCACGACCGTCGCGTCATCGAGGGGAAGCGCGTCGCGCAGCCCCTGTTTCGACAGCACGCAATACGGCCGCTCGATGCGATGCGCGGATTTCGTCCACACCACCGGCGCCTCGATCCGCTGCGCGATAGCGCTCGACGGCAGCCACCCCGGCAGTTCGTCGATCCAGCACGAAAACGTCGGCGGCCACAGCCGCTCCGGCCGCGGATCCACCGCCACCACATCCAGCCCCGCCCGCGCAGCCCGATGCGCCAGCGCCCGTCCTGCGGGTCCGAGCCCGACAACACACACATCGGCTTCCCGGACACGCGGCGTACTCATAACCCCATTCAATCAGCCACCCCGATCACCAACAGCAATGCGGCGCAGGAACAACCCGAGATCCCGTCGTCGCGGCCCTAGGGGGCCGCGACGACGGGAGATCAGGGGCGGCGGCATGGCCTGACGGGAGATCAGGGGCGGCGGCATGGCCTGACGGGAGATCAGGGGCGGCGGCATGGCCTGACGGGAGATCAGGGGCGGCGGCATGGCCTGACGGGAGATCAGGGGCGGCGGCATAGCCTGACGGGAGATCAGGGGAGGCGGCATGGCTCAGCGATGCGACGAAGCGGCGCGCCCCTACTTCGGTGTGACCCACGTGGTGATATCGGCGTGCACAACCTCCATCCCGGACTTGTCGTAGATCGAGACGGGGACGATCAGATCCTGTCCCTCGGTGATCTCGGCGAAGTCGGGGACTTCGGGGAGTTGGGCGATCGCCCGTAGCCCCGACCCGGCCTTGGCCAGGTACTGGACGTTCATGGCCTTGGGGATCCAGCGGTGCGTGGTCGGCACCGTCGCCTCGCTCAGCATTCCCATCGCCACCTCGGCCAGATTGCACGCGGCGATGGCGTGGAAGGTGCCCAGGTGGTTGTGGATGCCGAACCACTTCGGGGCCGTCACCTCGCACAGCCCCGGCTCCAGCCGCACCACGCTCGGCACCACGGTCCCGAAGTACGGCACCCGGGCCACCATGCCCAGTGAGAACAGCGCATGCCCGAGCTTGTTGTCCGGCAGCTTCTTCCAGCCGCGATAGGTAGCGGTCTCGTTCGTCATACCCGCATCTTACTTCTGAGTAAGTTCCGCGCCCGCGACCGTCCCCGTTTCCCGCACCCCGCGTTCGTTCCCGCACCCGGTGCAGTGCCTGTACGGGGTGCGTGAGCAAGTAAGGGGTGCGACAAGGGTTGGTCGCCGGGGTCGGGAGGATCACAGGGACCCCGATTTGAAGTCGCGTCGGCGGCTCATGCATACTGTTCGGGTTGCCTGCTCCGGGTGGCGTATGTCCTGTGGATATGCGGCTCGAAGGTGTCGGGTGAGCAGTACCCACCAAGTATCCCGTCGAGTCCGGCGTGGATACGTCCGGGACGAACGTTCCGAGGCTCATAAGGAAGATATTTCCCGGGCCGACGAATGAGCGGACGTGCGACACGCCCGACCGCGTGGACCGGAAGAACCATGACAGATGAACAGCGGCGAGGGATCGGGTCAGCCCCGGTCGTGGTCTAGACGGATGCGTCAGCTGTGACTTCTCAGGTTCGGGCATGCAAATGAGGGTGCTTCGGGAGGCGACTTCCGGAACACAACGCAAGCGGAGAAAAGGACACTCAGCGTGGCGGGACAAAAGATCCGCATCAGGCTCAAGGCCTACGACCATGAGGCGATCGACGCCTCTGCGCGCAAGATCGTCGAGACGGTGACCCGCACCGGTGCCCGTGTCGTCGGGCCGGTGCCGTTGCCGACCGAGAAGAACGTGTACTGCGTCATCCGTTCGCCGCACAAGTACAAGGACTCGCGCGAACACTTCGAGATGCGCACGCACAAGCGGCTGATCGACATCCTCGACCCGACGCCGAAGACGGTTGACGCGCTCATGCGCATCGACCTCCCGGCCAGCGTCGACGTCAACATTCAGTGACGGGGACTGCAGATATGACTGACAACAAGAACAGGCCTGCGGCCGGAATCCTGGGCACCAAGCTGGGTATGACCCAGGTCTTCGACGAGAAGAACCGCGTCGTTCCCGTGACCGTCGTCAAGGCCGGGCCGAACGTCGTGACCCAGATTCGCACCGAGGAGCGCGACGGCTACAGCGCCGTGCAGCTCGCCTTCGGCGCCATCGACCCGCGCAAGGTGATCAAGCCCGTCGCCGGGCAGTTCGCCAAGGCCGGTGTCACCCCGCGCCGCCACGTCGTGGAGATCCGCGTCGCCGACGCCTCGACCTTCGAGGTCGGCCAGGAACTCTCCGCCGACGTGTTCGAAGAGGGCACCTACGTCGACGTGACCGGCACCAGCAAGGGCAAGGGCTTCGCGGGCACCATGAAGCGCCACGGCTTCCGTGGCCAGGGCGCCTCGCACGGTGCGCAGGCCGTGCACCGCCGTCCGGGCTCGATCGGTGGTTGCGCCACCCCGGGCCGCGTGTTCAAGGGCATGCGGATGTCGGGCCGGATGGGCAACGACCGCGTCACCACGCAGAACCTCTCGGTCCACAAGGTGGACGCCGAGAACGGTCTGCTGCTGATCAAGGGCGCGATCCCGGGCCGCAAGGGCGGCATCGTGATCGTCAAGAGCGCAGTGAAGGGTGGTGCACGCGCGTGAGCACCGAAACCAAGACCAATCTGACGCTGCCGGTGAAAGAGCCGGGCGGCAAGACCAACGGCACCGTCGAACTCCCCGCGGAGATCTTCGACGTGACCGCGAACATCGCGCTGATGCACCAGGCCGTCGTGGCCCAGGAGGCCGCCGCGCGCCAGGGCACGCACGCCACCAAGACCCGCGGCGACGTCCGTGGCGGTGGCAAGAAGCCCTATCGCCAGAAGGGCACCGGCCGCGCCCGCCAGGGTTCGACCCGCGCCCCGCAGTTCGCCGGCGGTGGCACCGTGCACGGCCCGCAGCCGCGCGACTACTCGCAGCGCCTGCCGAAGAAGATGAAGGCCGCCGCCCTGCGTGGCGCACTGTCGGACCGCGCGCGCAGCGAGCGGATCCACGTCGTCACCGAACTGGTCGCGGGACAGACGCCTTCGACCAAGAGCGCCAAGAGCTTCCTGGCCGAGCTGACCGACCGCAAGAAGCTGCTGGTCGTGGTGGGCCGCGAGGATCTCACCGCGTGGAAGAGCGTCGCGAACCTGCAGAACGTGCACCCGATCGCGCCGGACCAGCTCAACACCCGCGACGTGCTGAACAGCGACGACATCGTGTTCAGCGTGGAGGCCCTGAACGCCTTCGTGCACGGGCCCGCTGAGGCTGCACAGGAGGACAGCAAGTGACCACCATCGCCGATCCCCGCGACATCCTGCTCGCGCCGGTCATCTCCGAGAAGTCCTACGGGCTGATCGAGGAGGGCACCTACACCTTCCTGGTGCATCCGGACGCGAACAAGACGCAGATCAAGATCGCCGTGCAGAAGGTCTTCGGCGTGAAGGTGACCAGCGTCAACACCGCCAACCGTCAGGGCAAGCGCAAGCGGACCCGCGCCGGTTACGGACAGCGCAAGAGCACCAAGCGCGCGCTCGTGACCCTCTCGGCCGACAGCAAGCCCATCGAGATCTTCGGAGGCCCGGTCGCGTAAGCGGCGGGGATTCCAGAAAGCAGAGAAGAACTCATGGCTATCCGTAAGTACAAGCCGACTACGCCGGGACGGCGTGGGTCGTCGGTTTCCGACTTCGCCGAGATCACCCGCTCGACACCCGAGAAGTCGCTGCTGCGCCCGCTGTCCAAGTCCGGCGGACGTAACGCGCACGGCCGCATCACGACTCGCCACCGCGGTGGCGGTCACAAGCGTGCCTACCGCATCATCGACTTCCGTCGCCTGGACAAGGACGGGATCCCGGCCAAGGTCGCGCACATCGAGTACGACCCCAACCGGACCGCGAACATCGCCCTGCTGCACTACGCGGACGGCGAGAAGCGCTACATCCTCGCGCCCAAGAACGTCACCCAGGGCACGAAGATCGAGTCCGGCCCCGGCGCCGACATCAAGGCGGGCAACAACCTGCCGCTGCGCTCGATCCCGACCGGTACCACCATCCACGCGGTGGAACTGCGTCCGGGCGGAGGCGCCAAGATGGCCCGTGCCGCGGGTATGAGCATCCAGCTGCTGGGTAAGGAAGGCGCCTACGCCGTCCTGCGTATGCCCTCCGGCGAGATCCGCCGCGTCGACGTGCGCTGCCGCGCCACCGTCGGCGAGGTCGGCAACGCCGAGCAGTCGAACATCAACTGGGGCAAGGCCGGGCGCATGCGCTGGAAGGGCCGTCGCCCCACCGTCCGCGGTGTCGTGATGAACCCCGTCGACCACCCGCATGGTGGTGGTGAGGGCAAGACCTCCGGTGGTCGCCACCCGGTCAGCCCGTGGGGTCAGCCCGAGGGCCGCACCCGTAAACCCAACCGTCCGAGCGACAAGCTCATCGTCCGCCGTCGCGGCAAGAAGCGCTGAAGAGGAGGTTAAGACATGCCACGCAGCCTGAAGAAGGGCCCGTTCGTCGACGAACACCTCCTCAAGAAGGTGGACGTCCAGAACGAGAAGAACACCAAGCAGGTCATCAAGACCTGGTCGCGTCGTTCGACCATCATCCCCGATTTCATCGGCCACACCTTCGCCGTCCACGACGGCCGCAAGCACGTGCCGGTGTTCGTGTCGGAGAACATGGTCGGGCACAAGCTCGGTGAGTTCGCGCCGACCAGGACCTTCAAGAGCCACGTCAAGGAAGATCGGAAGAGCAAGCGGCGATGAGCACTGAAACTCAGAACCCGACCGCGCGCGCGACCGCCAAGTTCGTCCGCGTGACGCCGATGAAGGCCCGCCGGGTCGTGGACCTGGTCCGCGGCAAGCGGGTCGAGGATGCGCTGAACATCCTGCGGTTCGCGCCGCAGGCCGCGAGCGAGCCGGTCGCCAAGGTCGTGGCCAGCGCCGCGGCGAACGCCGAGAACAACCTCGGCCTGAACCCGGACACCCTGGTCATCTCGACGGCCTATGTCGACGAGGGTGCGACCATGAAGCGTTTCCAGCCGCGGGCCCAGGGTCGCGCGTTCCGGATTCGCAAGCGCACCAGCCACATCACCATCGAGGTCGAGAGCGTCGCCAGCGCCGCCCCGGCTCGCAGCCGCCGGAAGGGAGGGGCTAAGTAAATGGGACAGAAGATCAATCCCCATGGCTTCCGCCTCGGTATCACCACCGACTGGAAGTCCCGCTGGTACGCCGACAAGCAGTACAAGGACTACGTCAAGGAAGACGTCGCGATCCGCAAGCTGCTGTCGACCGGCATGGAGCGGGCGGGCATCTCGAAGGTCGAGATCGAGCGCACTCGTGATCGCGTCCGGGTGGATATCCACACCGCGCGTCCGGGCATCGTGATCGGTCGTCGCGGCGCCGAGGCCGACCGCATCCGCGCCGAGCTGGAGAAGCTCACCAAGAAGCAGGTGCAGCTGAACATCCTCGAGGTCAAGAACCCCGAGTCGGATGCGCAGCTGGTTGCCCAAGGCGTGGCCGAGCAGCTGTCGAACCGTGTGGCGTTCCGTCGCGCGATGCGCAAGGCCATCCAGTCGGCCATGCGTTCGCCGAACGTCAAGGGCATCCGCGTGCAGTGCTCGGGCCGCCTCGGTGGCGCCGAGATGTCGCGCTCGGAGTTCTACCGGGAGGGTCGGGTGCCGCTGCACACGCTGCGCGCCGACATCGATTACGGCCTGTACGAAGCGAAGACCACCTTCGGCCGCATCGGCGTGAAGGTCTGGATCTACAAGGGCGACATCGTCGGCGGCAAGCGCGAGGTCACAGCCGCGCCGGCCGGTGAGCGTCGCGAGCGTCGTGAGCGGCCGAGCCGTCCGCGGCGGTCCGGTTCGTCCGGTACCACCGCGACCAGCACTGAGGCCGGGCGTGCGGGTGCCGCGACAGCGGTGGCCGACGCTCCGGCAGAGTCCAAGGAGGGCTGACCAATGCTGATGCCTCGCAAGGTCAAGCACCGCAAGCAGCATCACCCCAAGCGGTCCGGTATGGCCAAGGGCGGCACCTCGGTGGCGTTCGGCGAGTTCGGCATCCAGGCTCTGGAGCCGGCCTACGTCACCAACCGGCAGATCGAGTCGGCGCGTATCGCGATGACCCGCCACATCAAGCGTGGCGGCAAGATCTGGATCAACATCTACCCGGATCGCCCGCTGACCAAGAAGCCCGCCGAGACCCGCATGGGTTCCGGTAAGGGTTCGCCCGAGTGGTGGGTCGCGAACGTGAAGCCCGGCCGGGTCATGTTCGAGATGTCGTACCCGAACGAGGAGACCGCTCGCGAGGCGCTGCGCCGCGCGATGCACAAGCTCCCGATGAAGTGCAGGATCGTGACCAGGGAGGAGCAGTTCTGATGGCTACCGCCAACCCGGCCGCAGAGCTCCGCGAGCTCGACAACGACGCGCTCGTCGCGAAACTGCGCGAGTCCAAGGAAGAGCTGTTCAACCTGCGCTTCCAGATGGCGACCGGCCAGTTGCAGAACAACCGGCGCCTGCGCGTGGTCCGTCACGAGATCGCGCGCATCTACACGGTCATGCGTGAGCGCGAGCTCGGCCTGGCCTCCGGTCCTGAAGGCAAGGGAGACGCCGCATGAGCGACGTTAAAGGCCCGGCCAAGACGCCGGCCAAGGAGGAGAATCGTGGCAGCCGCAAGGTTCGCGTCGGCTACGTCGTCTCCGACAAGATGAACAAGACGATCGTCGTCGAACTGGAGGACCGTAACCGGCACCCCCTGTACGGCAAGATCATCCGCACCACCTCGAAGGTGAAGGCGCACGACGAGAACGAGGTCGCCGGCGTCGGCGACCGCGTCCAGCTGATGGAGACCCGCCCCCTGTCCGCCACCAAGCGGTGGCGGCTGGTGGAGGTCCTGGAGAAGGCCAAGTAAGCCTGCTCCGCCTCGGCTGAGGTCTGTAAAGCGAAGGCCCGCTTCCTGATTGGGAAGCGGGCCTTCGTCGTGTTCAGGGCGCCGGTGTCGCCGGGTCGTTCGTACACAGCGCGGTAGCGAGGGCGGTGCGGATATCCGCGTTCTGGGCGTCGGTCTCGCCGGGGTGGAGGTTGACCATGATCGTCGCGCTGCGGCCGTCGGTCGTGGTCGCGCCCATCGTCTGGTAGCCCGGGATACCGCCGTCGTGGCCCCAGTGCAGGCCGCCGCAGGGCAGCGGCGTGCTCTGCAGGCCCAGCCCGTAGGCATCGCTGTGCGAATTGCCGGTCGGCCGGGTTGCCATCATCTCCCGGAGTTCGGGTGCGCGCAGTAGGCCGCCGTTCACCAAGGCGTCGAGGAACCGGTTCAGATCCGCGGCGCTGGAGATGATCCCCCCGCCGAAGACCGCGATCGACGGGTTGAACTCGGTCAGGTCGATGGGCCCGGACTCGCCCTGCCGACCGTAGCCCTGCGGGTGATCGCCCGGGATGCTCGGTTCGTCTCCGGGAACCGAGGTACCGCGCAGGCCGAGCGGCCGGACAATACGCTGCTCGATCGCCTCCTCGTACGGCCGGCCGGTGACCTTCTCGATGAGCATTCCGGCCAGCAGATAATTCGTATTGGAGTACTGCCAGGCGGTTCCCGGCGGAAACTGCCGCGGGTGGGCCAGCGCCAGGTTCAGCAGTTCCAGTGGATCATGGTGGACGAGTGGATTACTCAGGACCTGCTCTAGGGGCAGATAGTCCAGGTAGTCGGGCAGCCCGCTGGTCTGCTGCAACAGCTGCCGCACCGAGATGTCGTGCCCGTCGTTGCCGTTGCCCCGAATCGTTCCGGGCAGGTACTGCTCGACCGGCGCGTCGAGTGCCACCCGCTGCTCGCCCACGAGCTGCAGCACCACGGTCGCGGTGAACGTCTTGGTCATGCTGCCGATGCGGAACCGCTCGTCGCCGGACATCGGCGCGCGGGTCTCGATATCCGCGACACCACTCGTCAGCACGGTCCGTCGCCCCTGTGCGTCGCGCACCTCCAACAGCGCCCCCGGTGCGCCGTCGGCGGTGGTCAACCGGTGCAGCACGTTTCGTACCTCGACATAGCTCGGCTGGTCCTCGGCATCCGCGCGATCCCCCACTCCGCACGAACACAAGGTCAAGGCAGTCGTGGCGCAGAGCGCACCGAAGATGTAGGTATACCTGCGCATTTCCGTCCCTTCGATAGCGTGGCCGAACCTACGCTAGGAGGCTCCGACCAAACACACCTCAGCCTCGGGAGCCATACTGTTCACCGTTTGCCATACCGGGGTACCGGGCAGACCCGCCCAGCAAGAGCGCCCGTCTGGCCCGATGGCTCGGTGTCGCCGCGCTGTTGCCCGAAGCGCTTCGTTCCGATGTCGAGATTCTTTGGGACTTCACCCAGATGGGCATGAGGTGCGGGCGGACGTCACGGGAGCTGGGGCGGTGCGTATCAGGGCCACGCGCTCGCGCCACTGTTCGATGAACTCGTCGACCTGCTCGGCGGGCGGTTCGATCGCGTTGATGAATGTGACGCCTTGGTCGGTCATGAATTCCTCCGTAATGCGTTGTGGGTGGCCAGAGTTCGAGGTTGGTGTGTGTGCTGAATCCGGCTGGTACACCTGGTTATTCGGGCACCTTGTCGTCTATCGCGAGTGCCGCCGCGGTGATTTGTCCAGGCCGCCAGCAGATCCCGCAGCGCGGCGCGGTCGGGCCGCGCGATATCGCAGCAAGCGAGGACCAGGGCCTGCGATTGCGCCGTCGTGGCGATGCCCGCCCTGATGAATTCCGTGGAACGCCCCCGGTATTCGAGGTGGGGACGAGCGTTGCGGGGCCGTGACACGCCCCGCGACGGCGCCGACCGCCGCGAGACCGATCCCAAGCTCGACCCGAATTTATTACGTGTAGTAGTAGACTCGCTCATGTCGCCCCAAAGGTCAGCGGAGTAGCCGCCAACCTTCAATAGTGCTGAAGGATTGAACTCGCTTGTGAGAGCTGATGGCGGACAGGAAACCTCGCCCTCGGTAAGTGATCGAAATCCGAAGCCGCGCATTATTGGTTGCCACCGAACCGCGTGGAGTAGTGGCGGGATTCCGTCGAGTCGAATACGATCCGCGCGGAACCAACCGTCCGTTGGAGGGACAATTGACCACCCCGAGTACGCAGGAGCGCGAGACCGGGGGAACCGCAGGTCGGCGAACGGTACCCCTGTCGCAGCTGATCTACCTCATGGCCGAGCACGACAAGCTGGGCGAACACCGCCAGACGTTTCTGCCGCCGCCGATGAGTGGAGACACCGTGGTGCGCGGCTGCGCGCTGGTGGCGGGCGGGCTGGTCGTCGTGGGCGGGCTCTGCGCGGCCGCCGGATCACTCGTGGGCAGCGGGGCGGTCGGCGCGCTGGCGCTGGTGCCCGCCGCGGTCGCATTCCTGCGCGGTCGCCGCAACCGCGGTAGCCGCAGGGCGCGACTGGATCTGTTCGATTACGGCATGACCGTGTACCGCGGGGTCGAGAAGATCGTGGCGTTTCGCTGGGATACCCTCGAGGTCCGGCAGCAGGTCATTCCGTTCCACAACGCGGCCGCCGCGGCGACCGACTACTCGTTCACACTGACGGGCCCCGGAAACAGTACCGCCGCCTTCGACGAGTCGATCTTCGACGGCGCCAAGGAATGGGGCCCGGCGATCCAATCCGCGGTTACGGCAACGCAATTGCCGCATGTGGTCGCCGCCATCGATGGTGAGCAAACGATTAGCTTCGGCGACATCACGGTGGATCTGAACTGCCTCACCTTCGCCGAGACCTCGTATCCGTGGGAGCACATCCAGCGAATCGAGGCGCACCACGGCCTGGTCTGCATCAAGGCCGCAGGCCAATGGGTTTCGCTCGTCGCGGTCGAAACCATCCCAAATTTCTACATCTTCAACGAGGTGACCGAACGACTACGCCTCGCCGCACTGGACGAAATGGCCGAACAGGCCGCAGGCGCCGAGCAGTCGGACGGTGGCGAGAGGCCCGCTGCCGCAGGGGATGACGCCACCGTCGCGACGAATGACGGTGCTGCGCCGCCGGAGTCTTCCCCGACGCCGTGGACCCGGGCCGGTACGACCTCGGCTCGCAGTGGCGCCGCGGATGTCACCATTCGCCCGGAGCATGAGGGTATTTCGGCCCGCGAGGGGGCGGAGGCGGTCGGAGTCGCCGGTCCCGCACGGGATTCCGAGTAGGGCCGTCAACGCATAACGGGCAGCACCGGGGCATGTGAACGCCCCGTGGCGGCTTCGATGAAGGCGACCGGATCCGGTATCGCGGAAAGTATTTCGACTGTGCGTCGCAGCCCAACCCGCGGCGGCGGGTCGCCTCCGATCGCGTCGACCAGGTCGAGCAGGTGCGTGGTGGCCTCCACGATCATGGTGTCGGCCAGCGCCTGGAAGCTGACGGTGCCGAGGATCGGATGGACCAGCCCGGCGGCGGGATCGGCCCCGCGCAGCTCCGCGAGCATCGCCGGGCCGTCGTCGGCGAAATGCCGGACCAGCGTCTCGGGGCCGACCGCCGAGGTCTGCTGCGCCTGCTCGGCGACGTCGTCGGCCAGTGTGTGCGCCGCCCCGCCCGGTTCGTTGAAGATCCGGAGCCACTGTGCGCCGCTGGTCACCGCGGGTGAGTCCACCCGCTCCCCGCGCAGGAAGTCCAGTACCTGCTTGTCCGGCGCCATGTGGGCGACGAGATCCTGCACCGTCCATTCCGGAAGCCGCGTGCGCGTCGCCCACTGCGCGGGCGTCAGTTCCGCCACCCGCTCGCCCCAGGTCCAGCAGAGCCGTTCCAGCGTGGTGATATCCATATGAACCCCAGTTCACCCAAGGATGCGGATGCCATGTCCTCTCATGTCAGCACCATCAGACGGCAGCCGCAACGAGATATCGGTCGATGTCGCCTGGCGAAGGCGCGGGCATCGAGAGAGCCTGCCCACTCGCCTTCGCCGAACAATAGCTCCGGTTGTGGCTGACGGGAGATCAGGGCCGCACGGTATGTCCGGCCCTGGATTGTGGCGTTGGCAACAATGCCGCAAGCCCAACCTAGGTCGAATGTCACCCGCTGATGGCGTAGGGGAGGCGGATGCGGCGGGCGGCTTCGAGGATGCCGAGGATGCGGGAGCCGGGTAGGCCGATGGAGGAGCCGATGGCGGCGGGGGTCCAGGATTCGTCGGCGAGGGTGAGTATCTCGGCGAGTTGCTCCACCGGAAGTTTGGACAGGCGGCGCTCGGAGATCTCGCGCGCCACCGCCCACACCCCGACGTTGTCTATCTCGGCGGCCAGGTCGGCGGCGCTCGCCCGGACCTCGCCCGAGTCCGGTTCGGCCGCTTCGGGTTCGGTCTCGACCACCGCGTAGGGACGCCGGTACTTGGAGACGTCGGGAGTAGGCGCTGGCCGATCCGTGTCGGTCGGCGTCGCGGGCTCGGCCGACTCGGGAACCGCGGCGGGTCGGCGGGCGTACGGGTGCGCGGCCGTGGTCGTCTTCGCGGTGTGCCGAGAGTCGTCGCGCCCCTGCGGTTCAGGGTTGCGGGGGCGGCTGCCTGTGTGCTGCCGGTCTGTGCTGGTCCCACCGTCGGCGACGGGCTGCGATCCGTTCGGCCCGGAATGATGGGTGTCCGGCTCGGCGGCGGGGTCTGTGCGCTCCGCGGTGGAGCCGGGCGCTGGACCGGAGTCGTCGCCGGGCGCGGTCTCCCGCTCGACGATGGGGTCCGCCGGTTCCACCATGGGGGTGGCCGGAGTGGGGCGCTCGCCCCCGCGGCCGTTGGATCGGCTGTCCTCGTCGTCCGGTGGGCTCACCCGTTCGGTATCCGAGCCTGCTGATTCTCCGAGCCGATACTGCATGTCCGAGAGATATTGCCCGGCAACGCTGTCCGCGTGCTGCCCATTGGCCCGGGGCGCAGGCTTGCCGTTGCGCCCTGAATCGCCCGTTGTCGGCGAGGTGCCGCGCTGTGGATCCACCCGGTTGCTGCCGATGCTGCGGGATGGCGTGGGAAACCCGTTGGACTCGAGGTCTTTTGCGGGCAGGTCGTGTGGGTGGTTGCCGAAACCGTTGGTAGCGGGGGTCTCTGGCTGGCGATCACCGTCGCCGTGATCGGCGTGGGCTGCGGTCGGACGGCCATGGTGGTAGCCGTTCGCCGCCGACGGGTGCGTGTTGCCGTTGCGGGAAGGCGCGGGCGTGGGGTGCGTCTCGGCGTCGGGAGCATAGTTACGGCCGTTGGTCCTGGGCGCGATATCTGCGGGGTGAGTGTGGTCTCCGCGAATGTCTCGCGCCGACTGTGAGTAGGACGTCTGGTGCTCGGGGTGCATCGAATAGCCGAGGCCGTGCTGCTGGGCCGCCGGGTAGCCGTCCGGCGGGTACACGTGGCCGTTGTGTCCGCTGACCTGGGAATGGTCTGTTGCGGAGGGGGGAGCGGCGGTTTCGTCTCGCCGGTGGACCCCGGTTGCCTCCGACCGACGCCCCCGGCTGTCGGCCGGATGTTCGGAAAGCATTGGGCCGGAAGACTGTTCGGGAGCCGTGGAGAGGTGGCGGGATTCGCCCGACCCCCCGCGGACCGGGGCGAAGGCGTCGACGATGCGGTGGGTGACCGTGCGGCGCTGCTCCGTGGAGTGATCCGGGATCGCGTCGATCAGCTGTGCGTAGCGCGCGGAGACCCACGCGTGCAGCCAGATCACGACGCCCACCATGACCGGCGCCACGGCGGCCTCGGCGGCGCGGGCGGGGGCGCCGCCCGCGAGGTGTGGCCCCGCGTTCAGGGCGATGGTGACGCCCAGCAGCGCCGCCTCCAGGAAAACCACCTTGCCCCTGGCGATTTCGCGCCCCCAGCGCGCCGCGGTCGTCGCCACCACCATGATGGTGATGATCGGGATGGAGATCATCGCCTCGAAGCCGTAGCTGAGCCAGTACAGCGGGTCGGACATGTCGCCGCTGGGCACCAGATTCTGCTGCACGTTGACGCCCGCCCACACCATGCCGAGCACCACCACGCCGATCAGGGCTCGCGAGGACCATTCGGCGCGACGGTACAGCTGGGCAAGGCGCGCATCGGGATTCGAGACCCGGCGCCGCGCGGCGAGTGCCTTGCGATGCCAGCGGGCATCCGCGTCGTCCGCCCGGCGCAGCGCACGCTCGACCCGGCGGTCGCGCTTCTCCGCGGCCAGTTCGGCGGCCACCGCCCCGCGTCGCTGCCGCCGGCGCTGCGCTCGAATCCATTCCGCCAGATCACGTTCGGCGGCGATCTCGGATTCGGACATCTCGTCGAACAGGGCGGGATCGGTCTGCAGCGGAAGCTTGCCACGCGCGGTCGCCACCCGCTGGGCCAACGCGGCGATCTCTGCTGACATCTCTGCATTCCCGGCCGACTGGTCGTCGCGCATCGCGAGCCTTCCATGACGAAGGTATGGTGCCGAATATCCGCAACAGCCGATTACTCGAACATATGTGTGACCGCAGTGAGAGTAATCCGTAACCTACCCGTGGTCAATGGCGACACCGAACATGAGTTCGGTTCAGCCCATTGCGGTATGCCAGAGAATCGCCGCCGTCAGGGCGCCCGCCCCGTTCAGCGACCAATGCAGCGCGATCGGCGCGAGCACGCTGCCGCTGCGCCGCCGCAGCCAGGTGAATACCGCGCCCGCCGCGGCGGTCGCGAGGACGGCGAGCGCGATGCCGCCGATCTGCCCGGCCAGGCCGCCACCGAGGAATGTGCTCAGCCCGCGGTTGCTGCTGGTCAGGCCCAGCGACGAGGCGATATGCCAGAGGCCGAAAAGCAGTGACCCGGCGGCGAATACGCCGCGCGCGCCATAGGCGCGGTCGAGGGCCCCGTGCAGGACGCCGCGGAACGCCAGCTCTTCGGGAATGGCTGTCTGCAAAGGGATCACGATCATGGAGGCGATCAGCGCGCCGGAAATCGTGGCGTAGCGATCGGCCAGAAAGAACGGGCGCGTAATCGGCAGCAGCGCGCCGATGGCGACGGCGCCGAGCACCACGCCGACGGCGGCGACCGAGTACAGCGTGCCCTTGCGCCATTGCCGCGGTGAGAGTCCGAGTTCGGACCAGCCGAGCCCGCGCCGCCGCATCATGGCCACCAGGACCACCGCGGCGATAGGCACGGTCACGATGTTGGCCCAGGTCGAGGTGAAGTGCGCGATCAGGTTGGTGCAGGCCAGCACCACCACGACAACGGCGACGTCCAGGTAGGCGTGCAACCGGCGAGGCGAGCCGGTGACCTCGGAAAGCGGTACAGCGTCGTTATCGTTTCGAGACATCGCCGCCAGTCTACGTTCATCCGTCGCCGGCGCGCTGTGTTCCCCCGAACATCGGCCGGGAACCAAGGGTCTTGCTTTGTATGTATACGTCTACGTATAGTCTCCATCGGGTGGTGAGTTGAGCGCCCCACGATGGTGTCGAGCCGGTCCGACGAGGGGTGTGGGCTCGAGTTCGCGCTCACCGCAACCCGATCGGAACGGGTGACGCCGTGCGCCAGAGATCGTCTAATGCGCACGTGTGCAGTAATGCATGAACGGGAGAAGGACAGATGAACGCAGATCCGCAGAGTTTCGACGCAAGTGGCGCACAGAATCCGGCCGACGAGTCGCATCCGGTCGATCAGCAGGCCGAGACGCTGGACCGGGGCCAGTCCGCCGATCCGGTTCAGGTGATCACGGCAGACGGCGAGTTCGGCGAGATCAGCCTGAAGGACGGGCCCGGCGGCCTGCGCGTCAAGCGCTTCACCGGTCGCTACCTGGCGGAGGCCCGGGAGGTCGGGAAGTCCGGGACGGAGGTCGTCCGGGTCTACCGCAGCCGCAAGGGCAAGTTCGTGGTCCACCGCCAGCAGGCGGACTGGTCCGATTTGTCGGTGCTGTCGGAATTGGCCGCCGACTGGCGGAACTGGCGCGGCGTCCTGGGCAAGGGTGACCAGGACTGGGGTGATTTCACGGTGGAGATCGTCGACTCACTCGACGAGCTGCGCGCGGTGGTCACCCCCAAGCTCTCTCGCCGTGTTGCCGCTGTGGTCGAGCAGCCGCAGGCCGAGACCCTCGACATCTGAACGGGCCCGCTCCCGGAAAGGACCCTGAACATGTTCGCACGGCTGGGCGCAGTAGTCGTCCACAACCCGTGGAAGACGATCGGCCTGTGGGTACTGATCGTGATCGCGGTCATGGCGACGGCGCCGAAACTGGCCTCGACCACCGACCAATCCGACTTCCTGCCTTCACATTACGAGTCGATTCAGGCAATGGAACTGCAGGAGAAGGCATTTCCACAGAGCTCCGCACCGGCGGCGATAGTCGTCTTCGAGCGGGCGGACGGGGCGCCGCTGTCGGCCGCCGATTCCGCCGCGGTCGAGTCGATCACGGGACAGCTGGGCCAGGCGCGCATCGAGAACGTCACCGGTATCCAGGCGGCGCCACCGTCGGACAACCGGCTGATCCAGATCGCCGCCGTGCAGATGACCAAGGCCACCGGGCCGAGCGACACCCGCCAGAGCGACGCGGTGCGGGATCTGCGTGATGCCCTGAAGTCGAAGGTCGACGGCACGGAGCTGAAGGGCGGCGTCACCGGCCAGGCCGCGCAGACCCTCGACGCCACCGAATCGTCGGAGAAGGGCATGGCGATCATCGGTATCGCCACGATCCTGCTGATCCTGGTGCTGCTGCTGGTGATCTTCCGCAGCCCCGTCATCGCGCTGCTGCCGATTCTGGTGATCGGCGCGATCACCGGCGTCGTCAACGGCCTGATCGCCTGGGTGGGTAAGGGTTTCGACCTGAAGGTCGACAGCTCCGTGACCTCGATCCTGCTCGTCGTGCTCTACGGCGTCGGCACCGACTACATCCTGTTCCTGATGTTCCGCTACCGGGAGCGGCTGCGCGCGGGGGAGGATCCCAAGACCGCGATGGTCAGCGCGGTGACCCGGGTCGGCGAGGCGATCACGTCCGCGGCGGGCGCGGTGATCATCGCGTTCATGGCGCTCACGCTGTCGACGCTCGGCCTGTTCAAGTCGCTCGGCCCGGCGCTGGCGATCGCCGTGGGCGTGGCCCTGGTGGCCGGCCTGACCCTGGTGCCCGCGATCGTTTCGCTGTTGGGCACCAAGGTGTTCTGGCCGTCGAAGGCGTGGCGGGCCGAGCCGAAGGGCGCCGGATTCGCCGCGGTGGGCCGCGGGCTCGGCAAGCGGCCGGGTGTCTTCGCGGTCGTCTCCGGCGGCGTGCTGGTCGTGCTCGGCGTGTTCGCCGTGGGCTTCAGCCCGACGTTCGACCTCACCTCCGGGTCCACCTCGAATGCCTCCGAATCCGTGGTTTACAACAAGGAATTGGTGAAGGGGATGCCCGCCGGTGTCACCCAGCCGTCGGATGTGATGCTGCGGTCGACGGGTGGGCTGACCGACGAGCAGTTGGGCGCCTATCGGGACGCGCTCGCCGCGGTGCCGGGCGTGGGCCAGGTCGCGGAACCCGCTCTGTCGCACGATCGTACGGTCGCGGACTACCGGGTGACCCTGGCCTCCGCGCCCGAATCCGATGCGGCGATCGACACGGTCGAGGGGCCGCTGCGCGATGCGGCGCACGCGGCCGCGCCGCCCGGGACGACGGCGGCGGTCGGCGGCATGACCGCGGTCTTCGTCGACTTCCAGGATGCGATGAACCACGACTACACGGTCGTGTTCCCGGTCGCCGCGATCCTGATCATGATCGTGTTGGCGCTGCTGCTGCGCAGCCTGGTCGCGCCGTGGTACCTGATGGCCTCGGTGTTCCTGGGATTCGCCGCGACGCTGGGCGCCTCGGTGCTGGTGTTCCAGCACATGCGGGGCGAGCCGGGGCTGATCTTCACGCTGCCGGTGATCATGTACCTGTTCGTGGTCGCGCTCGGCACCGACTACAACATCCTGATGGTGGCCCGGCTGCGCGAGGAGGCGCGCGAGGGCAACGATCCGCACCGGGCGGCCGCGTTGGCGGTGCGGCACACCGGCCCGACGATCGTCGCCGCGGGTGTCATCCTCGCGGGCACCTTCGCCTCGATGATGTTGGCGGGCAACACCATGCTGTCGGAGATGGGCTTCGCCATCTCGGTCGGTATCGCGATCGCGGCCTTCGTCATGGCACTGTTCTTCACTTCCGCGGTGACGGCGCTCATCGGGCATCGCGCGTGGTGGCCGGGGCACGGGGACAGCAAGCCCGAGGGTAAGGGCGGTCGGCCGAATACCGCTGCGGTGCAGCACGATCCGAACTGGTCGAAGTACATGCACACTGATGCTCACGACCACGATGGCGTACCCACGGTATCGGTTCCCGAGCGCCAGGGCTCGCAGTGGAGTTGGTCTAACACCGGCGAGCGGCGTCGGTGAGCCGTTCGAACCCGGTAGGCTGGGCCGTCCGTTCGGAATGTCGAGCGGGCGGCCCCGCCTTGTGCTCTCAACTTCTGCGGCCCGGTTACCTCGAATACCCGGGCGGGGGACCCGCGGGATATGCACCCCAGCCTTGTGCCGCCAGCCTGCGCTTACTCGAACCACGTTTGACCGCAACGACGATGAGCATGATGACACCCGCGAGCACCCCGGCCCCCACGACACCGAATCCGAGGAGGAGAGCGGTCACGATGGAGGAGCCGATGCCGCGTCCGACCGCCGCCGTGACCGAGGAATCACCCTGTGTCACAAGGTGATACGTGCCGGTCCGGGTGGCATCGAACGAGAACCCGGACCGCCCTTCGCGCCCGCTGACGCTGTAGGTCAGGTCCGAGGTGTAGTCCTGCAGCGCGATCGGCTCGCCGTCCGGGCCGGAGAGTCGGACGTTCACATTCCCCTCGGGGCCTCGGGACGAGGCGGCGGGGTACTCGAAATACACCGTGTAGCCGCCGGTCTCGTTCAGCTGGATATCGGCCGAGCCGGGAACCTCGATCCGATGGAAGCCGTCGACCTTGTCCGACATCTGCATGAAGCCCACCATGCCGATGACGATGCCGCCGACGATTCCCGCGGCGGCGAGCAGCGCCGCGAAGACGTACCAGCGGCCCGACGGCGTCACCGGCTGGCGCGACGGTGCGCCCATCGGTCCCGCTCCCGCTGGATGCTGTGGCTGTGGCTGTGACACGCTGCCGCCCTCCGTCTCACCGCGCCGCGAATCGGTCGGCTGATTGAACCACGTCGCGAGATATTTCGGCAGCCGCTGGCTACCGGGGCGCACCACCGCGCCGATCAGCCCGACGTGTGTCGGGCCAGCCGTGTGGCCAGCTGCTCGTACGTGGGTGCGAGTCTGCGCAGGGTGGCCGCCACGTCGGCGGCGTCGCCGAGGCCGAGGCCGTGCAGCGCCCCGGCGGCGTCGGACAGCCGCCGCGCCCCACCCTGATCGGCCCGACCCACGGTAGTAAATTTCGGCCGAATTCGGCAGGGCTCAGCTGCCAGCCCAGCCGTCCGGATCCGTCCATGCCCGCAGGCTGCGGGTGGTGCGGAAGCGGCGGGGCTCGCGGGTGATCGGGTCGGTGAATTCCAGTGTGGTGGCGAGTAATTGGAGCGGGCGGGTGAAGTCGTCGACGGTCCGGTCGGTGATTTCGGGGTAGAAGTCGTCGCCGAGCAAGGGGATGCCGAGGCCGCTCATGTGCAGGCGTAGCTGATGGGTGCGTCCGGTGTGCGGGGTCAGGCGGTAGCGGCCCAGGCCGCTCCGATGCTCCAGCAGCTCCACCAGGGTTTCGGCATTCGGCTCGCCGTCGACCTCGAAGGCGCGGAGAATGTTGCGTTCCTTGATGATTCGGCTGGTGACGGTGCGCGGTAGCGCCAGATCGGGGTCGTAGCGGGCGATGGCCTCGTACTGCTTGAACACCCGCCGCTTGTGGAACAGCGTCTGATACGCGCCGCGGCGGGCGGGATCGACCACGAACAGGACCAGCCCGGCGGTGGCCCGGTCGAGCCGATGCGCGGGCACCAGATCGGGCAGGTCCAGCTCGCGCCGCAGCCGCACCAGCGCGGTCTGCAGGATGTGCTGCCCGCGCGGGATCGTAGACAGGAAGTGTGGCTTGTCGACCACCAGCAGATTCTCGTCGCGGTGCACGATCGTGATCTCGAACGGCACCGTGGTCTCCACGGGCAGGTCCCGGTGGAACCACACGGCGCCGCCGGGAATATAGGGGGCGTTCGGCGCGATCGGGCCCTGCAAGTCGACGATGCCGCCCTCCGCCAGCAGTTCGTCGATCCGTGCGGCGGACACCCGGGGCAACCGTTCCACGAGGTGGTCGCGGATGGTCGCCCAGTTCCCCTCCTCCGGCAGCCGCAGCCGCGCCGGATCCAATCCGTTCCGCTTGGGTAGTGGCGGCTTCTGCCTGCGCCTCACGATATCGACCCTAACGGGCGGTCCGGGCGGATGCGGATGCGAGTGGAGTAGGTTCCCCGACGCGCGCGAAATCCCGGATCGCGCCGAAGCGGGATCCGGGATCGACTGCCGGTCAGGCCTGGGCCTGCACCGGCCGCTCCAGGAACGAGGTGACCATCGGGGCCAGCAGTTCGGTGCGGTGCACGCCCGTGACGTGGGACGCGCCGGGGATGATGCCCAGCTCCGAATCGGGCTGCCCCGCGGGGGTGTCGCCCATGACCCCGCCGCCCAGCAGCCGGAACACCTCCACCGCGTGCTCGGGTCGGACGATATCGGAGTCGGCGATGACGTTCAGTGTGGGCTTGCCGAGCGTGCGGACCTGCTCGGCGGGCACCGTCGGCAGATTGCTGTCCATCTCCTTCACTCGCTGCACCATCTTCGGAAAGTCCTCCGGCCGCGGCGCATCGGCGAGATAGTCGGCGTGGAACGGGCTGCCGTGCAGCATTTCCGGCTGCAGTTCGGCAATGCCGTCGAGTGTGCCCGGATGCAGGCCGTCCGGCCCGAGGCTGCTAGATACCAGCACCAGCTTGCGCACCGCCTCCGGGTGCCGGATACCGATATCCAGCGCGACGTTGGCACCCATGCTGTAGCCGAGGAAGTCCGCGTGCTGGACGCCGATCTGCCGCAAAAGCGCGGCGGTGTCGTCGGCCATGTGCACGGTGCGCAGTGGCCGCTCGATATCGGCGGTGTGCCCGTGCGACTGTTGTTCGACGGCGATGACCTGGCGGCGTTTCGCCAATTCGGGGATGAGCGCGCCGAAATCGGTGTCGATACCGGACAGGGCGCCGTGCAGCAGCACCACCGGCGGCTGGTCGGTCGGCTGACCGTGCATCTCGTAGTACATGCGCAGGCCGCCGACGTCGGCGTAGCGGCCGGGCGTGGCCGGTTCGGGCGCGGCCGGGCGATCGGATCCGCAGGCCGTGAGGACCGCGACGGAGGCGACGGCAGCGAGGGTGGCGAGGGTGGTCTTGAACATGTCGGGCTCTTTCCGTGAAAACCGTGTGCTGACAATCCCCGAGGCCGCGGTTCCTCGCTGGGTTCACAGGTCTTGACGGCGGCTACCGGGGGAAATCATCGGTGCCCGTGGAAAATTCGCCCGGCGGCCGCACGGGCTCCGGATCCGGGAGTCGTCTCGCGCGGGGCGATCGGCCGGGGCTTGCGAAACCGGAGTGCCAGTAGGCTAGGCTAGCCTTAGTTATTGGAGGATGGGGTTCGGTTCATGCGTATCGTGTCGTTCGGCTTTCAGACCTGGGGCCGCAGAACGCTGCAGGCTTTGATCGATTCCGAGCACGAGGTGGTGCTCGCGGTCACCCACCCCCCGAGCGAGCACTCCGACAAGGGCATATGGTCCGATTCGGTGGAGGAACTCGCCCGCGAGCACGGCATTCCGGTGCATCTGACCGAGTCGGCCGACACCGAGACCGTCGATCTGGTGAAGCGGGCCGAGCCGGACATCACCGTCGTGAACGGTTGGTACACCCGGATGCCGCCCGAGCTGTGCACGCTGCCCACGTACGGCACGCTGAGGCTGCACGATTCGCTGCTACCCAAGTTCGCGGGCCGCTCGTCGGCGCTGTGGGCGCTGATCAGCGGCGAATCCGAGTCCGGACTGACCGTGTACCGGATGGACGACAGCCTGGACGGCGGCGACATCCTGGTGCAGCGCTCCCTGCCGATCGCCCCGGACGCCACCGGCGCCGAACTCGTGCTGGAGGGTCTGGAGCTCATTCCGGGCGCGCTGCGCGAGGCCTTGATTGCCGTCGAATCCGGCACCGCGGAATGGAAGCCGCAGAAGGCGTGCGAGCGCACGTATTTCCACGAGCGTTCCGAGCGCGACAGCCGCATCGACTGGCGTTGGGACGCAATCGATCTCGAGCGTTTCGTACGAGCGCTGTCGGAGCCGTACCCGCGGGCGTTCTCCCACTATCGAGGTGAGAAGGTCGAGATAACGGCCGCGACGTTGTCCGAGTCGCGGTACGGCGGCACCCCCGGCCTCGTCGTGCCGATGGAGGGCGGTGGGGTCGTGGCCTGCGGTCCGGACGCACACCGTGGGCGCAACCGCGGCCTGCTGATCACCCGTGTCCGCACGGCGGGCGGCGTCGAACACGACGCCGCCGGCTTCTTCGTCCGCGGCGGCCGCCTCACCGACCTGCCGGAGGCGGGCTGATGCCGAGTGTGATGTCCGAGATTGCCACTGCCGGAATCGAATCCGGCCTACCGGAGCACGTGCGACGGCGGGTGCTCGACGAGTGGGCGACCGGTGTGGAGCCGTCGGATGTGGTCACCGTATCCGGGCTGCTCCGGCGTGGACAGTCGGTTCCGATCATCCGGCCCGCGGTGTGGTGCGGGGCGGAGCACCTCGACTACGGCGAGCTGTTCACGCGCATCGATCGGCTCGACCCGACGAGGCGAACGGACGTACCGGATTCCATCGATCGGTGCGTGTACATGCTCGCCGCCCTCGGTGTGCGTGGCGACGAGTCGATTCGCGTACGGCGTGCCGATGGCGGCAGTGTGCTGTTCGGTGTTGGTGCCCTGGCCGCGGCGGTGGCCGATCGGCGCGCCGTCGCGGCCGAACGCCGGTGGCATTCGGCCGATCCCGCGCTCGGCGCCGCCGACGTACGACTGGTGGTCGCACGGCCGGACGACGCGTACACGCTGATCGAGCTGCTGGCCGCCCTCGCCGACGGGGCGGCGCTCGTGGTGCCGACCACGGCGCAGCGTAACGATCCGGTCGCCCTGGGCGAGCTGATCGCCGAACGGTCGGTGACCCATGTCGTCGCCTCGCCGGCGATCCTGCGGCGGTTGGACGAGACGGCCGGCTTGCCCTCGGTGCGGCGGTGGGATGTCATCGGAACCGCCTGCCCGGCGGGGCTTTCCGAGCGGCTGCGGGAGCTGTCGCCCGGTGCGCTCACAAGCTTCGCCTACGGGTTGCCGGAGTACGCCGGCGCCGTCGCTCGCGGTCCGCTCGACGGGGCCGGGCACCTGCGGCCGATTCCCGGCGCTCGCGTCCTCGTGCTGGACGAGGATCGGCAGCCGGTGCCACCGGGTGTCACCGGCGACCTGTACGTCGGCGGTGTCTCACTGGCGGAAGACGATGGCGCCTACGGCTTTTCGAGTCGGCTCGTCGTCGGTCCGGAGCCCGGCGACGGCTCCGCGGGTCGACTGTTCCCGCCCGGTGCGCGCGCGTGCTGGACCGCGGCGGGTCGGCTGGTCATCGAGACCGAACCGCGGGTGTGACCGCGCTGGTTGTATACGAAGATCGGCCGGAACGGCAGCGTAGGAGACGGATCCGGCCGTCGAGAACCCGAGTTAGCGAGGACATATGACGGTGGAGGCCAAGCCGCTGCCCGAGGTCGATACCAGGAACAAGCCGCCGCGCGCGATCGCGAAGCGGCGGAAGCAGGAGGAGGCCGAGGGGCGCCGGGCAATCCTGGCTCCGGTTCGGACCACCCTCGATCTCGCGAGCCTCGTCGTGGCTGTCGCCTCGATATGTGCCGTCGTGCCATATGTGCTCATTGTCGAGATCTGCCGGGAACTGCTCGACGGTCCGGTCGACACCGACCGCGTCTGGCGGCTGTTGGGAATCGCGATCGGCGTGCTCGTGGTGCAGGGATTCCTGCAAGCCGCGGCCATGACGTGGTCGCATCTCACCGACGCCGGTTACCAGCTGACAGTGCGCCGGGCGCTCGCCGAGAAACTGACCCGGGTACCGCTGGGCTGGTTCGGCGAACGCAGCTCCAGCGAGGTGAAGACGTACCTGCGCGACGATGTGGACGCGCTGCACTATCTGGTGGCGCACGGTCGGCTCGACTTCATCGGCGCCGTGACGGTCCCGCTGGCCACGCTGGTGTATCTGTGCACCGTCGACTGGCGGCTCGCGCTGGTGCTGCTGTTGCCGCTCGTCGCCTACGGAATCGTCCTGGGCAGGATGATGTCCATCGAGCACCGCGACCGGATGTCGCTGTACACCCGCGCCGAGCAGCGGGTGGGCGAGGCGACCGTCGAGTTCGTCGACGGCATTCAGGTGGTTCGCATGTTCGGCCAGGCAGGGCGGGCACACGATGAGTTCCAGCGCGCCGTGGACACCCAGACCCGGAGCCTGACGACCTGGAAGCGGCCGCTGATTCGCATGCAGGCGGTGTCCGAGGTCATCGTCATGCCGGTTTTCATCATGCTGGTCGTGGTAATCGCCGGACTGTCCGGTGTGGGGCTCGGATGGATCGCGGCCCTCGATGTGGTGCCGTTCCTGCTGGTTGGGCTGGGCCTGGGCAGTTCGCTGCTCGGGCTCGGATACAGCGGTCAGTTCCTGCGGGCGGCCGGAGCCGCCGCACGGCGGCTGTACGAACTGCAGCGGACTCCCGAACTGGCCGCGTCCGCCCCGGACGACGGGGAGACCGAGGCGGCGGCCGCCACCGCCGGTTCGGCATCCGAGGCCGCGGGCCGAGTCCGCTTCGAGTCGGTGACGTTCGGATATCGCGACGACCGGGAGGTACTGCGCGACATCACCCTGGCCCTCGAGCCGGGGACCATCACCGCACTGGTCGGGCCGAGCGGTTCCGGCAAGTCGACGCTCGCCAAGCTGCTGCCCCGCTTCTACGACGTGAACAGCGGCCGAATCACCCTCGGCGGCCGCGACATTCGCGACTACCCGAGCGACGAGCTGTACCGCACTGTCGGTTTCGTGTTCCAGGACGTGCGGCTCCTTCGCGGCACCATCCGCGAGAACCTGCTGCTGGCCCGCCCGGACGCCGACGCGGCCGAGGTCGAGCGGGCGGCACGCGCCGTGCGGATTCACGACCGCATCATGGCGTTGCCGCGCGGCTACGACTCCGAGATCGGGGACGACGCCGTGCTGTCGGGCGGGGAAGCACAGCGCCTGTCCATCGCCCGCGCGCTGCTGGCCGATACCCCGGTGCTGGTACTGGACGAGGCGACGGCCTTCGCCGATCCGGAATCCGAGGCCGCGGTGCAGGATGCGCTGGCCGTCCTGGTGGCCAACCGCACGGTGCTGGTGATCGCGCATCGCCTGCACACCATTACCGGCGTCGATCGAATTCTGGTGTTGGACAATGGCCGACTGGTCGAACAGGGCACCCACGAGGAACTGCGCGAGGCGGGCGGCACGTACCAGCGGCTGTGGGAGATCAACGAGGCGGCACTGAGCACGGTGGCCACGGTCTACGCGGAGGAGACTCGATGATTCGCAAGCTGTTCGGCCTCGTCCCGGGCGAGCACGCCCGTCTCACTCCGCTCCTGTTCGCCGCGACCGTCGCGCAGGCGCTGGCCCAGGCCGCGGCCTATCTATTGCTGGTCCCGGTTCTGGAATCGCTGTTCGAGGACGACCTGGGGCGAGCGTGGCTGTGGGCGGTGGCGATGTTGGTGGCCGTCGCGACCATGGGTGTATTCGCCTTCCTGCAGGCCACGCTCGGACTACGTATCGCCGTGCCGGTATCGGGGGGATTGCAGACCCGCCTCGGCGATCACCTCAACACCCTTCCGCTCGGCTGGTTCGAGAACCGCGGCGGCGCAGCGCTTTCCCGGCTCATGGTGGAGAATGTGCGCGAGATTCAGGGTGCGGTGGCCTACCTCACGGCGAAGGTGGTGGCGGGCATCGTCGTACCGGTCGGTGTGACGGTGGGCATGGTGCTCGTCGACTGGCGAATCTCGCTGACCATGCTGATCGCGGCGCCGATTCTCTTCGCGGTCAATCGCCTCGCCGATCGGTCCTATCAAAGATCGGACCGGAGCATGCACGAGGCCGCCGCCGAAGCGGATTCCCGAGTGGTGGAATTCGCGCAGGCGCAGCCGGTGCTGCGGGCCTTCGGGGCGGTCGGCGCCGGAAACCGCGCCCTAGACGCCGCATTGCGGGGGCAGCAGCGGGCGGCTCGCCGCACGGTGTTCTCGGCGGTTTTCGGTGGGGTCTCGTTCTCCCTGGTCGTCCAGGCGGTGTTTCTGACCCTCGCCTACATCGTGATCAGCCGGGTGACCGGAGGCGCCATTTCGGCCGCCGCCGCGATCGCGCTGATCGTGGTGAGTTCGCGCTTTATCGAACCGGTGAATCAGGCGGCACAGCTGACCAACGCGCTGCGGGCGGCCGGCGCCGCCGTCGACCGGGCCACGGAACTCCTGGACGAGAAGGTGCTGCCGGAGGCGAATTCCGCGGCGTACGCGACGGGGTCCGAGATCGTGTTCGAGAATGTCGAATTCGGTTACCGGCCCGGCGAGCGGGTGCTGTCGGGAGTGAATTTCACTGTGCCCGTCGGTACTACGACGGCGATCGTAGGACGCAGCGGGTCCGGTAAGACCACCGTGCTGCGGTTGGCGGCGAGGTTCTACGACGTAGATTCTGGATCGATCCGGATCGGCGGTCAGGATGTGCGCGAGCAGGCCTCGCAGGCATTGCTGAGCGGGATATCACCGGTGTTCCAGAACGTGTATCTGTTCGACCGGTCGGTGTTCGAGAACATTCGGGTGGGCCGTCCGGACGCGACGGACGAGGAGGTGCGCCGGGCGGCCGAGGCGGCACGGGTGGACGAGATCGCCGAGCGGTTGCCCGACGGCTACGACACGATGGTCGGGGAGGGCGGGGCGCTGCTGTCCGGCGGTGAGCGCCAGCGGATCTCGATCGCCCGGGCCTTGCTCAAGAATGCCCCCGTCGTGCTGCTGGACGAGGCGACCAGCGCGCTCGACCCGCAGAGCGAAGCGGTCGTGGTGCGTGGCATCCACGAGCTGACCAGGGGTAGGACCGTGGTCGCGGTGGCGCACCGGTTGGCCACGATCGCGCATGCCGACCAGATCCTGTTCATGGACGACGGGCGGATCGTCGAGCGTGGCACACACGCCGAACTGCTGGAGCTCGGTGGCCGTTACGCGGATTTCTGGAACGAGCGCTCCCGTGCCGGCGGCTGGCGACTGACGAGTGCGGGTGACCTTTCTCGCGTGACTTAGGTTAGGCACACCTTTGTAGGTGGGTTATTCTGCTCGGGCGGGAATGCCGTGAAGTACCCAAGGAGTGACAGCGGTGACGGAGCCAGAGCAGTCGGACCGATCGATCGGAGTGGACGAGGTGCGTGCGGCGGTCGCCGCGCAGCTCGGAATCCCGGTGACGGATGTCGGCGACGAGATCGATCTCATCGGGCTCGGGCTGGATTCCATCCGGACCATGAAATTGGCGGGCGGCTGGCGCAAACGCGGATACGAGGTCAACTTCGCCGAACTGGTGGCGCAGCCCACGGTGGCGGGCTGGCACCTGATCCTCACCGGCACAACGTCATCGGAAGCCGTCGACGCCGAACAAGAGCGAGCGCACGGCGATTCGGAAACGTCCGACACCGGTGATTCCGATCCGTTCCCGCTCGCGCCGATGCAGCACGCGTACTGGATCGGCCGCTCCGACGAGCAGGAACTCGGCGGGGTCGCCGCGCACCTGTTCGTCGAATTCGACGGCCGCGACGTCGATCCCGAGCGATTGGAGCACGCGGTCGCCGGTCTCGTCGCCGCGCATCCGATGCTGCGCACCCGGATACTGCCGGACGGCACCCAGCAGACCCTGGCAGTACCCGGCCGACCGGTGTTCACCCTGAACGACCTGCGAGACCGGCCCCTGGCGGCGGCCGAGGCCGAACTCGAGCGGCTGCGGGAACGAATGACCCACCAGCGCCTCGCGATCGAGGACGGGCAGGTCATCGACATCGCGCTGAGCCTGCTCGCGGACGGCCGCGCCCGGCTGCACGTCGACCTCGACATGATCGCCGCCGACGCCATGAGCTACCGCGTCCTGGTGGCCGATCTTGCCGACCTGTACCACGGACGCACCCTCCCCGAACAGAGCTACAGCTATCGCCGGTATCGCACCGAGCGCACCGTCGACGAGGCCGCCCGAGACCGGGACCGGCAGTGGTGGCGGGAACGGATGGAGGAACTGCCCGGCCCGCCGGAGCTGCCGACGGTGCCGGTCGCCGACCGTGCCGAACCGAATCGCACCGTCCGCCACAGTCATTGGCTGGCGCCGGAGGCGAAACAGCGCCTGCTGGCCGCGGCACACGAGCGTGGTATCACTCCCGCCATGGCATTGGCCTCGGTATTCGCCGAGACCATCGGCGGTTGGTCCGCGACCGGCCGTTTCCTGCTGAACGTGCCGCTGTTCCATCGCGAGCCGGTGCACCCCGGAATCGACCGGGTCGTAGGCGATTTCAGCTCGTCGATCATGCTGGACGTGGACGTCACCGAGAATGTCACGGTCGCCGATCGCGCCCGGGCGTTGCAGCGGGCCATGCATGCGAACGGTGCGCATTCGGCGTACTCCGGGCTCGAGGTACTGCGTGATCTGGGCCGGTTCCGCGGTGAGTCGGTGCTCGCGCCGATCGTCTACACCAGTGCGCTCAATCTCGGTGAGCTGTTCGCCGATTCGGCGCTGGACACCTTCGGGGAACCGGTGTGGATCATCTCGCAGGGACCGCAGGTGCTGCTGGATGCTCAGGTCACCGAGGTGAAGCGCGGCCTCCTGCTCAACTGGGATGTGCGGGACTCGGCCTTCCCCGACGGGATGATCGAGGCCATGTTCACCCGGTACACCGATGCGGTCAATCGACTCTGCGAGGGCAACGCCGGCTGGGAGGCGGAGGCGCCGGTGCGACTGCCGCTGGCGCAGGCGCAGGTGCGCGCACAGGTGAACGACACCGACGGCCCGGTCAGCGGGCGTCGGCTGCACGAGGGCTTCTTCGACCACGCGGCCACGCGGCCCGACAGTCCGGCGGTGGTGTGGACCCGTGCGGGCGTCGACGGCGGGTGGAGCTACGGCGAACTCGCCGGGCAGGCGTTGGCGGTGGCCGGTGCGCTGGTCGACAGCGGCGTGCGTCCGGGTGACGCGGTGGCGGTCCAGCTGCCCAAGGGGCCCGATCAGATTCTGGCCGTCCTGGGCGTGCTGGCGGCCGGCGGATGCTACGTGCCGATCGGCTTCGACCAGCCTGTCCGGCGCCGGGCCGAGATCCTGCGCACCGGTGATGTGGTCGCCGCGCTGGTCGCCGCGGATACCGATGCGGTCGGCGAGCGGATCAGGCGCCTTTCCATCGAGGCCGCCCGGTGTTTCTCGAAACCGCTGGCGCGGCCGGTCGTGCCGGAGGCCGACAGCATCGCCTATGTCATCTTCACCTCGGGCTCGACCGGTGTCCCGAAGGGGGTGGACGTGCCGCACAGCGCTGCCATGAATACGATCGACGCGGTCAACGAGTGGTTCGGCATCGGACCGGCCGACCGGGTTCTCGGCCTGTCCGCACTCGAATTCGATGCCTCGGTCTACGACATGTTCGGCATGTTCTCGGTCGGCGGTTCGGTGGTCGCGGTCGAGGCGGCACAGCGGGCCGAAGCTGGCACGTGGGTGGACCTGCTGCGGCGGCACCGGGTGACCGTATTGAATTGCGTGCCCGCGATGCTCGACATGATCTTGGAGCTCGGCGGCGGCGAGCTGGGCGATTCGCTGCGCGCGGTGACGCTCGGAGGCGACTGGGTGGGCGCCGATCTCGCCCGGCGTCTCGCCCGCCAGGTGCCGGGATGCCGTTTCTCCGGGCTGGGCGGCGCCACCGAGACCGCGATCCACAACACGATCTGCGAGGTGTCGGACCCGCCGGAGCATTGGGCGACGGTGCCGTTCGGCGTCCCGCTGCGCAACGTGCGGTGCCGGGTGGTCTCCGCCGCCGGACGTGACTGCCCGGACTGGGTTCCCGGTGAATTCTGGGTGGGCGGCGACAATGTCGCGGCGGGTTATCGCAACGATCCCGAGCGGACCGCCCAGCGATTCGTCGAGTACGAGGGCCTGCGCTGGTACCGAACCGGCGATATGGCGCGCTACTGGCCCGACGGCACGATCGAGTTCCTCGGCCGCGCCGACCACCAGGTGCAGATCCGCGGATACCGCGTGGAGTTGGGCGAGGTGGAGACGGCGCTGCGGAGCGTGCCGGGAGTGCGGCACGCGGTGGCGGCGGTGGTGGGTGACGTCGCGCCCAGGCTCGTCGCGGCCGTCGCGGGCGAGTCGATCTCCTCGGAACAGATCTTCGCGGCCCTCGCGGACCGCCTGCCCGGCTACATGATCCCGACCCGGCTGGAAGTCCTGGACAGTATTCCGTTGACCGGCAACGGCAAACTGGATCGGCGGGCGGTGACCGCGCTGCTGACACCCGACGCCGTCACCGCCGAGACCGTCGCCCCCCGCGATGATGTGGAGGCCGCGCTGGCCGATATCGTCGCCGGAGTTCTCGACGTCGGCGAGATCGGCATCTACGACGACTTCTTCGCTGCCGGTGGCGATTCGGTGCTGGCCACCACGGCGATCGCGCGGATCCGTGAGTGGCTGGACGTCGACTACGCGCTCGTGGCCGATATGTTCGCCGCCCGGACCGTCGCGGCGCTCGCGCGACGGCTCACGGAGCGGGAGCCGCAGGAAGGCCGGCTCGCGCAGATCGCCCGGATGTACTGCGAGGTAGCCGCGATGAGCGACGACGAAGTACTGGCGCAGACCTAGCGGCCCGAGGCGGCTTACTTCCAGTAGGCCTGGTACTTGATAGCTGTCTTGGGCAGGCCGTGGACGGTCTTGAGGGTCTTGACGATCGAACGGGTGGTGGCGCCATCGCAGGCCACCCAGCCGAATGCGGTTGCGGGGACCGTGATCTCGTGTGCCTGCTCGCGCAGCAGGCGGCCGTCGTCGATGCGCTGGAGCCAGGTGACCTGGTGTGTCGCCCGGTTGCGTACCGGCAGCGTCGTATCGGATTCGTACTGCCACTCCAGCCAGACCCGGGCGGGGGTGTCGCCGATGGCGTCGAGCAGGGAGTTGATCGCGGGGAGCGAGGCGGTGTCCCCGAAGATCACATACTCGCTCGGAACCGTCTCCGGCAGTTGGAATTTCGAACCGAGAACGGAGGCTTCGATGACGTCGCCGACCGCCGTGCGCGCGGCCCACCGGCTGGCCGGGCCGGAGTGCACCGCGAACTCGATATGGAAGCGGTCGTTCTCGGGTTCCTGGTCCACCAGGGTGTAGGCGCGGTGATGCAGGGTGTCGCTGTCCGCGTCGGGGATCCACAGCCGGATGAACTGGGTGGGGTGAACGGGATGGTTGGCGAGCAAGCCATTGGCGTTGAACCCGATCCGCACATAGTTTTCGGTGATCGTCTCGGTCGAGATCACATCCAGTTTGTAGTCGTCGGCGCGCCACATCTTCAGCATCACGCCGTTGGCTCCTCTACCCATGGGGTTAAGGTTAGCCTAAGTAAACTAGAATGTCTCGCCTCACGCCTGCCCTCGGGGATGAATGGATAATTAGGTTAGGCTATGCAAAGATTGATGGGCCTGAAGTGGCGATGAAGGGAGAATCGGTGGACAGACTTCTCGTTGTCGGCGCCGGCCCGAAGGCGATGGCAGTGGTGGCGAAGGCGGCCGTGCTCCGGGAACTGGGTCTGCCGGCGCCGCGGGTGACCGTCGTGGAATCGCATGCGGTGGGCGGAAACTGGCTGCCCAGCGGCGGCTGGACGAGCGGGCAGCATCGGCTCGGCACGAGTCCGGAGAAGGATGTGGGTTTCCCGTACCACTCGATCTGGGCCCGCGGCTACAACCGCGAGGTCGACCGAGCCATGATGTCTTTCAGTTGGACCTCCTTCCTGGTGGACCGTGGCGCCTACGCGGAATGGATCGATCGCGGGCGGCCGAATCCGGAGCATCATCTCTGGGCCCGATACCTCCAGTGGGTCGCCGAGAAGGCCGATGTGGAGCTTATTCTCGGTTCGGTCGGCAGGATCTCCGCGTCGGCGCGCGGTTGGGTGGTGACGGTGCTGGACGCGGACGGTCCGGCCATCGAGCTCGAGGCGGAACGGTTGATGATCACCGGGCCGGGGAGCAGCCGACGGGCGCTGGCCGACCACCCGAAAGTGCTGAGTATCGCGGACTTCTGGGATCTGGTCGGCCGCCGGCAGCTGCCGGTGTCGTCGCGCGCGGCGGTGATCGGCGGCGGTGAGACCGCGGCCTCGGCCATGGACGAGCTGGTGCGTCACGAGGTGCTGACCGTGTCGGTGATCTCCCCGGCGGCGACGATCTACACGCGCGGTGAGAGTTACTTCGAGAACTCGCTGTACAGCGATCCCGCGAAGTGGCGGGGGCTGAGCATCGACGAGCGCCGGGATGTGGTGCGCCGCACCGACCGCGGGGTGTTCTCGGTCCGGGTGCAGGAAAACCTGCTGGCCGACAGTCGAGTACACCACTTGCAGGGCCGGGTCACCCGGGTGACCGACCAGGCGGAGGGCGTGGCGCTCACATTGCACAACGAGAACCGCCCGGACCGGACACACACCTTCGATCTGGTGGTGGACGCGACCGGTGGTCAGCCGCTGTGGTTCCTGGATCTGTTCGACGTCGACGCCGCGGACCTGGTGGAGCTCGCCATCGGCGGCCCGATCACGCAGGCGCGCCTGGAGGCATCCATCGGCTACGACCTGGCGGTCTCCGGATTGGAGACGAAGCTGTACCTGCCGAACCTCGCGGGCCTGGCGCAGGGTGCCGGCTTCCCGAATCTGAGCTGCCTCGGCGAACTCTCGGACCGAATTCTGCAGCCAGACCCGGCGTTGCCGCGCTCGGGCACGGCGCGCATGCGAGGTACCTCGAGGGCCCACTGAGCACTTCCGGCTGGCCGGCAGATCGGCGGCGACGTTCGTAGGTTGTTGCGGGCGACCGCAATTCAGTTCCGAATGTCCGGAAGATCACCCGGGGTGCGGGGCCGGGCATGCAGAGCTATACGGCGATCCGGCCGCACATCGAGTTCTCCCAGATCGATCCATCCGTTCTTCACAAGAGCCCTGCGCGTACGCGTGTTCCGATAGTCCGGATCGCCCATTATCCGGCGGCAATGCGGATCCGCGGCCCAGACGGCGGCGGGCAGTAGGCCGATCCATCCGGACATGATGCCGCGGCCGACGAGGTTCTGATCTGCGGTGGCGATATGAAAGCCCACGTCGAACGGATCGACGGTGTAGAGCCGGGCGACTTCGTCCTTCGCGGAACGGTAGAACTCGATGTAGGCAACATCGCGACGCCGCGTGCCGGAACCGTCGTCGGCAGCGAAATCGTAGCTGAGAATGCATGGCCGAGAATAGGTTCCCGCCAGCTGGGCGGCGCAGTTGGCGCGGCGGCGCTCGGCCGTCCACGGCTGCTCCCAGGTCTCGACCAGATGGGGTCGGGTCATCCACTCCGCGATCCGCTCCGGATCGTCGCTGTCGAGGTCGACCGGTCGCAGATGGAATGGTTCGGCGAACACCGGAATCGCCGGGGCCGGGGCGTCGCGGACATCGTCGGGGACCTTGGTCAGTTCGCGCGCGAGAATGTTCGGATTCATCAGCTTTCCTTGATATCGGTCTTGCGATCGGACGGCGCTGGGTGTATCACTCGCGAATCGCGGCGAACACCCGCTGATCGAGCATGAACATCGGGTGATCACGGTCGGGCAGGACCAGTAGGGGAGTGAATCCGGCCGCCCGCAGCTGATCACACCACTCGTCCTCGGTGAGGAATATCTTGTTTCCGGCCCGGATATCGTCCCGGCCCGGATGCGGTTGCCCGGGTGCCGGCGACATCAGGAACTTCATCGAAGTCAGCAACGGATAGTTGGCATGGCAGGCCTCGACGAAGACGACCGCGCCGCCCGGCCGCAGCAGATCGTGCAGTTGCCGCAGCATGGTGCCGATGTGCTGGGCGTTGTGCAGGACGTTCGCGCCGATCACGATGTCGTGCGCCGGCTGTCGCGCGAGATCGGCGTTCATGTCCACGATGCCGTAGCGCATCCACGGCAGGTGGGCGAAACGGTCGCGGGCCGCCTCGAGGAAGAACGTCGACAGATCGGTGAAGTGATAGTCGATCGGCAGCCCCGTCAGACCGGCGACGACGTCATCGGTCGTGCCGCCGATGCCCGCGCCCAATTCGAGGATGCGGACCGGGGAACGGTCCTGTCGGATGCGGGCGGCGATACCGGCCACGGCCTCCCGGGCGGCCAGGTTCAGGTACCGGCTGATGAGATTTTCCCGGTAGGCGGCCTCCGCGGTGAGCATGTCGCCGCCGGGGAACAGCAGCTCCTGGACGCGGACCGTGTCCTGGGCGAGTTGGGGCAGCTTGGCGATCGAGCTGTCCAGGAACGTCGCGAACTCGCGCGAGTAGCCGAGGTCGGCGCACACCTGGAACAGGTCGGCCCGTTCGGGCGCCGGCGCCGGGCGCGCGAGCCGGTAGCCACGGACCGGATCGCGGTCGAGGCAACTGTGGGCGGCCAGTTCGTTCAGCCAGCGCCGCAGCAGCCAGTGGTGGCGCGGCGCGAACCGGACACCGGCGGCGATCTCGTCGGCGGTGTGGAAGCGGCCGTCGCGCAGGACCGGATCCAGGGTGTCGAGCATGGCTCGCATGCCGAAGCGGTCCAGGTCGGCACGGGCCGAACGCAGCACCTCCGGCCGCAGGTCCTCGGGCATCGCGAGTTCGGCTGTGCTGCGGGCCCGTTCGCCGATATCCGTCGATTCGGTCGGGGGTGGCGTGGCGGCCTTCGGGGAGGTCGGAACCCGATGGACAGCAGGCGGGTTCGCCGGCGCCCGGGCAGGTGTTGTGGCCGGTTGCCGCGGCTGCGATGAGGCGCCGACTCGACGAACGATGTCGTCGACGGTGGCGCCGCCGAGCAGGTCCGCGAGCGGCAGATCATGACCGAACTCGGCGTCGATGCGGCGCCGGAATTCCAACGCCTGCAAGGAATCCAGTCCGAGCGCCACCAGGGGCCGGGTGGTGTCCAGATTTTCGGCGTCCATGCCGAGTAATGCCGCGAGCGCGGACATTACGCCGTTTCGCGGGTCGGCGCTCGAGGGGGCGACGGGTTCGGGTACGACATCGGCCGGTTGTGCGGGCGTCGGGGATCCGGCGAGCTTGGACAGTACCGGACCGTAGCCGTAGGCGCCGAGGACCCAGGACGCTCGCGTCCAGTCGCAGGCGGCGACGATGGCGTTGCGGTGTAATCCGTTCAGCCCCAACGCGATGGCATCCGCCGAGGACATCGGATGGTTACCGGCTGCGGCCAGCTGAGCCGTGTCGTTGTCCGACCGCGACCGGAAGGCCGCCCAGTGACCCCACTGCACCGAGACACAGTCGTGTCCCGCCGCTCGCTGGCTCTGCGCGTACGCGTCCAGCATGCGGTTGGCCGCGGCGTAGATGGATCTGCCCGGCCCGCCGATGCTCGCCGCCAGCGATGAACACAGCACAATGTGGCAGGTGTCGGTGCGGGGCAGCAGATCCACGACATTCGCGATCCCCGTGATCTTGCCGCGGAACATCCCTCGGACCAGGTCGGCCGTGATGTCCGGCAGCATCGAGTCGAAACCGCTCGCGTAGTCCACGGCGGCGTGGATGATCAGATCCGCGGGGGTATCCCGGTTTTCGTGCGCCAGTCGCGCGACCGCGGCGTCGTCCGCCACGTCGCAGGCGAGGGTTCGGATATCGGCTCGACCGGAGGCACGGATCGGGCGCAGCCGCTCGGTGATTTCCGGGGTCTCGCCGGATCGGCTCACGAGGGTGATCCGAGTGGTGCCCTGGTCGGCGAAATGCCCACAGATCTCCAGTCCGAGACTGCCCGTGCCGCCGATGATCACGACGTGGTGCGGGGTCGGCCGTTCGCGGCCGCGTACCGTGTCGTCGGCCTCGCCCAGCCGTTTCGCGTACAGGGTGCCGCCGCGCAAGGCGAGTTCGGATTCTCCGGATGTGTGCAGCGCCAGCATGATCGCGGAGGCGTCGGCCGTATCGGGTTCGAGATCCAGGTGATTGAATCCGATGTCGAGATACTCCGTGCCGGCGCAGCGGAATCCCGCGGCAATGGCGGCGTGCACCGGATCCGGCGCGACGTCGTCGGCGGTGACCGATTCGCCACCCACGGTCACGAGCCAGCACGACCGCACACCCGCGGCCGGTCCCGGCCACCACCGGCGTTCGCCGAAGAACTCAGCGATCTCGGCCACGGCCCCATCGCCTGTCGTCTCGGGCCGTCGGGGCAGCAGGACCACGAGCGTATCGACCGCGCCGAGTTCGCTGTCGGTATCGACCAAACGCGCTGTGGCGCCGTGACTCTCGGCTTCGGCGCACAGCGCCGTCGCCAGTGCCGCGGCCGCACCGGTGTGATCGATGATGCCGAGTGCGCGTGGGGAGGTCAGCGAGCGCCGCGGCAACCGGTCCCAGCCCTCGACAATGAGCTGGGTCGGCACCGGCGCGGTCGCCGCGACCCCGACAGACGTGTCCCCGGGCGCGTCGGTGGACCTCCGGGGCGACTGATCGTAGGGCAGCCACAGCGGCGAATTGTTCATCCGCACATTCGGGAAGTCGCGCAGCGGGAGGGTCACCGGACCGTCGGGATCACGCAGTCGCTGCCATGGATAGTCCAGGTCGTTGACGGCGTGCGCCACCAGGTTGTGCGTGAATTCGCCCAGATCCGTGGCGGTTCGGGTGGACGTGCCGAGGACGCGGCCAGGGTTTCCGATGGCGCTCAGGTTCTCCTGGAGCGCCAGTTGCAGGGTGGGATGCTCGGCGATCTCGATGAGTGTGTCGATGCCCAGGTCCGACAGCGCCGCCACAGCCTTGTCGAAACGGACTGGATTGCGCAGGTTCCAGAACCAGTACTCGTCGAGCGGCAGGTCCGTGGTGATCTCGCCGCCGAGCGTGGCGCCGACACAGGGGATGGGACCGTCGAGGAAGTACCGGTTGTCCAGACCGTCCCGCACCGCATCGCGGATGTCGTCACGGAAGGTGTTCACCATGCCCGTGTGCGCCGGGTACCGGACCCGGATCACACGGGCGAAAATGCCTCGCTCGGTGAACGAATCCACCAGGGCCTCAACGGTATTACGCTCGCCTGAGATTCCGACCATATTCGGGGAATTGACGACCGAGACCTGCGCCCATCCGGAGTGTCGGGCGAGGAGGTCCTCACAGGCGTCGCGGTCGGCCGCGGCCACCGCCATGGCGTAGTCGTCGGAGGAGATCTTGTCCACGGCCCGCGCCCGCGTTCCGACCACGAACACCGCGTCCGACAGGGTCATCCGGCCCGACACGTATGCCGCGGCCAGCTCGCCCTGGCTGTGCCCGGCCACGGCGGCCGGCGACACCCCGAACGACCGCCACGCGGCGGCGAGGCCGACCATCTGCGTGAACAAGGCCGGCTGCACGACATGCGCGTCGTCGTCGGCCGGGACCGTCTCGTCCAGCAGGTATTTCAGCGGCGATGCGCCGAAGAACTCGGTGAACAGGCCGTCGCAGCGGTCGACCTCCTCGCGGAACGCGGGCACCGCTTCGTAGTAGAGCCGGCCCATACCGGGCCGCTGGCCGCCCTGTCCCGGGAAGACGAAGCCGACGCGGCGGGGCGCGGCGGGTCCGTCGGTGCGTGTCACCGCCGGGTGGGCGTCGCCGTGTGCGACGGCCCGCAGCGCGACGGCCAGTTCCTCGGTACCGGTCACCGTCAGCAGGGCTCGGTGTCGGCGCGACATCCGCGTGCGAAAGATCATCTCCGCGATGCGCTGCGGCGGCACATCGGGATGGTCCACGGCAAAGGCGAGGAGGGCGGCGGCCTCCTCGCGCAGCAGGTCGGGGGTGTCTGCCGACAGGAGCACGGGGATGATCCCGTTCGGCAGTGCGTAGTCAGAAATTGGCCTTCTCCTCGTGGACCGGCATCGCGATGATGGCGTGCGCATTGGATCCCCCGGCGCCGAAGGACGACACGGCGCCGAAGCGGAGGCCGTCCCTGGGTTCCCAAGGTGTCAGCTCGGTGGCGGGTCGAAGTCGCGTGGCGTCCCAGTCGATCGCGGTGGTGGGGTTGTCCGCGAACAGCGACGGCGGGATCAGGCCGTGGTCGCCCGCCAGCAGCAGCTTGGCCAGACCGAGCATGCCGGCGGCGGCCTGGGCGTGCCCCACATTGGATTTCACCGAACCGATCAGGGCCCGGGAGCCGCCGAGACCGTAGGTCCGCTGCAGCGCACGCAGTTCCGCCGGATCGCCGGCGCGGGTCGCGGTGCCGTGGCCTTCGATCATGCCGACATCGGCCGCATCGATTCCGGATATCTCGATGGTTCTGCGGATCATCCGCTCCTGCGCGTGTTGGCGGGGGACGAGGATCGGGCGGCCGCTGCCGTTGTGATTGGTATAGGTCGCCAGGAGGCGACCGTGCACGGGATGGCCGAGGGCGCGGGCGCGGGATTCGCGTTCGATCACGACCATGCCTGCGCCCTCGCCCCACAGGGTGCCGCTGGCGTCGTCGGCGTAGGCCCGCAGGTGGCCGTCGGCGGACAGCGCGTTGTGCTTGGCGAACTCGTAGAAGGCAAACGGCGAGCCCATGACGCTGACGGCGCCGGCGAGTGCCCAGTCGCACTCGCCGTTGCGAACCGCCGACGCGGCCAGATGGACGGCGGAAAGCGAAGACGCACAGGCGGAGTCGATACACATGGACGGGCCGTTCAGTCCGAGCAGGTGCGAGATCCGGCCGGCGCCCCCGAGCACAGCCTGTCCCGTGGTGCGAAGTCCGTTGTGCTCGTTTACTTCTGCCAGCCGCGGTCCGTACTCCATCGGCGAGCATCCGAGATAGCACCCGGCTTCCTCGCCCGCGAGCATGCCAGGGTTGATGCCCGCATTCTCCAGCGCACGCCAGGCCACCCGCATGCCCACCCGCTGCTGGGGATCCGTCGCGAGGGCCTCGCGCCGGCTGATCCCGAAGAAGGCGGGATCGAATTCCGCCGCGCCGGAGAGAAATCCGCCGGAATCGGCAACATTTCCCCAGCCGTCCCGGGTGCCGAGGGAGAGTACTTCGTCGATGGGCCATCCCCGATCCCTCGGGAATGGCCCCACCAATTCCTGCCCCTGGCTCAGCGCCGACCAATAGGCCGCGGGGGTGTCTACGCCGCCGGGCGCCTCCACCGCCATTCCGGAAATGACTATGTGGTCGCCGTCTGTCGCGGCTGTCGAACTCACTGCTGATCCTCTGGTGTCGAGCGTGGATTACGTTCTGGGAGAAACTAATTCGGCGATCGCGTCGACCGAATTGTTCAGATAGAAATGCCCGCCCTCGAATACAACCACCTCGACGTCGGCGCTGTGTTTGCGCCAGCCGTGCAGGTCCGACATCGATACGATCGGGTCCTGGTCGCCACCGGTGACGAGGATCGGCGCGCCGATCTTGATGTCGTCGGTGCAGGAGTACGCGGCCCACGCGGCGTGATCCCGCTTGACGACGGGCAGTGCCGCGCGCATGAGTTCGCGGTTGGCCATCACCGCGCTGTTCGTGCCCTCCAGCGTGCCGAGGTGATCCAGCAGGGCCTCGTCTTCCTCCGGCGGCGCGGGTTTGGCGGCCGTCTGGAACGGTGCCACCGCACCGGACACGTTCAACTTGCGCACCGGGACGTTCGCGGCCTCCGCCAGCCGGACGAATTCGAACGCGACGATCGCGCCCATGCTGTGTCCGAATACCGTGACGGGAGCACCGCTGTAATGCGGTGATTCGCGGAATTCGGCAAATGCGCCGGCGGCGAATTCGGGGAGGTTGTCCGGTGCGGGTTCCATGGCGCGGTCCTGGCGGCCCGGGTACTGGAACACGATGACGTCGTAAGTCGAACTGAGTGCCTTGGAGAAGGCTCGATATGTCGAAGCGCCCGCGCCCGCATGCGGAAAGATCAACAGCGGTCCCGCGTCCGGATGGTGCGGTTGGTGGAACTGTCTGATCCACCGAGGCTTCGGATGCATCCTGCTCTCCTTGTTCTCGTTCGTCCACCGCAGGTGTGCCGCCGGGCGGCCGTCGGAGGTGAATTTAGGTAAGGCTACATTAACTCCGGGGGTTGAGGAAGGTGAGCCTACCCTCGTTGGGCAACCCATATGTGTAGGCTAACCTAACTTGGTAGCGTGGGTTCGAAAGTGTTGGGCCCGGAAATACGGGCTGAGGAGTCTGCTTCATGTCGATGATGGGGAAAGCGCCTGCGGCCGAGGATGATTCGGCGCCGCAGATCGAAGATGTGCTCGCGCTGAGCCCACTGCAGGAGGGCCTGTTCTCCCTGGCCAGGCTGGCCGGTGACGGGGATCTCTACACGATCCAGGCCATCATCGAGATCTGCGGCCGTCTCGACAGCGCACTGCTGCGACACAGCATCGAGGCCGTGGTGTCCCGGCATCCCAATCTGCGCGCCGCGTTCTGGGACCGAGATCTGCCCCGGCCGGTGCAGATCGTGCCGAGCTCGGCGGAGTTGCCCTGGCGCGAATGCGCGGTCGACGCGGCGGAATTCGCCTCGCTGGCCGAGGCGGAGGCCCGGACCGGATTCGACCTCGAGCGTGGTCCGTCGCTCCGTATCGTGCTCGCGCGCAGCTCATCCGAGTCGCATCAGCTGATCCTGACGGTGCACCACCTGCTGATGGACGCGTGGTCGCTCGGCGTCTTCGTCCGCGAAATGCTGGCGGTCTACGAGGCGGGCGGGTCCGCGCTCGCCCTGCCCTCGCCTCGGCCTTATCGCGACTACATCGCGTGGCTCGCGGCGCGGGACGGCAAGGCCGATCTGGACCGGTGGATCGACTACATCGGCGATGCCGAGCCACTGTTCCTGGGTGAGCGGTCCGAGACCGTCAATACCGTCGTGCCCGACGTGCATCGGCAGGTGCTGAACGCGACCGAGACCGAGCGGTTGCGCACCTGGGCGGGCGCGCACGGACTGACCCTGAACACCGTCGTGCAATTCGCCTGGGCCACGGTGCTCGGCGCGCTCACCGACCGCCGCGATGTCCTGTTCGGCACCACGGTCTCCGGCCGGCCGGACGAACTGGCCGGGGTGGAGACGATGATCGGCCTGTTCATCAACACCATTCCCGTTCGGATCCGGCTCGACGCTCCCGGCGGCGAAGCGAACACCATCGCCCGGTCGTGTGCGCGCGTGCAGCGGGAGTTCGCGGCGATGCGCGACATCGGTTACCTGAGCCTGTCGACCGTGCAGCGAGCCATCCGGCGCGGGGGGCTGTTCGATACGTTGTTCGTCTTCGAGAACGCGCCGGTCGCCGATGTGCTGCGGCCCATGACGCTCGCCGACGGCACCGAATTCCGGACCACCTGCTCGCAAGGTCTTACGCACTATCCCCTCGCGGTCGTGGCGTATCTGTTCGAGGGGGAGCTCTCGGTGGGGGTCGAGGCGGTCCCGACGCTGCTCGGCATGCTGTCCGCGGAGGATCTGCCCGCGCGACTGCTGTCGGTGCTGCGTCAGCTGCCGACCCTGGACGACGACACCGGGGTGGACGAGCTGGACGTGCTGCTACCGCGGGAGCGTCCGATGGCGCCCGAGACGCCCGCGCCGGAAATCAGTGTGCCGGAACTGTTCGCCCGGCAGGTCGCCGCGACACCGGATGCCGTGGCGTTGAGCACGGCGGACGAGCGCTACACGTATCGGGAGCTGTCGGCGGACGTAAACCGCTTGGCCGCAGCGTTATCGGCGCGCGGTATCGGCGCGGAGGACGTCGTGGCGCTCGCACTCCCGCGCTCGCCGCGGGCGATCGTCGCCATGCTGGGCGTGCTGTCGGCGGGGGCCGCGTACGTCCCGGTGGATGTCGACCTGCCGCCTGCCCGTATCGAATCGATTGTGCGCCAATCGAAGCCCCGTCTGGTCGTTACCGACGACGACGGCGTTTCGGTGCTGGACGAGATCGGCGAGCTGCCACCGCTGGTCGGCGTGGGCACCCTGCTGAACAGCGGCGATGCTGCCGGTGCGCTGCCGGCGGTCGTTCCGGGGCAGTGCGCGTACGTGATCTTCACCTCCGGTTCGACCGGCGAGCCGAAGGGCGTCATGGGCACGCACGCGGCGCTGGCGAGCTACTTCGCCGATCACCGCGACCGGATCTACCGGCCCGCCACGGCTCGGCTGGGGCGGCCGTTGCGGATCGCGCACGCGTGGTCGCTGAGTTTCGACGCGTCCTGGCAGCCGCTGATCGGCCTGCTCGACGGGCATGCCGTGCACCTGTTCGGATCCGACCGGATGCGGGACGCGCACGGACTGGCCGCCGACATCGTGCGCTACGACCTGGACATGCTCGATACGACTCCGTCGATGTTCGCCCAGTTGGCCGCGGCGGGGCTGGTCGACGCATCCGGCGAGGCGCCGTTGGCGGTGCTGGCGCTGGGTGGCGAGGCCATCGGAGTGCCGCTGTGGCGGCAGCTGTGCGGGCTGCGCGGGACCGCGGTGCACAACTGCTACGGGCCGACCGAGACCACGGTCGAGGCGGTCGTGGCCGCGGTCGCCGATCCGGAGGCGGCGCCGGCGATCGGCCGGCCGACCGCCGGATCGGCCGGTTACGTCCTCGATTCCCGGCTGCGCGCCGTTCCCGACGGAGTCGTCGGCGAGCTGTATCTCTCCGGCGCACAACTGGCTCGCGGTTATGTGCGGCGGGCCGCGGGCACGGCCGAGCGGTTCGTGGCGGACCCCTACCGCCGCGGCATGCGGATGTATCGAACCGGAGATCTCGTGCGCCGCATGCCCTCCGGGGATCTCGCCTATCTGGGCCGAGCCGATGGCCAGGTGAAGATCCGCGGCTATCGCATCGAGATCGGCGAGATCGAGACGGCCTTGGCGGCGCTGCCCGAGGTGCGGTCGGCGGCCGTGCTCGCGGTCCGTCGCCCGAGCGGGACGGTGCTGGCCGGGTTCGTCGTCGGCATCGGCACCGCCGAGGTACGCACCGATCGAGTGCGGGCCGAGATCGCAAAGACATTGCCCGGCTATATGGTTCCGCAGCGCATCCTGGTCGTGGACGAGCTCCCGGTCACCGGCAACGGCAAACTCGATGCTCGTCGGCTGGAAACCCTTGCGCTCGAGGCGCTTCGCACCGGCGGTGCGACGACCGCGCCGAGCACGGACACCGAACGCACCGTGTGCACGGTGGTCGCCGACCTGATCGGTGCCGAGCCGGGGATCGACGACTCGCTGGTGGAATTCGGACTCGACAGCATCGTCGCCATCTCGCTGGTGAATGCCCTGCGCCGCGCGGACTTGGCGACGACTCCGCGAATGGTGCTGGCCGCGGGCACGATCCGGGAACTCGCCGCGCGGATCGATGCCGGCTCCGCCACCGACGTCGCGGCACAGTCGGATTCGGGTGTCGTCGGTGCGGTGCCGATCCTGTCGTGGATGCGCGAGTACGGCGGCTACCGCCGGCTGTCGCTGGCGGTCCTGCTGGAACTCCCCGCGGGAGTGGACCTGTCGAGCCTGCGGCTGGTCCTGCAGGCCGTACTGGACGGGCACCCGATGCTGCGGGCTGGATTCGTCGAGACGACCACCGGTTACGAGCTGTACACCCGCGAGCCGGGAGTGGTGCGGGCGGCGGACGTGCTGACCACGGTCCGGTGCGGCGCCGACTTCGGCGCGACCGTCGCGGAGCAGGCGCGGACCGCCGTCGACCGAATCGATCCGTTCGGCGGCGATCTCGTACGGGCCGTGTGGTTCACCCGCACCGGCGCCCCCGACATGCTGCTACTCGTCGCGCACCACCTCGCTGTCGATCCGGTGTCCTGGCACATCATCAGCGCGGACCTCGCCGACTGCTGGGCCCAGCTGTCGGCGACGCGACGACGATCCGAGCACCCGGTTGTGCGCGCACCGGTCGAATACACCGGCTATCGGGAGTGGGCGGCTCGATTGGGTCGGCGCGTCGGGTCGGATCAGGTTGCCGCCCAAAGGGAATACTGGCTGCGTCAGATTTCCGGGCCCGATCCGGTGCTCGGTGCGCGACGGCCCGATCCGGTCGCCGACACCTGGGCGACGTATCGCCTGCAGCCGGTGAGCGCCTCGGTCCCGGTGACCACCGCCATCCTCGACGGACCGGCCGCGGAGTTCGGCGTACGCGAATTCCTGCTCGCCACAGTCACCGTGGCATTGGCCACGTGGCGCACCGAACGCGGCCAAGACCCCACCGGAGGCGCCTATCTCGCGATGGAGGGACACGGCCGCGAGGACTCGGCCCTCGGCGACGACATCGACACCTCCCGCACCGTCGGGTGGTTCACGACCGTCTTCCCGGCGCGGTTCGGTGTCGGAATCCGGGTCGACATCGAGACGGTGGAGGCCGAACCCGCGCGGGCTCGTGCACTGCTGGAATCGATCGCCGCCGACCTCGCCGCCATTCCCGACAACGGGCTGGACTACGGCACGCTGCGCTACCTCGATCAGGAATCCGGCTTCGCGAAAGCGCCCGAACCGCAGGTGCTTTTCGATTACGTCGGCCGACTCGATCTGGTCGGAGCGGATCGGCCGTGGGCGCCCACGGCCGATTTCGAACTGATCGAGCGGCTGACGACTGTGCCGGAACCCGACTTCCCGCTGCGCCACGCGCTGGACGTGATCGCGGGCGTCCGCGACACCCAGGACGGCCCGCAGTTGGTGACGCTCCTGCGCTGGAGCGACGTGGTGTTCACCGAGGACGATCTGCGGCGCTTCGCCGAAATCTGGGACGCCTCGGTCGGTGTGCTCCGACGGGTGACGGCATAAGCCGGCCCACCGCCATTCTTTGGATCCGAAGGACGAACATGTCAGACGAAATTCTCGAACGTCGTAAGCGACTGTTACAGCAGCGCATGAACGAGCGGGACGTGGCCGCCCCGGCGACGCCCGCGCGCCGAGAGCACGAGCCGAGTCCGCTGTCGGGCGCCCAGCGCCGGATGTGGTTCCTACAGCGTCTCGACCCCGCCGACACCACCCTGAACATCTGCGTCGCCTACCGGCTCGACGGTGAGCTGGATCCGGCGCGGCTGCGGGCCGCCCTCGGCACCGTGGTGGAACGGCACGAGATACTGCGTACGACATATCACGTCGACGACTCCGGTGAGCCGTATCAGCTCTCCCGTCGCGATACCGAATTGTCCTGGCAGGAACACGATCTCTGCGAGCTGCCCGCCGGCGGCCGCGAACGTCGCCTGGAGGTGCTGGCCCGCCGCGAGTTCGCCCGGCCGTTCGATCTGACCGCCGACGCGCCGCTGCGCGCCATGCTGGTGCGTACCGGCGCGGCCGAGCACGTGCTCGTACTGACCGTCCACCACATCGGCTGGGACGACGATTCCTGGCCGGTGTTCTTCGCCGAGGTCAACGCCGCGTACCGAGGTGAGGGGTTGCCGCCGATCGGGGCCCAGTATGTAGACGTCGATGCCGCGCGCCCCGGCAGCGCCGCCGACGACGCCGACCTGGCATTCTGGCGCGACGCTCTCACTCCGCTGCCGTCCCGGTTGGAGCTGCCCGGACGCCTCCCGGTGGGCGCCCACGCCGGCACCACGGACACCTGCGTGCGTCCGCTCACCCCGGCGCAGCTGAGTCGAATCTCCGACATCGCTCGCGCGCATTCGGCGACCGATTTCATGGTCCTGCTCGCGGCGTTCGAGGCCCTGGTGCACCGCTACACCGCGGCCGGCGACTTCCTGATCGCGGTCCCGGTGACCAACCGCGCCGGCCGCGGCGCCGACAAGCTCATCGGTTACTTCGGCAACACCGTGCTGCTACGCGCCGCCGTCGGGCGTGACGAATCCTTCGCCTCCCTGGTCGAATCCACCCGGGATGCGTGCATCGGCGCGTTCTCACATCAGGGCGTCGGCATCGACCGGGTGATCAGTGCGGTCGGCCCCGATCGCGCGGCCGGGCGGGACGGCATGGCGCAACTGGTGCAGCTGAGTTTCGCCATGCGTGGTGCGGTGAACTCGTTCGACCTCCCGGGTGTGGACGCGGTCGAAGTGTCTCTGGGCGGCGGCGTCGCACAGGAGGAGCTCGGCCTGATGGTGGTGAACGACTCCGCCGGGGCCCGGCTGGAAGCGACCTACCTGGTGGACGCGCTGGACGAGCGAGTTGTCGCACAGTTCCTCGACCACTACGTCCGGCTGCTCGACTGCGTGCTGCGCGATCCGGGCCAGCGTCTGCGCACCATCGATATTCTCGGCGCCGGCCGGGCCGAGCTCGTCGCGCGCTCCCGCGGCAAGGTTGTCGAGCGGCCGCCGGTCACGCTGACCACCGTGCTCGAGGAGCAGGCCGCCGCTTCCGCCGACGACATCGCCGTGGTTTCGGATGATGTCGTGCTCACCTTCGCCGAACTCGATCGGCGCGCGAATCGGCTGGCGCACTGGCTGATCGGTCGAGGGGTCGGCGCCGAGGACATCGTGGCGCTACGCCTGGCCACCTCGGTGGAATTCATCGTGGGTACCTGGGCGGTGCTGAAATCGGGAGCGGCGTACCTGCCGATCGATCCGGCCTATCCCGCGGAGCGGATCGAGTACCTGCTCGGCGACGCCGAACCTCGAATCGAACTCGATGAGGCGGGCTTTGCCGCGGCCGAGACCGCCGCCGCGACACTGTCGGAGACCAATCCGTCCGATGCCGATCGGATTTCCCCGCTGCGACCGCAGAATATCGCGTACGTGATCTACACATCGGGTTCGACCGGGCGGCCCAAGGGGGTTCCGGTGCCGCATGCCGCGATCGCCGAACTTGTGTCGGGCATCATCGCGCAGTGCGGGTTCACCGCCGAGGATCGGGTATTGCAGTCGACCTCGGTGAGCTTCGACGCCTCGCTGATAGACATCTTCGTCACCCTGGCCGCGGGAGCCCGGGTCGTGGTTCCGAAGCCGAACGCGTATCGCGATATCCCGTATGTCACCGAGCTGGTCGTCCGGCACGGTGTCACGGTGCTGCATATGGTTCCGTCCATGCTGGCCACCTTCCTGATGGTGCCCGAAGTCAAGGACTGGACCACGCTGCGGTGGGTTCCGGTGGGAGGTGAGGCGCTGCCCGGCGAGGTCGCCGACCGGTTCGCCGCGCTGTTCGAGGCGGACCTGAGCAATCACTACGGCCCGACCGAAGCGGTGGTGTGTTCGACGAGCATGGCGGTGACGGGCCCGCAGGGCGCCGGGATCGTGCCGATCGGTCCGCCGAATCACGACGTCCACCTGTATCTGCTGGACGGCTCCCTGCAGCTGGTGCCGGACGGTGTGGTCGGCGAGATCTACCTCGGCGGCAATCAGGTGGCCCGGGGCTATCTGAACCGCGCCGCGCTTACCGCGGAACGCTTCGTCGCGGACCCGTTCCGTCCGGGCGGGAGGTTGTACCGTACAGGCGATCTCGCGCGTCGCGGTGCCGACGGCGTGGTCGAGTTCATCGGCCGCGCCGATGAGCAGGTGAAGGTGCGGGGCCATCGGATCGAACTCGGTGAGGTGGAGGCCTCGCTCACCGATCACCCGGATATCGCGCACTCGGTCGTCGTGGTCGCCGAGCACGAATCGCTGGGGCAGACTCTCGTGGCGTACGTCGTCCCCGCGGCCGGCGCCGAACCGGACCCGGACGCGTTGCGCTCCCACCTCGCGTCGCGGCTGCCGGACTACATGGTGCCCGCGGCCATCACACCCATCGCCGAGATTCCGCTCACCACCCACGGCAAACTGGACAAGCGCGCGCTCCCGGCGCCGGCCATGGCGGTCGACCGAGCCTTCCGGGAACCGCGAACACCGACCGAACGCAAGGTGGCCGCGCTCTACGCGAATCTCTTCGACGGCAGGCGGATCGGCGCCGACGATTCCTTCTTCGAACTCGGCGGGCACTCGTTGCTGGCCGCCCGGCTGATCTCGATGATCCGGGCCGAGTTCGGCATCGAGATCGATATGCGCGTCCCCTTCGACACCCCGACCGTCACCGGACTGGCCGGATATCTGGCCGATCGGTTCCGCGACGAGTTCGGGATCGATATCGATGACCTCGGCGGCGACGATGCGCAGGCCGGCGCGGCGGAGCCGAGTGCCGCCGCGGACAAAGGCCGTCCTGATTTGATCAAGCGCGAACGGCCGCAACACATTCCGCTGTCCTACGCGCAGCGCATGTACTGGCTGCAGCGGCGGATGGAGGGCTGGATCAACGGCGAGAACGTCGCCTACCCGGTCCGATTCGACGGGCCGCTGGACATCGACGCACTGCGTGCCGCGATCACCGACGTGGCGGCCCGGCACGAATCGCTGCGTACCACCTTCCCGGAGCACGAGGGCGAGCCGTACCAGTACATTCACCCGGCGGGTCCGGTCCCGCTGCCGATCACCGACCTCACCGGCCTGCCCGATGCGCAGGAGCGGGTGGACCGGGAACTGGCGCAGGAGGAAGCCTATGTCTTCGATCTGGAGCACGAGCCGTTGCTGCGGGTCCGACTGTTCGTCCTCGACGAGCGCACCCATGTGCTGTCGTTCCTGACCCACCACATCATCGCCGATCGGCGGTCCTGCCATATCTTCGTCGACGATCTCAGCACGGCCTACCGGGCCCGCATCGATGGTGCGGCGCCGGCTCTGCCGGAGCTGGGGATCCAGTTCGCGGACTTCGCGATGTGGCAGCGCGATATCTTCGACCGTTCGCCCGGCCGTCGCGAGATCAGCGCGTACGGCCAAGAACTGCTCGACTACTGGTGTGACACGCTCGCCGGGATGCCCGACGAGATCGCCGTGGCCCACGACCGACCCCGGCCGCAGGTGCTCGGCCACGGCGGCGTGAGCACCACCCGGGTGATTCCCGCCGAAACCTGGTCCGCCGCCAAGACTTTCGCCGAACAGGCCGGTGCCACCGACTTCATGCTGTGCCAGGCCATGTGCGCGGTCACCCTGCATGCGTTGGGTGCCGGTGACGATCTGCCGATCGGCGCGGCCGTGGCCAACCGGCTGGACGAGATCACCGACGACATGATCGGCCTCTTCGCCAATATGGTCGTGCTGCGCAACGATCTGTCCGGTAACCCGACGCTGCAGGCGATTCTGCGCCGCGTACGGGACTTCTCGCTGGACGCGATCACCCGTCAGGGCGTTCCCTTCGATCGGTTGGTGGAGACGATCAACCCGCGTCGCTCACTCTCGCGCAACCCGCTGTTCCAGGTGGTCATGCATTTCCGAAACCGGTTGCGGCCGACCGACTTCACCGCGGACGGCGCGACCACGGTGACGAGTATCGCCAAGTTCTACGAGGTCTCGTTCATGGACTTCCACTTCGATTACACGGTGGAACTCGACGGCTCGCTGACCACGCGCGTGGTGCTCAATACCGACCTCTACGAACCGGCCAGCGGCGAGGTGTTCGCCGATGTCCTCGTGCGCGTGATCGAGGCATTCGCCGAGGATCCCGAGCGTGCGGTCGGCGAATTGGAGCTCCTCAGCGAAGGCTGGGACACCGGCAGGTCGGTGGTGCGGCCGGCCGCCGCCGCACCGGCGCCGGCCGGCGAGATCGCGGCGGCGCCGCCGCGGACCGAGACCGAGCGCACCATTGCCACGCTGCTCGGGGAACTGCTGGAGATCGACGAGATCGGCCGCCACAACGGGTTTTTCGAACTCGGCGGTGACAGTATCGTCGCGATCCAGCTGGCCGCACGCGCCGGTGAGGCCGGACTCCCGCTGACGCCACAGATGATGTTCGAACACTTCACCATCGCGGATCTGGGTGCGGCGGTGGACGAGATCATTGCGAATCCGCCGGCGGAGTCGGCGAATTCGGCAGCGGCCGACCAGCGGGTGGAGCCGATGGCGGCGTCCGGTCTCGACGCGGAGACGCTCGCGGGTCTCGGGGCCGCCTGGGCCGCCCGACGCTGACAATGCGGGCCCTGCGCCGAATGTGTTTCGGCGCAGGGTAGTCCGTGCTTTTCGAACCGCCGCTCTGGATCAGCGTGCGGCGGGTGTCCCGACGAGGATGCTGCCGACGCCGCACTCTTCCAGCTCATCGACGCCGGCCGCCGCGGTGAACGCGGCGGTATCGCTGAATCCCTGGGCACACACGCCGAGCCCCATCGCGGTGCCGGCGAGGTACACGGTCTGCATCAGCACGCCGACGTGCTTGAGGATGCTGGCGTAGGCGACCTGCTCATAGGTCCACATGACGCGGCCGGAGCGCGCGGCGAGCAGGAGCACCACCTGGGGTTCTCGCCCATCGACCATGGTGGCCGCGGTGGAGCGGACCAGCCGCTGCACCGGCGGGGAGTCCTCGTCGGCGATCCGGCGCAGCACGTGATCGAACGAATCGTAGTGGTACATACCGGGATCCAGGCCCTCAGCCCGGCGCACGATCGGGTAGACCTCGATCTCGTATACGCTGCCGCCCGACGGATACGGTCGCGACAGCAGGTCCTCACCGGCGCCCGCCGATCGGATCTCGCGCGTCCGCGCTGTCCGGTACAGCAGTTCGGCCAGTTGGGCGCGGGAGATCGGTGTCGCGTCGTCGTGCTCGCGGCAGGAGTATCGATCTTCGACGACGGCCGTGAGAGTCGGATCGTTCGCACGCAGGGCGGACAGGTCCGGAGCGGGCAGTTCGATCGGGTCTGCGGGGTAGGCCCGCTTCCGGGCCGGTGGTTGCGGGAAATCCCCCTTGGCCCATTTCGTGGGCCCGAAATGCTCCCAGGTGATGGTGCGGGGTCCGAGCGTGCTGCGGCGGTGGAACCAGAGGTCGGGGGTGCTCCAGCTGCGTGTGCTGAATTCCTTCGCTTCCTGGTCCGGTGCTTCCACCGAGAAACCGCCCCAGTGCAGATCGGCGGCCAGTCGGTCGATCACGGCGGCGGGAAGGTCGGATTCGGCGGGGTCCTGGCCGCCCAGGAGCGCGAGCACGCGGTGGTCGGCGATCCGCAGATCACACCACGACATCGGGTGTTCGAGGGTGAATCCTTCTGAATCACGGTGCAGGACAGCGAATTTCGAGAGGATCAGCGGTGTTTTCGGACTGTCGGCCGGGGGTGTCGGCGGAATCGTGAACGGCCGCACCGTGTACAGCTCCCGCTCGTGGTGGCGGACGGTGACCTGCAGCCAGCCCCCGTCGACCATCCGGTTGATCAGCGCCGCGACCGTCGGAGCCTCGTTCGGTGACATCTCCGACAGGGTGGCAGGGCCGCGCTTCAGCGCCTCGAGCGCATTCACCTGCGCCGTGTCGAGCCCGGTCAGCTTCTCGTTGTTCGGCGGGTTGAGGAGCACGGCGCCGGCGGGCACGGTGAGGCAGGTGGCCCCTTCCCGGAGGGTGTAGCGGGACTGTCCGGGGTAGGCGGCGGTGGGCAAGACGGAACCTTCGCTTTCCTGGCGGCCTGTGTGGCCGTTCCCGCCACACCTTGGTGAATAGGTGAGCCTAGCCTAACTGATACCGTGCGTGCGGGACCGAGGTTGTTCGGCCCGCACGCACGGTGCTGGGAAACTCGTCGCCGCTACTTCGTCGCGTTCGCGAGCGTGGGTGCGAGCTTGTCCAGGATGTACGGCAGCGACAGCGCGGTCGGCTGGTTGATCGCGCCGATGTCGGCGTTGCCCAGGAAGGCCACCGCATTCTTGCGGACCGCCGGTAGCCCGGCGAAGCCGGGCAGTTCGCGGTACTGCTGATCGCCGCCGGGCCCGGCATAGCCGGCGAGCAGCAGATCCGCGGACAGTTCGTCGGCACGCTCGGGCGCGAGGGCGACGCGGCCCTGGGTCGACGGCATCTTCCGCAGGTTTTCCGGGATGCTCATGCCCAACTGGGTGAAGGCCCGCCCGGAGCCGTCTTCGGGATCGGTGAGGACCATCAACTGGGTCGGTCCCGCCAGATAGGTGCTGACGAAGGTCTTTCCGCGCAGGCCCGGGTTGGCCTGGGCGATACTGTCGATCTTGCTGCGCACATCGGTGACGACCTGCTCGGCCTCGGCCTGCTTGCCGAGCACCTTGCCCAGCGTGGTCACCTGGTCCTGCCACGGCGCGGACGCCTCGTCGGTGAGTCCGGGCAGCGTCGGCGCGATCTTGGAGAGCTGGGCGTAGGTCGGAGCCGTCGCGATCGCCGGGTCGGCCAGGATCAGGTCGGGGGCGAGGGCCGCCACCTGTTCCGGGATATCGCCGCCGAGATTCAGTGTCTTCGCCGTCTCCAGCGACTTCGGCTCCCACGGCGGAGGGGCGCCGGCAACGGTCGCGACGGTGTCGATATAGCCGACCGGCGTCACACCCAGCGCCTGGGCGGCGTCCAGCCACTGATTACCGAGCGTGACGATCTTGGCGGGGGTGCCTTGGATTACGGTCTCGCCGTGAACGTGCTTGATCGTGACCGCGGAACCGCTGTCGGTCGTGTCATCCGTTGAGCCGCATGCAACCAGTCCCAGGCTGACCAGCCCGGCCAGCGCGACGGCCATCGCCCGCCGCCGACCGCGGAATATCCGTAACACCTGCATCTTTGTTCTTCCTCCTTCACCGAGGAACATCCTCGGGGCCACTTCGGCCCAGTAAGCATAGGGCAGCCTAAGCTAATTTCGGTAACGAGCCGATGTTTTCGGGGATAGCGCAGGACGGACGCCGGTCCGGCGCTAGAGTGGTGATCAGCCGCTGGCCGCCCGGCGCGATGACGCGCTTCGGGGCGCCGTCCGGGCAGATTTCATCGTTGAACACCCTTCGCGAACGAGGCTGTGTCGTCGTGTGCCGACGTCCGTCCTCGTCCGGCGACGTCTGCCATCGGCATCTCCGATGCCGCCGCGGCACATTCGGCACTCGGTGCCCGGGCGCCGACCGCTTGTGTGTCATCAGGAGAAGTCATGAACGCGCAGTTCCCGCCCGCCACCCTCCATATCGCGATGGTGGTGCCGCCCTACTTCGATGTTCCGCCCAAGGCCTACGGCGGCGTCGAGGCCGTGGTCGCCGATCTGGTCGACGCGCTGATCGGGCGCGGTCACGAGGTGACGCTGCTGGGAGCGGGCGAGCCGGGCACCAAGGCGCGGTTCGTCCCGGTGTGGGACAGCATCCAGGCCGATCGACTGGGCGATCCGTTCCCGGAAGTGCTGCACGCGTTGAAGATCCGCCGCGCCCTGGATCAGCTCTGCCCGCGCGACGGCATCGACCTGGTGCACGACCACACCTTCGCGGGCCCCCTCAACGCGCCGTACTACCGGGATCTCGGCCTGCCCACGGTCGTCACGGTGCACGGGCCGGTGAACGGCGATCCGCACCTCTATTACAGCGAGCTGGGGCGCGACGTGTCGCTGGTCGCGATCAGCGACCGGCAGCGCGAGCTCGCCCCGGATCTGAACTGGGCGGGCCGGGTGCACAACGCGCTGCGCATCGGTGATTGGCCCTTCCGAGCCGACAAGAGCGACTACGCTCTGTTCCTGGGCAGGTTCACCGCCGACAAGGCGCCGCACCTGGCGCTGGAGGCCGCACACGCCGCTGGAATCCCGCTGGTGCTCGCCGGTAAATGCAACGAACCCCGGGAGAAGGCGTATTTCGACAGGGCGGTGCGGCCGCTGCTGACCGAGAACGACCGGGTTTTCGGCATGGCGGACGCCGTCGCCAAGCGAAAGTTGTTGTCCGAGGCCGCATGTCTGCTGTTCCCGGTGCAGTGGGAGGAACCGTTCGGGATGGTGATGATCGAGGCGATGGTGTGCGGCACGCCGGTGGTGGCGCTGCGCGGCGGCGCCGTGGCCGAGGTGGTCGTCGACGGCGTGACCGGCCGCGTCTGCGAGGATCCGGCCGAGCTGCCGGTGGCGGTCAAGGAAGTGCGGGAATACGACCCGGCGGCCTGCCGGGCGCACGTGGTCGCGCATTTCGGCGAGGACACCCTCGGCTGCGGCTACGAACAGGTGTACCGCCGGGTGCTGCGGTCGCGGGCCGCGATCGGGCACAGTGGTGGCAGCGGAGCGTACCGACGCAAGAGCCCGATCATGCCGGAAAGGATGCCGTATGACCGGTCCCACCCCGTTGAATTCCGGTGAGCCGTCCGTGCTCGGCAGCTCCGGTGGCGCGGTCACCCTGGTCGAGGGCAGTACATTCTGCCTTTCCGACCGGGTCGGCGACGTCGAGCCCGGTACCGCGCAGGGGCTGTTCTATCGCGATGCGCGGGTGGTGTCGCGCTGGGAGCTGCGGGTCGACGGCCAGCGCCCGGAGCCGCTGTCGGTACTGAGTCCGGAGGCGTTCACCGCGCGGTTCATCGCGCGGCGGCCGCCCCGGGCCGGGGCCGCCGACAGCAGCCTGCTGGTGGTGCGGGAGCGGCTCGTCGTCGACGGTCTGCGCGAAACCGTGAGCGTGGAGAATCTCGGTCGCGAGCCCACCGCGGTGACGCTCGAGCTGTATGCCGACGCCGACTTCGTGGATCTCTTCGCGGTCAAGGAGGGCCGCGAGGGGCACGGGCGCGCCGAGGTCATGGTCACCGACAGCGAACTGCTGCTCAACGACCGCTCCGACCGGTCGCGCGGCCTGGCGATCTCGGCATCCGAGCCGCCCAGGGTGCTGCCGGGCTCGCTGCTGTGGCGGGTGGTGGTCCCGGCGGGCGGACGCTGGAGTACCGAGATCCTGGCCCAGCCGACCGTGGCCAATCAGCGCGTCAGCCTGCCGCTGCGGCCCGGCGAGCGCTACGAGACCAGCGAGCCCGGCCGCAAGATCGAGGCCTGGCGCGATACGGCGACCAAGCTCACCACGGGCGACCCGCTGCTCACCGCGGTGCTGCAGCGCACCGAAAGCGACCTGGGCGCCCTGCAGATCCACGACGACTCCCACGACGGGCGCACCTTCGTCGCGGCCGGTGCGCCCTGGTTCATGACCCTGTTCGGACGGGACAGCCTGCTCACGGCGTGGATGGCGCTGCCGCTCGACGTCGGACTCGCGATCGGCACCCTGCAGCGGCTGGCCGAGTTGCAGGGGCAGCGGGTGGATCCGCTCACCGAGGAGGAGCCGGGCCGGATCATGCACGAGATCCGGCGCGGGCCCTCGGGCGGACTGGCGCTGGGCGGCGAGACCTATTACGGAACCGTCGACGCCACACCGCTTTTCGTGATGCTGCTGGCGGAAGTGCGGCGCTGGGGCGCCCCGGCGGATGCGGTGCAGGCCCTGCTGCCCGCGGCCGATGCCGCGCTGGATTGGATCACGCACTTCGGCGATCGCGACGGCGACGGGTTCGTCGAGTACCAGCGCGCCACCGACCGGGGCCTGATCAACCAGGGCTGGAAGGACAGTTTCGACGGCATCAACGATGCCGCGGGTCATCTGGCGGAGGCGCCGATCGCGCTGTGCGAGGTGCAGGGCTACGTGTACGGGGCCTTGCTGGCGCGCGCCGAACTGGCCGACGAGTTCGGCGACGCGGCGACGGCCGCCCGGATGCGCGAACATGCCGCGCAGCTGCGCACCAAGTTCGGCGAGGCGTTCTGGCTGTCCGAAAGGGGTTGGTACGCGGTCGCTCTGGACGGTAGCAAGCGCCGCATCGATGCGTTGACCAGCAATGTCGGGCACTGTCTGTGGTCGGGTATCGCCACCGACGAGCAGGCCGCGCAGATCGTGCGGCGGCTGTCCACGCCGGAGATGGATTCCGGATTCGGTTTGCGCACACTGGCTTCCGATATGGGCGCGTTCAATCCGATGAGCTACCACAACGGTTCGGTGTGGCCGCACGACACCTCGATCACGGTGGCCGGGCTGCTGCGCTACCGGCACATCCCGGGCGCCGTCGAACTGGCCACCCGGCTGGCCGACGGCCTGCTCGACGCCGCCGCGGCCTTCGGCGGCCGGTTGCCCGAATTGTTTTGCGGTTTCCCGCGATCCAGGTTCGCGGCGCCGGTGCCGTATCCGACCTCGTGCTCGCCGCAGGCCTGGGCGAGCGCGGCCCCGCTGCTGCTGGTCCGCTCGTTCCTCGGACTGGATCCGGACGCGCCGCGCCGCACCCTGACCGTCCTCCCGCACCTGCCGCCCCGCTGGGGCCGCGTCGAACTCACCGACCTGCGACTGGGCGGCTCGGTGATCGACCTAGCGGTCGACGGAGACCACATCACCGCCTCCAACCTCCCCGACGACTGGCGCCTGATCACGCACTGACGCCGCGGCGGCTCAGTGTGTGTGCGGCGGGACCGTGGGGCCCTCGCTGGCCTGGACCAGGACGAAACCCTGGCCGCGGAAGGCCAGTTGCATGGCCTCGCCGCTGCCGCGGCCGATCAGGGCGCCCGCCTTGAAGGTGCGGTTGACGCCGACCTGCAGGCTGGTGCTCCAGGCGACCGCGGACTGGCCGTCGGCGAAGGTCGGGGCGCGGCCCGCGTCCAGCATCACCGGTGCGCCGTGGGTCGTGATCGCCACCCATCCGGTGCCCTGCAGGGTGGTGTTGAACAGGCCGCCCGAGGCCATGCCCGCACCCTGCACCCGCTGGATGTTGGAGGTGAGGCCGGCGTCGTAGGCGAGGACGTTGGCGCCGTTGACGGTGATGCCCTCGTTCTCCAGGTAGAACATCTGCACATCGTTGGCGTCGTCGGCCAGGAACAGCAGCCCCTGGCCCTTGACGCGCATCAACTGCACGCCCTCGCCCGTCACGGCCTTCTTGATGAATTTGCCGATGCCCCCGGCGCCTTCGTAGTCGAAGTCCATCTGGCCCTGGAAGGCCACCATGGAGCCCTGCTTGGCCAGCACGTCACCGTTGAGCTGGATCCGGAGCATCTTGGCGTTCTGCAGGGCGAAGTGCCCGGGTAGCTGGCCCTGGTCCATATTGCCGAAGAACGAACTGCGCATAACCGAGCGGCCTCCCGTGTCCCGTTGTCCCCGCCGACTTCGCAGTATATCGGCGCCACGCGAACGTCACCCGGTTTCGCGGGGCCCTACAGCGTGACCCGCTGGTCCGGCGGCAGGAACAGCTCGTCGCCCTCCCGCACCCCGAAGGTGTCGTAGAACTCCCGCAGGTTGCGCACCACCTGGTTGCAGCGGAATTCGTTGGGGGAGTGGGTATCCGTGAGCAGTTCGGCGGTGAGTTCCTTGGTCTGCTTGCCGCGCCAGCTGCGTGCCCAGGACATGAACATACTGCGGTAGTCGGGTTCTCGACCGGCGCGCCGCTCGGCCATGCCGTAGGCGGCGAGCGCGATCTGCAGGCCGCGCAGATCGGCCAGGTTCTCGCCCAGCGTCAGCTCGCCGTTGACGTGCTGATTCGGTTCGAGCCCCTCGGGCACCAGCACGTTGAACTGGTCCACCAACTGCTTGGACTTCGCGTCGAAGGCGGCGCGGTCCTCGGGCGTCCACCAGTTGCGCAGGTTGCCGGTGGCGTCGTATTTGGAGCCCTGATCGTCGAAACCGTGGCCGATCTCGTGGCCGATGGTGGCGCCGACCGCGCCGAAGTTGACCGCGGGCTGCGCATCCTTGTCGAAGAACGGCGGCTGCAAATACGCTGCGGGGAAGGTGATCTCGTTGTTCGGCGGCGAGTAGAAGGCGTTGACCGTCTGCGGCGTGCTGTTCCATTCGGCCTTGTCCACCGGGGTCCCGAGCCGGTTGAACGCCCGCTTGGCCTCGAAATTGTTGATGGCGACCAGGGATTCGACGAGCTTGCCGCGCGTGATCCGCAGGCCGGAATAGTCGGTCCACTTGTCCGGGTACCCGAGCTTGACGGTCATCTTCTCGAGCTTGACCAGCGCCGCGTCCCGGGTGGTCGGGGTCATCCAGCTGGAGTGGCGGAAGTCCTCGCGGTAGGCCTCCATCAGGTCGGCCACCATCTTCTTGACCTCGTCCTTGGCCTCCGGCGGGAAGTACTTGTCCACGTAGAGCTTTCCGAGCTGCTCGCCCAGTGACTCCTGGACGATGCCGACCCCGTACTTCCAGCGCTCGGGGCGCTCCTTCTGCCCCAGCATGACGGTGCCGTTGAAGTGGAAGTTGGCGTCGTTGATCGCCTTGGGCAGATACTTGGCGAAGGAGCGAACGAGACTGAGTTTCAAGTACTCTCGCCAACCGGCGATATCCACCTCCGTCCACAGCTGCGCCGCGGCCGGGATATACGACGGCTGGCCCACCACCAGCTCGGCGAAGAGGTCCTTCGGTCGGTCTGTGGTGCCGGAAAGCCAAGGGTCCCAGTCGAATCCCTTGCCGAGATCGGTCACCTGGGCCCAGGTCATCCGGTTGTAGGTGGCGTTCGCATCGCGCAGGCGAACGTTGTCCCAGTGGTGGGCCGCGATGCGGATCTCCAGATCGACCACGCGCCCGGCCAGCGCCGCCGGATCGGGAAGTCCGGCGCCCGCGGCGATCTGCTCCATGAACGTGCGGTATGCGGCGAGTTTGTCGGCGTACTCGGGCTTGCGGTAGTACTCCTCGCCCAGTCCGATGCCCGACTGGCCGATCGAGGCCACATAGCTGTCGGTTTTCTTGCGGTCGATACCGACGCCGAGCCCGATGAGCCCGCCCAGCGGCAGTTCGCCCATCACGCGGGCCAGCTCGGGTTTCGTTGCGGCCTTGTCGATCTGGTCGAACATCGGCTGCAGCGGGGTCATGCCCAGCCGCTCGATCTCGTCCCAGTCCACCCTGGCGTCATAGAGGTCGCGGATGTGCTGGGCCTCGGTTCCCTCCTCCGGATCGGAGATGCCGTCGATGATTTCGCGCAGTTGATCCTGCGTGCGCTCGGCCGCCTCGGTGCCCGCGCTGTACCCCGACTTGTCCGGCGGCAGCTGATATTCGCGCAGCCACTTGCCGTTGACGTACCGGTACAGATCGTCCTGCGGGCGCACCGCCTCGTCGACGCCCGACGCATCCGCCCCGCGCAACTGCCTCGGCGCTTCGTCCTTCGAACATGCCCCGAGCGCGGCGGCCGCGGGCACCAGTCCCATCGCGATCAGAAACGTACGACGCTCGAGGCGCACCGGACCCGACGATGTCACCAGAAACCCACTCCCCGGCGGGCAGACCCCGCACCCATGCTCGTAGCCGACTTGCTGCGCAAAGGCTACCGGCACAACAGCCCAAAAGGTGCGATGCGCTCCACTCTCATGTCCGGGCACGCGCTCCCTTCATTCCCCGGCGTGCTTTTGGCCGGGGTCTCCTACAGCGCGACCCGCTGGTCCTGGGGAAGGAACAACGTGTCGGCCTCCTGCACGTTGTAGGTGGCGTAGAACTCCGGCAGGTTGCGGACCACCTGGTTGCAGCGGAATTCGGCGGGGGAGTGCGGGTCGCTCGCGATCTGGGTCTCGGTGGCCTGCGGAGTCTGCTTGGTGCGCCAGGTGCGGCCCCAGGATTCGAAGACCGGGTGGTAGTCGGGGTTCTCGGTGCCGTCGCGCTGCTCGGCGATCCGGTAGGCGGCCAGGGAGATCATCAAACCGCGCAGGTCGGCCAGGTTCTCGCCCACCGTGAGTTCGCCGTTGACATGCTGATCGGGCGCCAGGCCCTCAGGCACCAGGGCGCTGTACTGCGTGATTAGCTGCTTGGTCTTGGCCTCGAAGGCGGCCTTGTCCTGCGGCGTCCACCAGTCCTTCAGGTTGCCGTCGCCGTCGTACTTGGAGCCCTGGTCGTCGAAGCCGTGCCCGATCTCGTGGCCGATCACCGCACCGCCCGCGCCGAAGTTCACCGCCGCCCCCGCCTTGGAATCGAAGAACGGCGGCTGCAGGAACGCCGCCGGGAACACGATCTCGTTGCCGGAGGGGTTGTAGTAGGCGTTCACGGTCTGCGGCGGCATGCCCCACTCGGACTTGTCGACGGGCTTGCCCAGCTTGGCGAACATCCGCTTCGCCTCGAAAGCGGTAGCGGCGCGCAGGGATTCGACCAGCTTACCGCGGGTGATCCGCAGCCCGGAGTAGTCGGTCCACTTGTCCGGGTAGCCGATCTTGGCATTGATCTTGTCCAGCTTCGCGATGGCGGCGTCCCGGGTCTGCGGCGACATCCAGTTCGAATTGCGGAAGTTGTCGCGGTAGGCCGTCATCAGGTCCGACACCATCTGGTCGGCGCGGTCCTTCGCCTCGGGCGGGAAGTACTTGGCCACGTACACTTTTCCGAGCTGTTCGCCGAGGTTGGAGTTGACCGTGTTCACGGCCGACCGCCACCGCTCCGGCCGCTCCCGCATGCCCTGCATCACCTTGCCGAAGAAGTCGAAGTTGGCGTCGGCGATGTCCTTGGTCAGATTCGGCGCGTACTCGCGGACCAGGCTCAGCTTCAGATAGTCGCGCCAGGTGGGGATGTCGACCTCGTCCCACAGCTTTCCGGCCTCGGTGACGAACGACGGTTCGGCGACGTTCACGGTCGCGAACAGTTCCCTGGGCCGGTCGGTATTGCCCGCCAGCCAGGCGTCCCAGGCGAATCCCGGTGCGAGCGAGGCCAATTCGGCCCAGCTGCGCAGGTTGTAGGTGGCCGAGGCGTCGCGGGTGCGGACGTTGTCCCAGAACCCGGCGGCGATGCGGGTCTCCAGATCGACCACTCGCTGCGCGTACGCGGCCGGATCGGGGAAGCCCGCACCCGCGGCGATGCGCTCCATGAACGTGCGGTAGGCGGCGAGTTTCTGGGCGTATTCGGGTTTGCGGTAATACTGCTCGCCGAGCCCGAGTCCGGACTGCGCGACCACCGGCTGGTTGGCCGTGGAGTCCATCGGATCGGCCGTCACGCCCAGGCCGATCAGCCCGACGTTGGGCAGCGAACCCATTACCCTGGCCAGGTCGGTCTTGTTCGCCGCCCCGTCGATCTGCGCGAACAGGTCCTGCAGGGGCGAGATGCCGAGCCTGTTCAGCTCGTCCTCGTTCATGCGCGCGTCGTACAGATCGCGGATCTGCTGGTCCGCGGTCCCGTCCTCCGGATCCTCGATCCCCTCGATGATCTCCTTCAGCTCGCCCTCGACGCGATCGTTCACCTCGTCGAAGCTGCCGAAGGAGGTCTTGTCCGGGGGCAGTCGGTAGTCCCGCAGCCAGGTGCCGTTGACGAACCGGAACAGATCGTCCTGGGGTCGGACCGCCGGATCCGCGCCGGACATGTCCGGTCCGGACAGCGGCCTGGAAGCCGCCGAATCGGAGGTGCACGAGGCCAGCGCCGCCGCGGCGGGTACCAACCCGAGGGCGGTCAGAAAGGTGCGGCGGGCGAGTCTGGACGAACGCTCGGGCGCGGTCACGGGTCTCCTCTGTCGACGGCGTGTGCTTGCTCGGAGGTAGCTTGGGCGAACGTTAGTAGAGCGGGCTGAGCAAACGCTGAATCCACGCCCTCGCCACGCACGGCCCCTCCCGCATGCGGTCCTACTCCTGTTCCCCGGCGTAGGGCTGCTCTCCTGTTCCCAGCGCAGCCCCCTCCCATCCCGGCGTGCGGCCGCTTCCCCCGTCCCGGCGTGCAGCCACCTCCCCCGTTCCCGGCGCGCGGCCGCTTCCCCCGTTCCCGGCGCGCGGCTGTTCTCCCGTCCCCGGCGTGCGGCCCCCATTCCCGGCATGCAGGCCACCTCCTCAGTCCCGGCGTGCAGCCCCCCATCCCGGCATACGGCCGCTTCCCCCATCCCGGCGCGCGGCCGCTTCCCCCGTCCCGGCGTGCGGCCCCTCCTCATTCCTGGCGTGCAGCTCCCTCCTCATTTCCGGCACGCTTTTCGCCGGGATCCCCGATTTGGGGCCCACCTGGGCCTTCGCTACACTGAACCGGTTGCCTGTGGGACGACTGTGCCCACACTCCGGCCGCGAACCCACAGTGGTTGATCTACCCAGATCTGCGAAACCGCTGGCAGGCGCGCGTGCGGAGGGCAACTGGCCATGCCCGTCGGGTCGGAATCCGGCGTGCATATCGTCCAGGTCTAGGAGGAGCTGAAGTGATTCAGCAGGAGTCGCGACTGCGCGTCGCCGACAACACGGGTGCCAAGGAGATCCTCTGCATCCGCGTGCTCGGCGGGTCGTCGCGTCGCTATGCCGGTATCGGCGACGTGATCGTCGCCACCGTGAAAGATGCCATCCCCGGCGGAAACGTCAAGAAGGGTGATGTCGTCAAGGCCGTCATCGTGCGTACCACCAAGGAGCGCCGTCGTCCGGATGGTTCCTACATCCGTTTCGACGAGAACGCCGCGGTGCTGATCAAGCCGGACAACGATCCGCGCGGCACCCGCATCTTCGGCCCCGTGGGCCGCGAGCTGCGTGACAAGCGTTTCATGAAGATCGTTTCGCTGGCCCCGGAGGTGCTCTGACATGAAGGTGCACAAGGGCGACACCGTGATCGTCGTCTCGGGTAAGGACAAGGGTGCGAAGGGCAAGGTCATCCAGGCCTTCCCGCAGACCGAAAAGGTCCTGGTCGAGGGCGTGAACCGGATCAAGAAGCATGTCGCGAACTCCGCGAACCAGCGTGGCGCCAGCTCGGGCGGCATCGTGACCCAGGAGGCGCCCATCCACGTCTCGAACGTGATGGTTGTCGACTCCGACGGCAAGCCGACCCGCGTGGGTTACCGCACCGACGAGAACGGCAAGCGGGTGCGCATCTCCCGTCGCAACGGGAAGGACATCTGATGACCACTACGGAAAACATTCAGCCCCGCCTGAAGCTGCGCTACCGCGCGGAGATCAAGGACGCGCTGAACAAGGAATTCGACTACGCCAACGTGATGCAGATCCCGGGCGTGGTGAAGGTTGTCGTGAACATGGGTGTCGGTGACGCCGCCCGCGACGCCAAGCTGATCAACGGCGCCGTCGCCGACCTGGCCCTGATCACCGGTCAGAAGCCGGAGATCCGCAAGGCCCGCAAGTCGATCGCGCAGTTCAAGCTGCGTGAGGGCATGCCGATCGGCGCCCGGGTCACCCTGCGCGGCGACCGCATGTGGGAGTTCCTGGACCGCCTGGTGTCCATCGCGCTCCCGCGTATCCGCGACTTCCGCGGCCTGTCGCCGAAGCAGTTCGACGGCAATGGCAACTACACGTTCGGCCTGAGCGAGCAGTCGATGTTCCACGAGATCGACGTGGACAAGATCGACCGCCCGCGCGGTATGGACATCACGGTCGTGACGACGGCTACCAACGACGAGGAGGGCCGCGCGCTGCTCCGTCACCTCGGCTTCCCGTTCAAGGAGAACTGAGCACATGGCTAAGAAAGCTCTGATCAACAAGGCCAACGCGAAGCCGAAGTTCGCCGTTCGCGCCTACACCCGCTGCCAGCGCTGCGGCCGCCCCCACGCGGTCTACCGCAAGTTCGGCCTGTGCCGCGTCTGCCTGCGCGAAATGGCCCACCGGGGCGAACTCCCGGGCGTCCACAAGTCCAGCTGGTAAGCCCCAGCTGAAAGCCGGTGCGGTGGTCCGTCACAGACGGACCACCGCATTCGCATATCCCGGGAATCTCAATTTCATACCGAGACCACGGTCAACAACGGGTCCAACCCCTTGAAGTCATCCGCGTTGCGCGTGAACAGTGGCAGGTCGTTGACCGATGCGATAGCGGCGATCATCAGATCCATTTTGCGCGGCTTCGGATTTCGTCCCGAAGCGACCACCAGTTTGGCCATGGAGGTGAACCGCCGTGCTGCTGTCGACGAGAACGGGAGGGCGTCGAAGCCGTGCTCGACTTCGAGAAGTCGCTCGGTGCGCAGCGCGAGTGCTTCCGGTGTCCCGGCGAGAGCGATTCCCAGGCCCAACTCGGCAAGCGTGACAGTACTTATCCTCGCTCGAACTGGAAGGTCGGTGTCGGCGATGGCATCGATATCGATGAGGACACAGGTATCCAGTAGCCCCACCGGGAACCGTTGCTCCTCTGGTGTCGACTCAGTCATCCAGGCGGTCCTCGCCGAACGTGGCCTCGATTTCGGCTCGTTCGGCTGCGCCGCTCGCGGTTCCGGCGAATCGGGCGAGCCGTGCCTTGAGTTCCGTGATCGTCATGTCCTGCCGCGGAGCGAGTGGGCGTAGTTCGCCGACCGGTCGTCCATTGCGGGTTATGACGAAGTCCTCGCCGGCTTCGAGTGCATCCATCACGCCGGCGCTGCCGTTGCGCAGCTCCGCCTGTGTGATCGTTTTCGTCATGTCCTGATTATAGCGGCGGATGCTATGCGCTGCTATGAATTGGTCGCCGTCAATTGCCGGATGGGTTCTCAGTTGGTGGTGTCGAGATGGGTGGGTGCTGATCGTCCTTGCTGTGACAATGACCCTCGAGAGCGAGGAACAGCTATGGATGAGACTTTGCGGGCCTATCGGCGGGCGGTGGACGAACTGGAAGGGGTGTTGGCGAAAGTCGGGGCGGACCAGTGGGATTCGCCGTCGGCCTGTGCCGAGTGGACGGTTCGCGATATCGCCGGGCACGTCGCCTGGGCGCAGCGGCAGATGCGGGCCTGGGCGACGGGGGAGGAGTTCACCGACCGCAGCGGGGCGCCAGGGTCCGCGCATCCCGCCGTGCTGGCGGGTGAGGATCCGGTCGAGACCTTCCGGGCGGCGCGCGCCGCGTGCGATGCCGCGCTGACCGATGCGGCGCTGGCCCGGATCACCCAGATCACGGGCATCGGTGAGATCCCCCTCGCGGCCATCCTGCCGTTGCTGCTGACCGATTCGATCACCCACGCCTGGGATATGGGTCATCCGCTCGGAATCGACATCCAGGTCCCACCCGACCTGGTCGCGCGGGCCTCCACGTGGGCGCACGCCAATATCGTTCGCGCGCCCGGATTCTTCGGCCCCGAGGTCAACCCGCCGTCCGGCGCGGACGATCAAACCCGGCTCCTGGCCTTCCTCGGCCGCGCGGTGGGGTAGCCGCCAAGGGGCATTTCTCGTGTGATGCGATTGCCGAGAACCACCGAGTGGCAGACAGGCGGGGGCTGCCGCCGGGTAGACCCGTCGAGGCAAGATCGTTGCCGTGGTGACGCACAAGGAGCGCATGCTGCGCGGAGAACCCTATCGGGACAATGACCCGGAACTGGTCGCGGAGCGTCGCGCCTGTCAGGAAATGCTGGACCGGTTCAACGAGACCCGGTCGGGTGCGGACGCCGAGCGCCGCGAGATTCTCGAGCGGCTGCTCGGCGCCATCGGCGAGGATTCGTGGGTCATGCCGCGGTTCCAATGCGACTACGGCCATCTGGTCAGGTTGGGCCGCAACAGTTTTCTGAACTACGACGCGATCGTGCTGGACTGCGCCCCGGTCACCATCGGTGACGATGTGTCGATCGGCCCGCGCGCCCAGCTGCTGACGGCCCTGCACCCGATGGAAGACCACGAACTGCGCCGCCGCCGCTGGGAGACAGCGGCTCCGATCACCATCGGCGACAACGTCTGGTTGGGCGGCGGTGTCATCGTCTGCCCCGGAGTCACGATCGGCGCGAACACGGTCGTCGGTGCGGGCAGCGTCGTCACGAGAGACCTACCGGTACAGGTCTTCGCCGCCGGGAACCCCTGCCGCATAATCCGAAACCTCTGACCGCGACCGCGCCTACCGGTCGGCAGAGTTCCAATTCCCGCACCCTCTGGTCGTTCCCGCACTGGTTGCAGGTCCATGTAAGGAGTGCGCGAACGAACCACCGAGGGCGCCTTCCTGCGCGGCAACCACCCGACGGTCGTCGCGGACGCCTGCGCGACCCGGCCCCTGCCCACTGTGACCGGCGACGTATCCGCCGAGCAGCTGCACCGCAGCGCCCTCGCCACCATCGGCGACCTCTACGGCGTCGTGGTCCCCTCGGCTTCCGTACTGCGTTGAGTGCGGTGACGTCGCACGGCAGCACAGCCGCACACGCCGATTCCGCGTCGCTCGGATGCGGGAAGCCCGGGCAGCGGCTGTGTCGTGCGACGATCACCCGGGTAAATCGTCAGGCAGTACGCGGAATGCTTTGTGCGAGGTCAGGGGAGTGAGAGCGCGGAAATCTCGCCTGTCGAGGGTGAGGATTTCGTTGGTCTCGTAGTCTGCGGCGAGCGCCACCGACACCGCGTCGGCGAGGTCGAGACGCAGGTCGGGATAGAGCCGGCGCAGGGCGTTCGCCTGGTCGAGGACATCGGTGTTCACGACGGCCACTTCGAAGTGCTCGGTCCGCGTCTGGATCGTGAGATCCTCGATCATCTCGACCGAGATGCGCCGACCCAGCTCCCGCCGTGCGACATGGTCGACCTCGGCCAGCACCAGCGGCGACAGGACGACCAGCCCAGCCTCTTCGAGAACCCGGAAGGCACCGTCGCTGTCCGGTGACGAGGTGTCGAAGGCGGCGATGAGGCCGGAGGTGTCGGCTATGACGATCCCGAGGCCCTCGGGGTCGAGCATCAGCGGTCGGCCGAGTCGCCGCCGATATCCTCGCTGCCGAAGCCATCGGCGAGGATGTCGTCCACCCGCTCGGCGAGCGTGGGATCACCACTCGCGAAACGGCGCAGGCGCAGTGGTTCCGACCGGCGGCGAACTCGCATCGCTGCCAGATGGATCGCGTTGCGGATGATCTCGGCCTCGCTGACGTTGCTGTGCGCGGCCGCCTCCTTGATGGCAGCCAGGTCCTCGGCGTCGGCGTAGACCATGGTGCGCTTGAGAGGCATATGAGTATTGTGTCATATATGCGCCCCTGACCGCTGACGGCTCCGGCGTTCGTCCTGTTGAGCGCAACCTCACGTCCCCCCGGTTTTGGTCGCGACGAGGGCCTTGCTTACACTGGAGCAGTTGCCTGGGCACCGCTGTGCCCATGTTCGCGTGTGCACCACCCAGGCGATACGTACTCAACCGGCTGACAGATCGTCGGCCGGACCAGCCGAATTGCTGTAGGCCCACGATCGGCGTGCCGAAAGGGACGCGGGTGCTGTATGGGAACCGCGGCGAGAAAGGTGAGCGGTCAAGCATGACCATGACTGATCCGATCGCAGACTTCCTGACCCGTCTGCGCAACGCCAACTCGGCGTACCACGATCAGGTGAAGGCTCCGCATTCGAAGCTCAAGGCGAATATCGCCGAGATCCTGAAGCGTGAGGGCTACATCGCCGACTTCCGCACCGAAGACGCGACCGTCGGCAAGACCCTGGTCGTCGACCTGAAGTACGGCCAGAGCCGGGAGCGCAGCCTGCAGGGCGTGCGCCGCGTCTCGAAGCCGGGTCTGCGGGTGTACGCGAAATCCACCAACCTGCCCAAGGTGCTGGGCGGCCTGGGCGTGGCCATCATCTCCACGTCGCAGGGCCTGCTCACGGACCGTCAGGCCAAGCAACACGGCGTGGGCGGCGAAGTCCTCGCCTACGTCTGGTAAGGGAGGTTAGGAACAATGTCGCGTATCGGTAAGAGGCCGATTGCCGTTCCTTCCGGCGTCGAGGTGAACATCGACGGCCAGAGCGTGTCGGTCAAGGGCCCCAAGGGCACCCTGTCGCACGTGATCGCCGAGCCGATCACGATCACCAAGGCCGAGAACGGTGAACTCGAGGTGGTTCGTCCCGACGACGAGCGCCGCAACCGTTCCCTGCACGGTCTGACCCGCACCCTGATCAACAACATGATCATCGGTGTCTCGCAGGGCTACGAGAAGAAGATGGAAATCTTCGGCGTGGGTTACCGCGTGCAGCAGAAGGGCAGCGACCTCGAGTTCGCGCTCGGCTACAGCCACCCGGTTCCGGTGAAGGCCCCCGAGGGCATCACCCTCAAGGTCGAGGCCCCCACCAAGTTCTCGGTGTCCGGCATCGACAAGCAGCGGGTCGGCCAGGTCGCCGCGGTGATCCACCGCCTGCGCAAGCCCGACCCGTACAAGGGCAAGGGCATTCGCTACGAGGGCGAGGTCGTGCGGCGCAAGGAAGGGAAGACGGGTAAGTAAGCCATGGCACAAACTGATACTCAGAAGGCCGCGCGCAAGCCGCTCGGCAAGGACGTGTCGACCCGTCGCCGAGTCGCGAAGACGCGCCGGCACTTCCGGCTGCGCAAGAAGGTCGCCGGTACCGCCGAGGCGCCGCGCCTGGTCGTGTTCCGCTCCGCGCGGCACCTGCACGCCCAACTGGTGGACGACTCGGTCGGCAAGACTGTCGCCGCCGCCTCGTCGATCGAGCCCGACGTGCGGGCCGTCGAGGGCGACAAGACCGCCAAGGGCCGCAAGGTCGGCGAGCTGATCGCCGCCCGCGCCAAGGCCGTCGGTGTGGAGGTCGTGGTCTTCGACCGCGGCGGCCACGACTACCACGGCCGCATCGCCGCCCTGGCGGATGCCGCACGGGAAGGCGGGTTGAAGTTCTAATGACCAGCACCAAGCGCATGAACGGAAGGAACGTCTGATGCCGGGACGTCAGCGGCGTGACGGCGGAAACGGACCCGCCGGACAGAATTCGAACGAGGGCGGCCGCCAGGAGCGTGGCGGCGGGCGTAACCGCCGCGACGATCGTCGCAACGATGCCGCCGAGAAGAACCAGCTCGAGCGCGTTGTCGCGATCAACCGCGTGTCCAAGGTTGTCAAGGGTGGTCGGCGCTTCAGCTTCACCGCCCTGGTGATCGTGGGCGACGGCAACGGCTTGGTCGGCGTCGGTTACGGCAAGGCCAAGGAAGTGCCGGCGGCCATCCAGAAGGGTGTCGAGGAGGCGCGCAAGAACTTCTTCCGCGTCCCGATGATCGGCTCCACCATCACCCACCCGGTTCAGGGTGAGGCGGCGGCCGGTGTTGTCATGCTGCGTCCGGCCTCGCCGGGTACCGGTGTGATCGCCGGTGGCGCCGCGCGTGCCGTGCTGGAATGCGCGGGCATCCACGACATCCTGGCCAAGTCGCTCGGCAGCGACAACGCGATCAACGTCGTGCACGCGACCGTGGCGGCCCTGAAGATGCTGCAGCGTCCCGAAGAGGTGGCGGCCCGCCGTGGCCTGCCGCTCGAGGATGTGGCACCTGCGGGCATGCTGCGTGCGCGCGCGGGAGTGGGAGCCTGATATGACCCAGCTGAAGGTGACCCAGATCAAGTCCACGATCGGCGCCAAGAAGAATCAGCGCGATTCGCTGCGCACCCTCGGACTGAAGGGCATCCGCAAGTCCGTCGTTCGCGAGGACACCGCCGAGAACCGCGGGCTGATCAACGTCGTGCGCCACCTCGTAAATGTTGAGGAGGTCAAGGCATGACCATCAAGCTCCACCACCTGCGTCCGGCCCCGGGCGCCAAGACCGAGAAGACCCGCGTGGGTCGCGGTGAGGCATCCAAGGGCAAGACCGCGGGCCGCGGTACCAAGGGTACGAAGGCTCGCAAGAACGTGCCCGCCCGCTTCGAGGGTGGCCAGATGCCGCTGCACATGCGGCTGCCGAAGCTGAAGGGCTTCAACAACCCGTTCCGGACCGAGTACCAGGTCGTGAACGTCGGTGACATCGCCGTGAAGTTCCCCGAGGGCGGTGCGATCGACAAGGACCAGTTGGTCGCGGCCGGTCTGGTGCGCAAGAACGAACTGGTGAAGGTGCTCGGCGAGGGCGAAATCGGTGTGGCCGTTCAGGTTTCCGCCGACAAGTTCTCCGGCTCCGCCAAGGAGAAGATCACCGCCGCCGGTGGAACCGCCACCGAGCTGGGCTGACAGTTACCTTATGTAGTAGGGGGCGCCGGACGGGTGAGAGCCCGTCCGGCGTCGCTGTTAAAGTCAAGTTGTTGTCTGCCCTGCCCCATGTCGTTAGCCAGGAGGATCTGTGCTTTCCGCCTTCGTATCGGCTTTCCGGACCCCGGACTTACGGCGGAAGATTCTCTTCACGCTGGGCCTCGTCGCGCTGTACCGCGTCGGTGCCGCGCTGCCGTCGCCCGGTGTCGACTACAAGGCGATCCGGACGTGTATCGAGCAGGTGTCCGGCGGCGAGAACGCCGGGATCTACCAGCTGATCAACCTGTTCTCCGGCGGTGCGCTGCTGCAGCTGTCGGTGTTCGCGATCGGCATCATGCCGTACATCACCGCGAGCATCATCATCCAGCTGCTGACGGTGGTCATTCCGCGCTTCGAGGAACTGCGCAAGGAAGGCCAAGCCGGCCAGACCAAGATGACGCAGTACACCCGGTACCTGTCGATCGCGTTGGCGATCCTGCAGGCCACCGGCCTCGTGGCGCTCGCGGCCCGCGGTCAGCTGCTGCGCGGCTGTCAGGAGGACATCCTCGCCGACACCAGCATCTTCGGCATGATCATCATCGTGCTGGTGATGACCGCCGGTGCGGCGCTGGTGATGTGGTTCGGCGAGCAGATCACCGAGCGCGGCGTCGGCAACGGCATGTCGCTGCTGATCTTCGCGGGTATCGCGGCCCGGATTCCCGGTGAGGGCAAGGCGATCCTGGACAGCAAGGGTGCGCTGATCTTCTCCCTGGTGTGCGTCGGCGCCTTCCTGGTGATCGTCGCGGTGATCTTCGTCGAGCAGGGTCAGCGCCGAATACCGGTGCAGTACGCCAAGCGCGTGGTCGGCCGCAAGATGTACGGCGGTTCCTCCACGTATCTGCCGTTGAAGGTCAATCAGGCGGGTGTCATCCCGGTGATCTTCGCGTCGTCGCTGCTGTACCTGCCGAACCTGGTCGCCCAGTTGACGCAGTCGACGAATTCGACCGACCCCAGCTGGTGGCAGGAGATCATCCAGAAGTACCTGGTGGATCCGACGAATGTGGCGTACATCGTCATCTACTTCGCGCTGATCGTGTTCTTCACCTACTTCTACGTGGCGATCACGTTCAATCCGGAGGAACGCGCGGACGAGATGAAGAAGTTCGGCGGCTTCATTCCGGGGTACCGCCCCGGTAAGCCGACCGCCGATTATCTGAACTACGTCCTGAGCCGCATCACCCTCCCCGGCTCCCTCTATCTCGGTGCCGTGGCGGTACTGCCCAACCTGTTCCTTAATATGGGCAATTCGAGCGGTTTGCAGAACCTGCCGTTCGGTGGCACGGCCGTGCTGATCGTCGTGAGTGTTGGCCTCGATACGGTCAAACAGATCGAGAGCCAGCTGATGAACAGAAATTACGAAGGGTTCCTCAAGTGAGACTCGTACTGCTCGGACCGCCGGGTGCCGGCAAGGGCACGCAGGCCGAACTGCTGTCGGACAAGCTGGGTGTCCCGCATATCTCCACGGGGAATCTGTTCCGTGCGAACATCGACCAGCAGACGCCGCTGGGCCGCGAGGCGAAGAAGTACCTGGACGCGGGCAATCTCGTGCCCAGCGACGTGACCAACCGCATGGTCGAGGCCCGCATCGCCGAGCCGGATGCCGCGAACGGATTCGTGCTCGACGGGTACCCGCGCACCGTCGACCAGGCCGAGGCGCTGGAGAAGATGCTGAAGGAGGCGGGGTTCGAGCTGGACGCCGTGCTCAGCTTCGAGGTGTCCGAGGATGTCGTGGTCGGCCGCATGATGGGCCGTGGCCGCGCCGACGACACCGAAGAGGTGATCCGCAACCGGATGCGCGTGTACCGCGAGGAGACCGAGCCGCTGCTCGAGCACTACGACGGGCTGGTCGTCTCGGTGGACGGCGTCGGCGAGGTCGACGAGGTCAACGACCGTCTGCTCCGGGCCCTGGGCCGCTGACGCGAATGGTCTTCGGCCGCAAGCACAAGAAGGTGGTGCCGTTCCGCACCGCCGGTGAGCTGGATGCGATGGCGGCCGCCGGGGCCGTCGTGGGCAAGGCGCTGGTCGCGGTGCGGTCGGCGGCCAAGCCGGGTGTATCCACGCTGGAATTGGACGAGGTAGCCGAGCAGATCATCCGCGAGGCCGGGGCCGTGCCGTCGTTCAAGGGCTACCACGGCTTCCCGGGATCCATCTGCTCCTCGGTGAACGACCGTGTGGTGCACGGGATTCCGACCAAGGACGAGGTGCTGGCCGAGGGCGATCTGGTCTCGATCGACTGCGGCGCCATTCTCGACGGCTGGCACGGCGATTCGGCGTGGACGTTCGGCATCGGCGAGCTCATCGAGGCCGACCGGCTGCTGAGCGAGGCGACCAAGCTGTCGATGGAGGCCGGTATCGCGGCCATGCTGCCCGAGAACCGGCTCACCGACGTCTCCCACGCCATCGAGCTGGGCACCCGGGCAGCCGAGCGGGAACACGACCGCGCCTATGGCATCGTGGACGGCTACGGGGGCCACGGTATCGGGCGGCAGATGCATATGGACCCGTTCCTCGCCAACGAGGGCGAGCCGGGCCGGGGGCCGAAACTCGTTGTGGGATCGGTACTTGCGATCGAGCCGATGCTCACCTTGGGGACTACTCAGACCCGGGTTCTCGGCGACGATTGGACCGTCGTGACCGAGGACGGCAGCCGGGCCGCGCATTGGGAGCACACCGTGGCGGTCACCGAGGACGGGCCGCGGATTCTGACGTTGCGTCCGGAGTAGTTCTGGCGCATCGGTTTCGTCAACGCCGGTGTTCGGTCCCGTGCCGCCGCAGTTGCGGACGCCGCCTGTAGCACCGCAGCCGTGAGATCAGCCGGGATCGGCAGGGGCTGGCGTTGCGCATCGGTAGCTGGGTGGTGGATCCGGACGACCCCGGATCACCGTCGACTGGTTCCACGCGGGTGAGTCGGCGCAATTCCGGGTGCTGGCCGACGGCGCTCGTCAGTCGTGCACGTCGGCCCGCCGCCGGTGCTCGGTCATCGTCGTCAGGGGCACCACGCCGGTCCAGCCGCACGGCCGGTCGCAGGAGGCGAAGACGGTTCTGGTATCTCGCAGGGTCGTCGAAGCCCTTGCGGGGTAACCACATTCGGGGCATTTGCCGAAATAGTCGAGAATCTCCCGCAGCTCCGATGCCGCGGTGTATGGAAGGCGTTTGCGCATACCGGTTTATCTCCCGGCCCGATCGGGCCTGCTGCTCAGACGTGAGTCGTGCTCGACACTAACCGGATCGATGCCGCGCCACGGCCGTTCCGTGTCCGACTGGACGTTTCACAATCAACGCGCGCGCGGATTCCATTCCGGCCACAGTCCGCCGGGTAGCGGCGCTGTCGGGAGTCACGCCTCCAGCAGTACCGTCACCGGACCGTCGTTGACCAGCTCGATGTGCATGTGGGCCCCGAATCGGCCGGTGGCGACGGTGGCGCCCAACCGGCGCAGGGTGGCGGCGAACGCGTCGACCAGCGGTTCCGCGATCGGGCCGGGGGCGGCCGCCGACCAGGACGGGCGGCGGCCCTTGGTGGTGTCGGCGTACAGCGTGAACTGGCTGACCACCAGGATCGGCGCGTTCAGATCGGCGGCGGAGCGTTCGCCGTCGAGGACGCGTAGCCGGAACAGCTTGTCCGCCAGCGCTTTCGCGGTGGCCGCGGTGTCGTCGTGGGTGACGCCGACCAGCGCGAGCAGGCCGTGCGGCGCGCCCGCGGCGGCGGGATCGATGCGCCCGACGACCTCGTGGCCGACGGTGACCCGCGCCGAACTCACCCTCTGCACAAGTACTCGCATGCCCGCGATCATCGCAGACGCTCGGGCGGGCGGATTTGCTACCTATGTGCCACTACTCGGCGGGACGTGTCCTGGTGATGGGCCGCGTGGGCTCGGTCTGCTCGTCCGGTATCTCGTCGAGTCCCCTGGTCGCATGCTCGAGGTACCGCCCCACGAACCGATCGACCAGCTCGGCGGACACCCGGCCGGGCAGGCTCCGCGTGGTGGCCAGCTGTTCGGAGAATTCGGCCAGGTCGTGGGGGGTGTGCTCGGACTGTTGATACCGCTGGACCGCGGTGCTCTCGAACAGGTCGACGAAGCGCCGGGCGATGTGGTCGCAGTCGGCGCGCAGCCGCTCGAGCTCGTCGAGTACCCGCACCTGCGGCGCTCCGGACAGCATCAGCTGCTCGGCGAACCGGACGAGTTGCGGATCGCTCTCGCGATAGGTGGTGGCGTCGAACGGCTCGTACAGACCGGCCGCTACCACCCGGGCCAGGCCGTTGGGTACCTCGCCGTAGCGGGCCGCGAGATCCGTTGCCGCAATGGTCTTTTCGGATTCGGGTCGGCCCTGCGGCGTGGTGCCGCGCGGCGGGACGCCCTCCGCCTCGAGGCTGACGCCGAGGACGTCGCCCAGATCGTCGCCGCGGTCCCAGGCGTCGAGCAGCTCCCGGATGCCGCTCAGCTTTATTCCGCGATCCATGAGCCGACTGATGATGCGCACGCGGTTCAGGTGCTGCGGGCTGTAGATCCCGGTCCTGCCCTTCAAGCGCGGCGGCGGCAACAGGCCGCGCTCCTGGTAGGCCCGCAGGCTGCGCACGGTCATGCCGGATTCGCGCGCCAGCTCGTCGATCGTGAACTCCGCACCCGATGTCATGTTTCAAGGAAACCACACCGGCACCCCGGTCGGCCTCGTGTGAGCGAAGCGGCGGCCCTGGTCGGACGGGTGACGCGGGGGCAAACGACGCCCGCGCGTGTCCGCGGCGCTTCGGCTTCGATCGCTATTGCCGGGCAATCGCTTTCGACCGTCCCGGCCGGGTTTCCGCGGCGTTACAAATTTCGTTCCGGCGTTGTATGTGCCATCGATTGGAGGTATGTTCCATGGACTGATGGTATGATCGGCATCACAGGAGAGGTCTCACTATGACCACCGTTCAACACCCGCCGGAGACGGAGGCGGCCGCGCGTGGCTTGGACGCCGAAGACGCGGGATATCACAAGGCGCTGCGGCCTCGCCAGCTGCAGATGATCGCGATCGGCGGAGCGATCGGCACCGGCCTGTTCCTGGGCGCGGGCGGTCGGCTCCACGAGGCGGGAGCCAGCCTTTTCATCGCGTACGCCGTCTGCGGCATCTTCGTCTTCTTCATCCTGCGGGCGCTCGGCGAGCTGGTGCTGCACCGCCCGTCGTCGGGCTCGTTCGTCTCGTACGCCCGCGAGTTCTATGGGGAGAAGCTGGCGTTCGGCGTGGGCTGGATGTACTTCTTCCACTGGTGTATGACGGGCATCGTCGATATCACCGCGATCGCCACCTACGTCCATTTCTGGGGCGCGTTCAAGGTGATCCCGCAGTGGACGATCGCGCTGGTGGCACTGGCGATCGTCGTCGCCATCAACATGGTGTCGGTGAAGTGGTTCGGCGAGATGGAGTTCTGGGCGGCACTGATCAAGGTGGTCGCGCTGGTGAGCTTCCTGATCGTCGGAACGATCTTCCTGGCCGGGCGTTTCACCATCGAGGGCGCGCAGACCGGTATCAGCGTGATCAGCGACCACGGCGGACTGCTGCCGAACGGCACGCTACCGCTGGTGTTGTCCGTCACCGGTGTGGTGTTCGCCTACGCCGCGGTGGAGCTCATCGGCACGGCCGCCGGTGAGGCCGAGAACCCCGAGAAGATCATGCCGCGCGCGATCAACTCGGTCATCGCCCGCATCGCCCTGTTCTACGTCGGTTCGCTCGTGCTGCTGGCGCTGCTGCTGCCCTTCACCGCGTTCAAGTCCGGCGAGAGCCCGTTCGTGACCTTCTTCTCCAAGCTCGGCGTCGACGGCGCCGGCACGGTGATGAACCTGGTGGTGCTGACCGCCGCCTTCTCCAGCCTGAACGCCGGGCTGTACTCGACCGGCCGGATCCTGCGCTCGATGTCGATGAACGGCAGTGCTCCCTCCCTGGCGTCCCGGATGTCCAAGCAGGGCGTTCCCTACGTGGGCATTCTCGCCACCGGCACCATCGCGCTGGCTGGTGTCGGGCTGAACGCGATCGTCCCGGAGAAGGCGTTCGAGATCGTGCTGAACATGTCGGCACTCGGCACCATCACGGCGTGGGCGGCCATTCTGCTCTGCCAGATGAAGCTGGTGAAGTGGTCGAAGGAAGGACGCATGCAGCGGCCCTCCTTCAAGCTGATGGGCGCGCCCTACACGAATATCGCCGCGCTGATCTTCATGGCGATCGTGGTGCTGCTCATGCTGTTCGGCGAGGACGACACCCAGCGCGGCGCCGTCATCGCGATGGCGGTGATCATGATCCCGCTGCTGGTCGGCGGCTGGTTCCTGGCGCGCCGCAAGGTCCTGCACGTGGCGGCGCTGCGCGAGGGCTACACCGGGCAGTTCCCCGTGGTGGCCGAGCGGCCGCTCGAGCACCGCGAGGACAAGGTGGCAGAAGAGCCTTCCGAAGCGAGCCCACACCCCGAACCCCGCGATGAGGCAGAATCGCGGTAATGCCCGTCGGTCCCGACTCTGTGACGCCGCATGGGACCGGCCCCGGCCGCTCCGCGGGACGGATGATCTCCGTCCCGCGGGGCGGTTCAGGTTTCGGGGCGGCGCGATAGGTTGAGAGGGTCACATGCCGGACGATGCCACCGCATCCGATCGCCTGTGCTCGCAACCGTGGGCGTCGCGGCAACTGCGCGACGCCGACCGGAGTTACCGGTGGGCTGCCCGCCCCGGCGGCTCCGCGACCGGTCCGTGGTCGCCGGAGTTCACCGGCTCGGAGCGGTCGCATTCGGAAGACGGGGTTTCGGAGATCGAGAATTCGGAGCACGAGGACCCGGGCTCGAACCGTGAGGGGGGTCGGTCCCGTCCCAGCGTGCGGCGATTGGGTGCCGGGCTGGTCGCACTTCCCGCGTTCACCTCTACCGATCCGGCCACCGCGATGCTGTCCGACCCCGAGGTGCCCGAGGACAAGCGGTTCTGCTGGAAGTGCTCGCAGCCGGTCGGCCGCTCGGGGGCGGACGGCCCGGCTCGGTCGGCCGGTACCTGCGCGTCCTGCGGCGCGCCGTTCAACTTCCGTCCGCTGCTGAACCCCGGCGATCTGGTCGCCGACCAGTACGAGGTGCAGGGGTGTCTCGCCTACGGCGGGCTGGGCTGGATCTACCTGGCCCGCGATCGCAATGTCGCCCGGCGCTGGGTGGTGCTGAAGGGCCTGCAGAACCCGCTGGACTTCGAGGCGAACGTGGTCGCGCTCGCCGAACGCCAGTTCCTCTCGGAGATGGCGCATCCGGCGATCGTGAAGATCTTCAACTTCGTCACGCACCGGGCCGCAGACGGCGCGTCGTGCGGTTACATCGTGATGGAGTACATCGGCGGCCGCTCCCTGAAGACGGTGCTCGACATGCACGCGCCGCGGCGCATGCCGGTGGCCGAGGCCATCGCCTACGTGATGGAAATCCTTCCGGCACTGGACTATCTGCATTCGTTCGGACTGGCGTACAACGATCTGAAGCCGGACAACATCATGGTGAGCGAGGATGAGGTCAAGCTCATCGACCTGGGCGCGGTGGCGGCCCGGCAGTCGGGCGGCAGCCTGTACGGCACACAGGGATACCAGGCGCCCGAGTACACCAGCACCGGTCCGACCATCGCGTCCGACATCTACACGGTGGGCCGGACGCTGGCCGCGCTCACCCTGGATCTGCCCACCGATCGGCGCGGCCGCAAGCTCCCGGGGCTGCCGTCGGCCGATCGCGAGCCGGTGCTGCGGCGGTACCCGTCGTTCGAGCGGCTGCTGCGCCGGGCCACGCATCCCGATCCCGCACAGCGGTTTCCGTCGACGTTCGCGATGTATCGGCAGCTCGGCGGCGTGCTGCGGGCGGTGCTCGCCGCGGACACCGATCGCGGACACCCCCAGGTGTCGTCCGTATTCGGCGCTCCCCGTGGCGATTTCGGGGTCACCGCACTGCTGCGCCAGACCGACGGCATCATCGACGGCCGGTATCGCCCGCCCTCGCTCGATGCTGCCAGTGTGCTTGCCGCACTGCCCGTTCCGTTGATCGACAGCGAGGACCCCAGCTACGAACTGGTGTCGCCGCTGCTGCACGGCGACCCGAACCAGGCGCTGGACACCTTGCGGCTGCACCGGGACAACATGAGCGCGGGCGACATTGCCATGCCGGAGACCTTCGAACTGGAGGCCGCCCTGACCGAGATCCGGGCGCAGCTCGATCTGCGCCGGGTGTACGACGCCCGCGCCGACCTGGACCGGTTGCGGGCCGAGTATCACGGCGATTGGCGCCTGGACTGGTACAGCGGAATCGCCGAACTCGGCGACGGCAGGATCGAACGGGCCTACAAGCTGTTCGATCTCGTACACGGCGCGGTGCCGGGGGAGGTCGCGCCACAGCTCGCGCTGGCCGCTACCGCCGAACTGCTGGTGCAGCTCGGCGCCGAGTCCGGGGGCGGCGAACGCTGGGCCCGGGTCGCCGCGGCGCACTACCGCGCCGCGTGGCAGGTCGACCGCGGTCTGGCGAGCGCGGCCTTCGGCCTGGCACGCAGGCAGGTCGCCGACGGCGACGTCGCGGCCGCGGTCGGCACGTTGGAGCAGATGCCCGAGGTGTCGCGGCACTACAACGCCGCCCGGCTCACCGCCTGCCTGCTGCTGGTCTCGCGGCCGCCGCAGGAGCTGACGCAGGCCGATCTGCACGAGGCGCAGGCCCGGTTGGAGGCGCTGCCCGACGACCCGCGCCTGCTGCAGATGCAGGCCGTCGTGCTGGGCGCGGCGCTGTCGTGGGTGCGCGCGGGCGGGCGGCCGGATCCGGAGCAGTCCACGATTCTGGGATTCCCCTGTACCGCAACGGGTTTGCGCGAGGGGCTGGAGACGGTGCTGCGGACCGTCGCGCGCACCTCGCCGCGCAGGTTGCAGCGCTACGCGCTCGTCGATCTGGCCAACCGCGTACGCCCGCGGTCCTGGTGGTGAACGAATCCCGTTCACCCACCGGGGTATCTGCCGTTCACGTTCAGGCAAGAAGCGATTTCCTCCCGGCTGTCATCGTGCAGTGATGTACACCGGCGTCGGGCGGGCGCGGGCGGCAGAACGTGGAGGGAATGACGATGACCGTTGAGCTCGATCCGGAACGGTTCCGCAAGGCGTCCACCAAGACGGGGGATCTCCGGGACAAGATCCAGGATGTCATCAACACGCTGCAGGGGTCGCTGGATTCCGGCTCGCCCTGGGGTAACGACAAGATCGGCTCGCAGTTCTACGACGGCCCGAACGGCTACGGCGTCACCCGAAAGAACCTGTACGACAACGCCGGTAACTTCCAGACCACCTTCGGTGACTTCTCCCGGGGGCAGCAGGACGCCGCCACGAAGCTGGAGGGCCAGGACCGCGCCAACTTCCGGCGCTGATCGGGGGCCGGGGTGACAAACGAACACGCGAAGGCGGAGATGGCCGCGGTCCTGGACGGCGTCCGGGACCAGTTGCGGACGATCTCGCGCATTCAGCAGGAACGTACGCGGCTGACGGGCACCGCGACCGTCCGCAAGCGGGTGACGGTGACGGTGAACGCCGACGGCGTTGTCATCGAGACGAAGCTGGCCGCGGGGGCCGAGGACCTGACCTGTCCGGAGCTGGCCAAGGCCTTCACCGAGGCCGCGCAGCAGGCCGCCGCCGAGGCCGCCCGCAAGGGGCAGGAACTGATGATGCCGCTGCACGATCAGCGCGCTCGGCTGCCCAAGCTGACGGACCTGATCGAGGACATGCCCGACCTCAGCGCCGAAACACCCTCTCCGCCACCGGTTTCCACCGCACCTCCGGGCGCGCCGGAGCGGCTCGCGGAGTCCGCGGAGACCATGCGGTTCACCGACGTCGAAGCCGTTTCGGACGGTGAACGCGGTCGCGGCGTCACCGACTCCGGCTGGTAATCGCGAAGTAGGCGGGGATGGCTGAGCTGCCCGGCTGGCTGACCTGGCTGGAATGGGTGGCCGGTTCCGAATGGCCCGACGGCGACCCGGATCGGATGTGGGACGGCGTCGGCAAGCCGTGGCGCACCGCGGCAGGTGACCTGCGCGACCTCCTGGACGACATCCGGGACGCCAAGGCGGCCTCGCTGGCGGCCTATCCGCAGGGCGACGGCACCGAGAAGATCACCAAGGCCTTCGATCAGCTGCTGCACGGCGAGGCGTCGCTGGAGCAGCTGGCCAAGCACTTCGACGCGATGGCCGAGACGGCCGACGGCGTCGGCACCGAAATCGAATACACCCAGCTGATGTTCATCACGTCGCTGGGGCTGCTGGCCGCGGAGATCGCGGCGGCGTGGATCTTCCCGCCGACGGCGCCGGCGGTGGAGGCGGCGGCCATCGCGGGTACTCGGGTCGGCCTGCGCCTGCTCAGCGCGGGGGCCAGAAGGGCCGTGCAGCAGATCGTTCGGCGGCTGGTCTCGTCGTCGACGCTGAAGTTCGTGGCCAGGCACGTGGCCATCGATACCGCGCTGGGCACCTTGCAAGAGGTCGGGATCCAGGCGTATCAGGTCAACGCCGGCCATCGGAAGAACATCAATCTGGAGCAGGTGGCGGTCACCGCGATCAGTTCGGCGGCCGGTGGCGCCGCCGCCGGACCGCTCGGCGACAAGATCGGTAAGTCGCTGGGGAACAAGCTCGGTGACTCGCTGGGCAGTAAGCTCCTGAACGGCGCGATCACCGGGACCACCGCCGGTCTGGCCGGGGCGGGGGCGGGGTATCTGGCGGCGACCGGCACTCAAATGGCCATCGACACTTATAAATACGGTTTCGACAAGGCCTGGGCGAATGCGAAAGCCGCGGGCATCGATCCGCTCATGTTCACCGCGGGAGCCTCCAACGGCGCGCTCAGCGGCGCGAACAAGGCTGGGGCGAACCACTTTTGGAACAGCCACAACCCGGATCTGGCCAATCGTCCCAGCTTCGGGTCGCGGATGGACGATGTGTTCAACCAGATGAACCAGCCGGGCGGGGACCCGGGGGGCGACGGCAGTGCGCCTCGCGATCCGGCGCGTGCCGGTGCGGCGCCAGGTGGTCAGAACGGTAGCGATCCGTCGAATGTGCAGGGTGCGCCGGAGGGTGGTCAGAACGGTAGCGACCCTTCGAACGTGCAGGGCGCGCCCCAGGGAAGCGGTTCGAATCCGGACGAAGGCGTGCCCGAGGGCGGCGGTCCCGAGGGCGCGGGAATGCCGGACGGCGCATCGGAACCCGAGGGCCGCGCCTCGACACCCGAGGAGACGCCGGAACCCGCAGTCGCTCCGGAACCAGTGGCTGCCCCGCCGACCGAGGGATCGGACGACGGCCAAGTACAGCCCGCGGCGGCCACAGGCGAGCCGCCCGGGGACGGCGCACAGCGCGGCGAGGATCCCGCTGCTGAATCCGAACCTGTTGCGGAGCAACAAAATTCGGGAGACAACCAGACGACCGGCACCGCCCCCGGCGCGGGACGTGCCGAGCAGGGAGGCGCGCCCCAGCAGGCGGGCGACGACGGTCAGGCCGGTGGCGCGCCACCACAGACCGGTTCGAGCCCGCTGGCCGCGCCGGTTGCAGGCGACCGAGGCCCGGCGAACGCCGACAACACTGCCGGACAAGGTGATTCCGGCCAGCCCGGCGGGCAGGACGCGCGAGCCGGTGTGCCACAGCCGGACGGTAAGACCGCCGACGAGCCCGGGGCAGGCCCGGCCGCCGAGGGCTCCACGCCGAAGGGAGATACCGAAGCCGGTGATAGCGGGCAGGCTTCCGAGCCGGGTGTTGAGGGTGTGTTGCCGAAGGGCGGTGCTGAGGTAGGTGGGGTTAGGCAGGGTGCCGAGCCGGGTGTTGAGGGTGTGTTGCCGAAGGGTGATGCTGAGGAAGGCGGGGTCGGGCAGGGCGCCAATGGTGCGCCGAGGGGGGATGCCGAGGCAGGTGGGGTTCGGCAGGCTTCCGATCCGGTCGGGAACGGTGCTGTTCCGATTGTGGGTGGCCCGGTGGTGGGTGGTTCGAACTCGGGTGGTCCAGCGGCGGGTACGGCCGGAACCGGTGCGTCCCCGGTCGTGAGTGGCGGCGAAAACCCCAGTGGCGGTTCGTCTCTCGCTACCCCGGAGGGCAGCCGGGTGGGTGAGGCGCGTGGTGTCGGGGACGGTGGGGACCAACCGAAGGGTTCGTCGCCCGTCCAGCCGCGCACGGGAGCACCGGAGAGCCGCGGCGGTGAGGCACGGTCCGGCGCGGAGCAGCTGCGCGCGGGCGACGGAAACGGCTCCGGCGCACCGAAGAGCCGCGCGGACGCGACGAGTTCGCCACCGCAGGACAGTAATTCGGGCGTACAGGCGGCATCGAGCGGGAAGGAGGCGCCTCGCACGCCGCGCGGCCAGGACGGATCGGCCGAAAAGCTCGGGGAATCCGACGGTTCCGCGCCTTTCGTCGTGCCGGTGGCAGTCGGCGCCGAACCGGCTCCCGCACCGCGTCCGGCCCTCGCCGCCGGAGGTGGGGGCAAGGAACCGCCGCCCGGCCGGCCCAAGAAGCCCGCTGGATCGCCGGATGATCCGGGCGACGGTTCGAGCCCGCAGCGGCCGGAGTCCGGGGACGGTTCCGGTCCCGATAAATCGGCGAATTCGGAGGATCCGGCGGCCGCGGAAGATCCTGGCAAGCAGCAGGATTCCGAAGCGATCGAGCCGACCTCGATCGAAACCCCGGAGCGCTCGCGCGACATCGTCGTGGAGATCGACGGCGAGCAGGTGACCGTGCGCTGCGTTCCCGACGGCCGAGGCGGCTGGAGACCGGCGCGTGACGGCGAGACCGGCACCGGGCACCGTGACTCCGATGCCCCGGCCCGCCCCGAGGGCTCCCAGCCGCCACGCAAGAAGTCGGCGCTGCGGCGCGCGCTGGACCGGCTGCGGAAGAGGTTCAACGAGCACGGCCACAACCCGATCGCCAAGCACCCCTCCGGATCTCGGCTCGATTCGCGCGGACAGTCGGCGGCCATCGACGGCGCCACGCGCATTCCCGATCTGGCCGACCCGCCGCCCGCGCCGCCGGCGCAGCCCCCGCCGTCGGACCTGCCGCAGTTCAAGGCCCCGCCGGATTCGGGTGGGACGCCGGAGGATCCGCTGGCCCGGATCGGCCAGATCATCCAGCTGATGATCGCGAACCTCGAGCATGTTCCGCTGTTGCGGCGGTTGACATCCAAGATCGTCCTGCAGGTCGGCGAGCACGTGCCGCTGCGCGCCGCCGACGGCCGCGAATACAAGCCCTGGATCACCGACGTCGAGCCGGAAACGGCCCGCACCGGTGTCGTGAGAAGCCTGGAGCAGGGCCTGATTTCGCCGCGCGACGGCTTCGAGGACCTGCTTGATCTGCTGAAGGCGACGCGGGATCCGGAGACGGGCCTGCCGACGGATTCGGACCTGCACCGCCGGACCATCGGGGACCTGGCGCACTTCGACCTGGTCTCGCCGCGGCAGGCCCGGGTGGCGCTGCGGGAGCTGTACGGGTCGGTCGCCGATACCGAGCTGCGCGAGCGGATCGTCAACGACTTGGCCGACAACGGCCTGGCGCACAACGACATCGCCATGGCGTTGGAGTTCGGAGACCTCGCCGATACCCACGCCGATCTCGTCGCGAGACTCGAGGACGGAACCCTGGCCCCGGAGGATGGCAGGCAGCGCCTGCTGGAATTACGGGACCTGGCGTCCGATCCGGATCTGCGGCAGCAGATTCTCGACGACCTCACGAACCGGAATCTGATCACCGACGAACAGGCGCGTGCGCTCGAGCACGAACCGGTACTCGACCCGGCCGACGCGATTCCGAAACAACCGCCGCCCGAGGCCCCGCCGCCCGAGGACGAGACGCTGTCGGAAATGGCCGCCCGGCTCGGTTTCCCACTGCCGGACGAGCATCCGGCCACCATCCGGCAGATGCTGGACGAACAGCAGTACCGCTGCCTGCGCACGACCGGCGCGATCGAGGGGCTCGGCGAGGCGGCCCGTCGCTACAACGAGGAGATGGCTCGCCCCTACGGAAACGGCGACGAGTCCGCGCCCGTCCCGCGTGGCGAGCGCGACTTCTACAGCGAGAACCCGATGGGTGACTTCCTCACCGAGGTGATCGGCGCCTTCGGCGGGGATACCGGTCTGCGGACTACGCCGGGCGTCCTCACCGGCGAAGACACGATCAGTGAGTGGCACCACGTCTCGCCCAATCCCGAATCGGATCGCGACGGCGGCCTGCCACCGTACTATTCCAACGCGCTGCGTCGCGATCAGTTGCGGGACGAATTGTCCACGTGGACACAGATGTTCGGGCTCGGATTCGACGAGGTTGATTCGGCGAACCTGGACGCGACGCTGGACCGCCTGCGGGACGAGAACAACGCCCGTATGGCGCGTCTCGCCGAGCTGGCCGCGGTCGCCGAGGCGGATCTGTCGCCCGCTCCGCTCAACGATCAGGCGGTGCGGGTGCCGGTCGACGGCGAGCCGAATCGGCTGGTCATCGTCGACGGCGAGCGCGAGCGCAACGACGTGCTCGCGGATCTGCTTGCCGAAAACCCGGTTCTCGCAAGGCAACTGAATGACGGCGAGGTGATGCTCGACTATCGGCAGACGCGCACCGAGGCCGACGGTGAGATCCGCCTCGATCCGGTCGAGACGCCGGAGGTGTATCACCATCGCGAGACCGTCGACGGCCGGGAGGTGGTCGCGACACTGGTTCGGGATGGCGACGGTGAGTGGCGTGCGGTGCCGCACACCGTCGATCCGGTGTCGATCACCGAACCCACTGATGGCACACCGGATCTCGCGTCGCCGCGGTCGCGGGAGGAACTGCTGCGCGATCTGGTCGATGTGGCGCGGGATCTCGGGTTGGGCCCCGCGGACGTGGTTCGGCTGCTGCAGCCCGGTGGCGAACAGATCATCGCCGATATGAAGCTGGGCAACGCCCTGCGCGCCGGACAGCTCGAGGCGCTGTCCGACTTCGCCAGGACGATGCGCGATATCGGGACCTACTACGGGCTGCAGGACGGCGGCCCCAGGGCCGATGACCCGGCGGGGCGAGCACAACTGGCGCAGACGCTCGGGCTGTCGGAAGCGGCGCTGACCCCGGCGAGCCTGGCGGACCGAATCACCGACCCGGGCAACGGATTTCTCCTGCGCGGGCAGCAGATGCAGGCGCTGTGCGGGTACGCCGCCCGGCTGCGCGCCGTCGATGTCCACGCCTTCACCGCGGCGCGCGCCCGGCTTGCCGAGGACCTCGGAATCCCGGAATCGTCGCTGTACCCGGACGAGTACAGGAACGACCCCGAAACGGGCGCCCGCCGCAAGCACAAAAACTCCGATTCGACGTCGATCGATCCGGCCGAGCTGCGAAAAGCGCTGGCACGGTTGGCGAAACAGGGCAGGCGATCCCAGGCGCGCGACGCGATGGAGGAGTTCGCGCGCGCCCTGATCGAGATCGACCCGTACTCGGAGGTCGCGCGCGGCGACCACGCCGCCGATCCGCGGGTCGCCGATCCCGAGGCGGCGGTGCACGACACCGACGCGCTGCCGGAGTTGCGGGATATCGTCGCCGACGCCTGTGCGACCGGTGAGCCGGCCACCTTCGGCCAGGCCGTCGCGGAGGCGGTCGCGCGCGCGGAGGCGGACGGCGGCATGCTCGACGACCACACGGGCCCGCGTCCCGAGCCGGGCGGTGACTGGTCGCGGGTGGTCGGTGTCGGCGTGCCGCATCCGGACGATCCGAGCTTCCTCGAGGTCTACACGGCCTATCAGGACGGCAATATCGAAAACCACGAGGGGCCACAGGATCTGGGCGCCGAGGTCGGGGATCTGCGCGATGAGGTGCGGCACCGGCAGCAGCAGATCAACACCCTCGCAACCCTGGCCGCCCAACTGCGGGAGGTGCGGGGCCTGGATGCGGCGGACCCGAGCGTCGACCCCGACGAAGGTCCCGCCGCGCCCACCCCGCCGCCCGGCCCCTCGCCACTGGGCGGGGCGAACGCACCGGGCGGACCGCCCCCGGATGGTCCGGCTCAGCCGGGTGGGCCGCCACCGGACGGTGCCGCTTCGCCGAGTGGTGCGGCTTTGCCGAGTGGTGCTGCGTTCGAGTCGAAAGGTGATGAGCCGCAGGGTGAATCGCGCGATCAGGTGTCTCGGCCCGAAGCTGCCGCGCAGCGTGAGCTGGACAAGCTGGACGAGTTGTTCGCACGCAATGCGGAGGAGGCGGAGCGTCAGCATCGGGAATTGATGGAGCGGGTGCAGCAGTTGCGGCAGGAGCTGGCCGGGGAAGGGGGGCCTGCCGCCGATGCGGGCCGCGCCGCTGACGAATCCGCGATGCCACAGCGAGAGCCGGACGCCGAGCCCTCGCGACCAGAGACGGCGGCGCAGCGTGAGCTGGACAAGCTGGACGAGGTGATGCGGCGCAATGCGGAGGAGGAGCAGCGCCAGCATCGGAATCTGATGGATCGCATCGAGCAGTTGCGGATGGAACTCCGCGACGGCACCGCGCCGGAGCCCGATGCGGCGCAACCATCGTCGCACGTGGAGGGCGCGCTGCAGCGGGAGCTGGCCGAGCTGAACCAGGCCTACCTGCGCAACGCCGGTGTGGCAGCGGACGAGTTCCAGCGCCTGATGGCCGACCTCGACGAATTCCGCCGAAATCTGTTCGGGGACAATGCATCCGCCGAATCGCCCAAGGGGCGTCAGCCTGCGGGCGATCCGGCCGACCCGCCGCCCCGGCAGCGACAGACAGACGCCGAGGCCGAATCCCGACGCCAACAGGACGGAGCCGACCAGGAGTCGCGTCGTCGGCAGGAAGATACCGCTGAGGAGTCGCGTCGTCGGCAAGACGATACCGAATCCGAGGCCCGTCGTCGGAGGGATGAGGTCGAATCCGAGTCGCGTCGTCGGCGGGATGATGTCGGGTCCGAGTCGCGTCGTCGGCGGGATGATGTCGGGTCCGAGTCGCGTCGTCGGCTGGATCATGTCGAGTCCGAGTCGCGTCGTCGGCGGGATGATGCCGAATCGGAGGCGCGTCGTCGGCGGGACGAGGCGGATTCGGAGTTTCGGCGGCGGCGAGCGGAGATCGAGGCGGAGTTCCGGCGGCAGCAGGAGGAGATCGACGCCGAATTCCGGCGCGTGCAAGAACATCTGGCGCTAGTGCGGCGCGAGCTGTCCGGCGAATCCGACGGGCCGGAGGGTCGTGATCGCGGCGACGAGCCGCCCGATCCGGCACCGATGGGAGCGGCGCCACCTCCGGACATGCCTGGCGGCGGCGGTGCGGCGCAACGGCTTCCGGAGGTATCCGACACGGATGCGGCGCAAGGTGAACTGGGGCCCGGTGACTCCGCCGACCCCCGGCGTCCGGACCTCCAAGACAGCTGGACACCGCTGGACCCCGATCAGGTGGCCGATCGGCTCCGCGACGAATTCGGCATCCAGGATATCGATCTCGCCGATGCCGACCCGGACGTGGTGCGCGAGATCGCCAGGGCGGTCGAGGAAGTACTCACCAAGTACCCCAGATCCGAGTACCCGCAAATAGATCTGCGGGCAGTTCGGGTGGAAACGCTCGCGGACGGAAGGTTCGCCAAGACGGTGGCGCATCCGCGGCCGGGCGACCGCAACGGGCAGTACTCCGAACTCGTCGTCAACCGCACCGTGGCCACGAATCTGGCCTACTTCAACAGCTCGGTCGACCTCAATATCGGCGACGGCCGCTTCCATCAGAGCTTCCACGACCGCCCGGTGCGGGGCATCGTCCTGCACGAAATGGGCCACGTTCTCGACAATGCCGGTTCCCCGCTCACCCGGATGCGCCTGGACGGGGGCACGCCCATCGACATGGTCCGGGCGTACATGCGGGCGCATCCGGACGGGGACATGGCCCAGTTCGAGCGGTGGATGCAGCAGCTCAGCGGCTACAGCTTCCACGATTCGGCCAAGACGAACCTGAATCCGGGCGAGGCGCTGGCGGAGGCCTTCGCCGACGTGATGCTGCGCGGCCGGAACGCGGTGAGCGAACCGACCCGGGCGCTCTACGACATGCTGGAATCCGCCGCCCGGTCGGCGCGGCCGATCGCCCCGGAGGTGGGATCCGGCACGCGCCCCGACGGCCCGGACCGGGCGGACGACGCGCGCGGCCACTTCGACGACGACCAGCCGGACGACGGCGACCCGGCCGCGCAATGGGCGAACAACGAATACGACCGGCTCATGCAGGAGCGCCGAAACCTGGTGCGCGAGTCGGAATTCTGGCGCGTCAAGCTGGAAGACCGGGTCGGTCGGCTGGCGGACTCGCAGCGGATTCTCGACGCGCTCGGTGACCGCGGCCGGTTGGCGCGCGAGGTGCTGCTCCGCTACGGCGACGCCGTCGTCCGCCACGTCGACGTCGACCCGCTGGGCGAGGACGCCGAGGGGCACCTCGATCGCCGGGCCGAGCCGCTGGACGTGGCCTACCGCCGCGAAGCACTCGCCAAGATGGTGGACGCGGCCCAGCACGTCTTCCAGCTCGACGATCAGGTGCGCCACCTCGATCGCCAGATTCAGGAGCTGGAGCGCAGCGGCGCGGTGAACCGGCCGCCGTCGCAGGAAGTGGCGGACCGGCTGGAGCAGCTGGCCCGGGACCGGGCCGAGGAGCTGCTGCGGATCAAACCGCGGCGCGGCATGCGCGACGACTTGGCCGCGCGGCTGGGCCTGGTGGACGAGAACGGGGTGCTCGACGAGCAGGCGCTGACCGCGGGGGAACTCGACGCGACGCTGCGCCGCGTGGCAGCCGAGCAGCCGGAGCGCGCGGCCGAGATCGATGCGCTGCGCGATGCCGCGCGCGACGTGAACGCCGCGCACAACGAGATCGGCCGAATCCAGGACGAGATGGCCCGGACAGCGGGCGTCTGGCGGCGGCTGGTCGAGGATGCGGGCGGGCGCATGATCACCGGCACCGTCGGCCTCGTCGACGGGGAGCGCCCGCGCATCATCGTGCTGGGACCGCGTGCCGCACTGGGGGATTCGCCGCGCGCGCGTTTCGACGCCGAGCTGGCCCGCGCGCTCGACCGCAGCGGTGCGGTGGCGCAGGCGATGGTGCGGCCGGAGACCACCGTGGAGTTCCACCGGGTCACCGTCGACCGCAACGGCAAGCCGACCGTGACCGAGCTGCCGCCGCCGGACGTGCGGCGATTCAGTACCGGTTGGCAGGGCGGCCGCCGGATCGACGTCACCATGTGGCGCGAGGAGGCCGGGCAGTGGCATTCGGTGGATCCGGCCAAGCCGGACCGGGTCATGAGCGGGTCCTCGGCAGCGGTGCCGAAGGCGTTCAAGCCGCGCGACCTGCCGGAAGGAGTCAGCGGCTGGGCGGTCGACCCGACCCAGGCGGCGGTCGAGGGCGCGCTCGTGGATCACCAGCCCGGCGCGATTCCGAAGGATCTGTTTCCGGCGATTCCGGGTGGGGAGCCGATGGTCCCGCCCGGGGTGCAGGCCTACGACGTGCCGTTCGCCGGGGTCGTCTACAACACCATGCGGATCATCCTGGAGACGGCGAAGTTGAGCGGCTTCACCTGGTACAACGACCCGGATCATCCGGGGCGGATCAGACCGGGGTTCAAGGGCCACTACTGGTTCAAGAAGAAGCCCTCCGAGGCGCAGCCCCTGGTGCGCGAGATCGACTGGGGCACACTGGCCGACGATCGCGGCGAGATCGATCCCGGATTCGTGCGCCAGCAGCTCGCGCGCGAGCAGGAGTGGGCGAAGGTGCAGCGGTGGGCGGACGCCGAATACCGCCGGTACCGCGACGATTCGGCCGACACCGACGTGGATCGGATCCTCCGGGAACTGGCGCCGCTACGGCGAGATCAGTGTGCGCGGGCCGCGCGCGACGTCGTCGACGCGGTCCGTCGGCAGCTGGTCGAGGCGGACCGCGGGATCGATCCGCGCGGCGACGTCGACGCGCAGCTGTTGCGTTCGGACGACGAGATCAACCGCGTGGCAGACGAACTCGCGAGCAAGTTCCGGGGCGCCGACGCGGACAGCGTGCGCGACACCATCGACGACATTCGCACGCTGCTGCTCGACGGTGCGGACGCCGACGCCCTGGCCGCGGTGCTCACTCCGCACATGGACGCCGATATTCCGGATCTGACCCGTGAGCAGCTGGTGCAGATCAAGAACCACCTGATGCGCGATCCGCTGCTGGTGCTCGATCCCGATACGCACCTGCTCACCCGCCGCCCGCTCGATTGCGTGGCCGATGTCGCCGAGGCGTGGAACCGGCTGGTGTCCGGTGATCCGCTGGACCAGGACATCCTGCTGCTGCGCGATGCGCTGGCCGAGGCGCGGTTCCTGGCGACGAACGAGGGCGCCACCTGGCACGAGGCGAACGCGTATGTTGCCGCGAAGGAGGGGCTGCACTGGGACGCCAACCGGCCGCCGCTCACCGACTGGCGTGCCGACATTCCTTACGCGCCACCGTCGCAAACCTCTCGAATGGAGAACGGCGGCAACGGTTCCGGTCCCGCCGGGCTCCCCGGCCCCCGCCCGTCCCGGCCCGATGATTCGGGCGCACCGCCGGGCTCGGCCCCGCCGGAACCTTCCGGTGAGCATCAGAAGGCTATGCAGCGCCTGGCCGAGATCCAGGCGGAGTCGCGGGCGGGGCTCGATGTATCGCTGGCCGACGGTGCGGGCGATTCCGGTGGTGCGGCATCGGATTCCGGGCCTTCCGCGGGCGAGCCTGCTGGGGCGCCGGAATCCCATGCGCCGCCGGAGGGAGGCTCGCGTTCCGACCGTGAGCCGGAACCTGCTGCGCGGCAACCGGAGCCGGATCCGTTCCGGGCCGCGGCCGAGCGGGAGCGCCGGCTGCTGGACGAGGCGATGCGGCGCAATGCCGTCGAGGCGGAACGCGAGCATCGGAAGGCGATGCGGCGTCTGGCGGAGGTTCAGGAGGAGTTGGAGGCAGCGTTCGCCGAGCTCGAGGCGGACGATCTCGATCGGGCGGCGCCCGCGGCGGATGCCGAACCGGGTGGCGACTCCCGCCCGCGCTCGCCGGATGGACCGCCCGCGCGGCAGGACGGCGAGCCGGATTCGAAACAGATTGGGCAGCAACCGGAGTCGGAGTCCCCACAGGGCGTCGTAGCGCGCGAACTGGAGGAATTGGATGCCGCGCTGCGGCAGCACGCGGACGAGGTGGAGCGCGAACACCAGCGTTTGATGCGTGAACTGAAAGAAGCACGGGCGCAAATGCGCGCCCGATTCGCCGCACTCGAGCCCGGTGCACCAGACGATTCCGACGCCGCGCTCCCCGAAGCCCCGAACCCGAATTCGCCTGACGAAGTTGGAGAGCCGAAGAAGTCCGCCGAACAAGGTGGTGAGTCGGTGAGGTTTGCCGAACAGGGTGGTGAGTCGGTGAGGTTTGCCGAACAGGGTGGTGAGTCGGGGAGGTTTGCCGAACAGGGTGGTGAGTCGGGGAGGTTTGCCGAACAGGGTGGTGAGTCGGGGAGGTCTGTCGAACAGGGTGGTGAGTCGGGGAGGTCTGTCGAACAAGGTGGTGAGTCGGGGAGGTCTGTCGAACAAGGTGGCGAGTCGGGGAGGTCTGTCGAACAAGGTGGCGAGTCGGGGAGGTCTGCCGAACAAGGTGGCGAGTCGGGGAGGGCTGTTGATGAAGGAGGTGAGTCGGGGAGGGCTGACGGTCGGGGTGGCGATGCGGGTGCCCGTTCGGGTGACGGGGCCGATGGTGGCCCGTCGCGCGGGACTGTGGGTGATGACGCTGGTGCGCGCACTCCCGATGGAGGTGGGGACTCGGGGACGCCCGCGGGCGACGATGGAACCGGTTCCGGCGGACCACCTCCCGGAGACGGCGGCAATGGCCGCGGTGGCGGCGGGCCCGAAGGGCGGGGCCCACGCCGCGGCCCGGTCCTGCGCTCCCACATCCCGCATCCGCCACACGAGCCCGAGTTCGACCTCCCGGACGTAAAGCCGAACAAGCCGATAGACCCGGGCCCCTGGCTCTCGCCCCAACCCCCGGAGCCCCCCGAGCCTTCGCGCCAGCCTGAGCCTCCGCAACCCCCGCGCCCGCCGGAACCGCCGCGTCCGCCACAGCCGCCGCGTCCGCCGGAGCCTCCGCAACCGCCGTACCCGCCGCAGCCTCCGTGTCCGCCGGAGCCTCCGTGTCCGCCGCAGCCGCCGCAGCCGCCGCAGCCGCCGCGTCCGCCGTCGCCTCCGGAGCCATCGTACCCGCCATACCCGCCCGAGCCGCCGCAGCCGCCGCAGCCGCCGCGTCCGCCGGACCCGCCACAGCTGCCGCGTCCTCCGGAACCGCCGCGTCTTCCGGAGCCGCCGCGTCTTCCGGAGCCGCCGCGTCCGCCGTCGCCTCCAGAGCCGCCGTACCCGCCAGAGCCGCCGCGTCCGCCGGAACCCCCGCGTCCGCCGTACCCGCCGTTGCCTCCGCAGCCGCCGTACCCGCCGGAGTCTCCGCGTCCTCCGCGTCCTCCGGAGCCGCCTTACCCGCCGCTAGCTCCTGAGCCGCCGCGTCCGCCTGTGCCGCCGGGTATTCCGGAGCCGCCGTGGGCGCCAGGTACGCCGCCGCCCGGGTATCCGAATCCGCCGGTGCCCCCGGGTGTTCCGCTGCCGCCGGGTACGCCGTGGCCCCCGGGTGTTCCGCTGCCGTCGGAGCCCCCGCTGCCGCTGCCGCAGCCGGGTACACCTTTGCCGCCGCAACCGCCGGATATGCCCGCGCCGCCGGGACCGCCTGGTGTGCTGCCGCCGGGGTATCCGAACCCGCCCGGGCCGCCGGATGTTCCGGTGCCCTCGAATTCGCCGGGTGTTCCGGTGACCCCGCCTGGGCCGCAACAGGATTCGGCCGCGCCGATGATGCCGCCACCGGGCCCGCCCGGGATGCCCGCGCCGCCCGCGGACAACGGCAAGCGCAGGCGGATGTTCACCAGCGCGTCCAAGTCCGCCGGTGCGGACATTCTGGTGCAGGCCTACGGCGGTTTCGGCGAGTTGGCGCAGTTCCACCCCGCTACCGGAGCGCTGCGGCCCGCCGCGCTGGCCATGCAGGCGCCGGGCGGCGTGTACGGCGAACTCGGCGGGGTGTCGGTGGTGTTCTACCGCGGCGCGGGCGGGCTGGCGCTGCGGGTGGGCGACCGGTCCGTCGACCTGGCGTCCGGAATGGTGTCGGTTACCTGGGAACCGTTGGCAGAGAACCGAATCAGGTTCGCGGTCACCGTCGCGGGGACGGTCGAGTGTGAGTTGCGATACCGCGCCTTTTCCGCGGAGCACGACGTGGGACTGCTGATCCGCGACGTCTGCGCGGACCCGGCCCGGCGCGAGCGTATCTTCGCCCGATGAGGCACCGGAAATATCGGAGCGGCGCAGAGGAGGAACAGTGCGCGAGGAACGTCCGTCCGACGACGAACTGCGACGCAACTTCGAACGGGAGCTGGAATCGGTCTCCACGGGCGGCGGCCTGACCTCCGAGACCGGCCTCGACACCGAGACCGAGGAGGCCCTGTGGGCCGTCGCCGACGCCCACCCCAACGTCCCCGACGAGCTGATCCAGGCGGCCCGCCGCACCTTCGCGAGCCAGCTGGACGGCTCGCACGCGGCGGCCCGCCAGGCCGCCCTGGCCCGCAAACTGGAACAGTTCGACCGGCGCGGCTGACCCATAGCAGTGGATGTCACCGACGCGTTCCCGCCCGGTCACCGAGCGTTGGCCTGGCCTGACGAAGCTGGTCCGAAAACCGTTGCATCGGCGACCGGAGGTTCCGCCGGAAACCTCGAGGAGGCATCGTGCGCCTGAATCCCCCCACGCAGGCCGAGCTGCGCCGCAACTTCGAGGAGGAACTCACCTCGGCGTGCGGTGGCGGCGGACTGTCGTCGGACACCGGCCTGGACATGGAGACCGAGGCGGCCCTGTGGGATATCGCGCGGGCCTACCCGGACGTCCCCGATGCGCTCGTGGCCGCCGCCCACCGCGCCTTCGCCGGACAACTGGACGGTTCGAACCACGCCGCCCGCCGCGCCCGGATGGAGGCCATGTTCGACGAACACCGCCGCAAGTCGACAGGCGACGCGGGGAGCTGAGCGCAAGAGACGGCCAGGAACGCGTCGCCCCCTATGCGATCCATCAGCTGCTGCCTGCTGACCGCGTCCCCCGACACCCTCATCGTCTTCGACCACCGCGAGCCTTACGCGCCGATCCTTGCAAACCACAGGGCTCACGAGCTGCTCTTTGCCGCGACGGGGCCGAGCGCCGGATCTTTGACATGCCCTCGAGATTTCGCTGCTCGTAACCGATTTATAAGCCCCCGTTGGGATGTCAGAATCGGTTACAGGGCAGGGGTTTGCCGATTGACACCGAGTGGTCGGTTTGGTTCAGCAATGTTACCGTTATTCGGCCGACTCTCGATAAGGACATGAACGGTGTCCGGACAGAAAGGGTGCGTGATGGGGACCCAGCGTTGGCATTTGGACCCGGAGTCCTTCGGGAAGGCCGCCAGTAAGACGCAGCATGTCGCCGACCGGATCGGCGAGGTCTGGTCGACATTGGAGTCCGGGGCCGACGCCCTCGGCAGCCCGTGGGGTACGTGCCGGACCGGCGAGCAGTTCAGCAAGGGCGAGAACGGCAACGGATATATCAAGACCCAGGAGAACGTGGGAAAGGGTCTCACCGGCGAGAAGGGCATTGTCAAGAACGTCGGGAACCTGGCCGACGGACAGCGCAAGACCGGCGAGAAGGTGCGGCAGGAGCTCGAGGAAGACAACCGCCGCCGTTTCCGGTCGAACGGGTAGCGGGCCATGTCGGGGCGATTCGGCCCGGAGGAATTCCCGGACCTGATGGACGATATCCAGGACACCCTGGAGACCATTGCCCGATTGCAGCGTGAGCGGACGGCGCTGGTGGGTAAGGCGTCGGTGCGGCGCGGCCGGGTCTCCGCCGTGGTGAATGCCGACAGTGTGCTGGTCGATCTGAAATTCGGGCGCGACGTGGAGGATCTCGAGTATCCGGAGCTGGCGCGCGCGGTGATCGAGGCCGTGCAGGAGGCGTCCGCGGACGTCAACCGCAAAGCGCGTGAATTGATGTCGCCGCTGGACGAACAGCGCGCGCGGCTGCCGAAGTTGTCCGATATGGTCCCGGGCATGCCGGACCTGCGCGAACAGGTACCGCCCCCGGAGCGCGCCCCCGTGACCAAACCCGGCGCCCAGGAGATCTTCGGATCCGCCGACGATACCGGGCGCCCGATGACCTTCGACAATGTCGAGGTCGTCGAGAAGCGCGATCCCCGAGAGCCAGGAATCACCGATTCCGGCTGGTGATCGGGGATGACCGCATATGGAGTTGATGAGCGCCCTCGGCTGGGTCGCTGGGTCGGAATGGCCCAATGGCGATCCGGACAAGATGCGTGCGCTCGCGCAGCTCTGGCGTAACGCGGCCAGGGAACTCGAGGAGATCGAGAAGGATATCGACGCGGCCAAGAAGGCCGCGCTCGACGCGTACCCGGAAGGGAAGGCCCGGGAACAGATCGCCGCGGCATTCGATTCGTTGCGCGACGGGAACGGAAAGGCGCTCGACGATCCGGAGAACGGATCCGTAGCCAGGCTGGCGCACGACTTCGCCAATATCGCCGAGGGCGCCGACAGCACGGGTGACGAGATCGAATCCGGTCAGTGGATGGTGATTTCGTCGCTGGGTCTGCTGGCGGTCGAGATCGCCGCGTGCTGGTTGTTTCCGCCGACCGCCCCGGCCGCGGAGGCGGCGGCGATCGTCGGCACCCGCCTCGCCATTCGCATGTTCATTTCTCGTGTGCGCGTGCGGATTTCGGAATGGGTCGCCACCAAGATCTCGAATGTCGTGCTCCGGTTCGTGCTGCGGCATGTCATGATCAACACCCTCATCGGGGCGGGACAGGACGCCGTGATCCAGGCCGTTCAGATCGCCCAGGGGCATCGCAAGCACGGATTCGATATGGATCGGTTCCTGGTGACCACGGTGTCGTCCGGAATCGGCGGCGGCGCGGGCGGCAAGTTCGGCGAGGCGATCGGCGGCAGGCTCGCGAACAACGCGATGAGCCCGTTCTTGAAGGACGTCATCGCCGCCAAGGCGGGCGGGCTGATGGGTGGCAGCGCCGGGTGGGTCGCCGGACTGGGCACGCAGTTCGGCATCGACATGTACCGCAGCGGCGGTGACTGGGGCAAGGCCTGGAACAACCTCGAAAAGGGTGTGCAGAACTTCGATCCGCGCATGCTGACCGGCGGCGTCGCCAGCGGATCGATCTCCGGCATGTTCAAGGGCTCGATCACGCGGCACTACGCGATGTCGGAGCACTGGGGGATGGGGCAGGACGCGGGTGTCTACTCCAACGCCCCCCGGGTGGGCGGCGAGGGTGCGGGCTACGGGTCCGCCGGTGCACACGGGCCCACCGGGCTGGGCGGTTCCGACGGCGCGGCGCCCCGGGCGGGCCTGCCGGGCTCCCAGGACGGTTCCGGCGCCTCGGCGCGCCCCTCGGGATCCGACGGCTCGTCGGTGCGCACGGAGGTCCCTCCGGGCGAGGGTGACAGTGGTTCGTCTCGGTCGGAAAGTCCTTCCGGCGCAGGCGAACACGGATCGCCGCGACCGGCCGCCGCCGATGTCGACCACGCACCTGTCGATGGTGGCCGAACGCATCCGGGCGGTGATCCATCGGATACGACTCCGTCGCACACCGGGGGCCATGGCGGCCCGACGGATTCGAATCGACCGCACACCGGTGCGGAGGATTCCGGCCGGTCTCATGCCGGGAGCGACAGTGCCGCATCGGATCCCGGTCGATCACCTGTCGGATCCGATACCGCGGGCGCGAACGGCGCCGACCGCGGTGCCGCGATGCACGCTCCGGTCGCGGACCACGGCGCGACTCCGGTGCGGTCCGACCCCGGCGTCACGCCCGCGCGCGCGGATTCCGGAATGTCCACGGCGCGACCGGATTCCGGCGGCTCCTCGCCGATGCGATCGGATGCCCCGGGCAGCGGCGACGCCGGCCGGTCCGGTGGTGAGTCCTCGTCCCGTGCTGGCGATGCGCGCCCCGGCGCCGAACATCCTCGCCCCCAGGCCGGTGCGCCGGACGCGAGGGCCTCGGACCGGTCTCCGATGTCGTCGCGAGCCGGTGTGGCTGAGTCGAATACCGGTCGTGCACAGCCTGATGCGGCGGCGCGGGTGCGGGCTGAGTCGAGTGGCGAACAAGCGCCGCGCGCCTCGAGCCGCACGGCCGATCGAGTGGGCGAGCCGATACACGCACGCCCGGACGGAAACGAGAGTGCCCCGCTTCGCGGCGAACATGACGCGTCCCGAGACCCGGCCGCAGCGAAGGATCGCGGCGCGGGAGTACCCGACCGAGCGGAGGCGCGGCCCGACCGCAGCGCGCAGGCCGTGGAGGAGTCGCGGGTGCGGCCCACCCGCGGCGTGGATGGCGAGCAGCGGTCGGAGGGAGAGGATCGCACAGGCGGGCAGGGCAACTCGGCGGGGCAGCAGCGTGCGCCGCAGCGAGACGAATCTGTTGCGACGGAAGAACCGAAACCCGTTCGTGCCGATGATGATTCGGTAGATCGCAACCGCGAGCCCGGTGGTGTGCTGCTTGCCCCCGTCGTCCACCCGGATCCGTCCGTCCATACGAGACCCTCGGCCGCGGGCGACGGTGCCGCCCGGCCGCGTGCCCTTCCCGGCGGCGAGAGTTCCGCCCCGCGCGGCGACGACAACCAGGGCCGCTGCGGCCTGCTGTCGCTGCGCGCGCTGATGGACCGGTTCCCGGGCCGCCCCTTCCGTCTGCCCGAGCGCGAGATCGGCGCCGAGGGGATGAGCACCCGCGAACTCGTCGCGGCCGCCGGCGGCAGGCTGCGCAACTTCGCGGGCGGGCACGCCGAGATCGCGAGCCTGCTGCGTTCGATGAAGGACGGCGCCACGGCGCTGGTGGTCGATACGTACCGGGGCCCCACCGATAAACACGGGGTGGGCGCCCACGCGTATCTCCTGGTGCGCGAGGGCGACCGGATAGTCGTCCACGACCTGGCCCGCGCGGCCGAGCACGGGTTCCCGCCGCGCCTGACCCGGGAACTGGCCCGCAGCCAGGCGATCGTCTTCGACCACAACGGCCGCGCGGTCGACCCGATCAGCAACCGCGCCCGCACCTGGATGATGCGCGACGGCGCCGAATCGGCGGCCGCGGCCCGCGAGGGCGGGCTCAGATTCGACCTGAACTCGGAGCGGACGCGGGCGGTGCTGTCGCAGACCCAGCTGGGCCGCGAAATCCTCGAAGCCCTGGGCGATTCGGAACAGAGCGCGCGGGCGCGGGAATTCCTGGCGGCCACCGAGCGCGGCAGGGAGCTGCTGGAATCCCTCGGCGAGCCGGTACCGCAGACCTTCCGCCCACTCGGTGACGACACGGGTGGGCGCTGCGGTGTGGGCGCGCTGGGCGAACTGATCCGGATGTACAGCGGCGCAGACGATTCCGAGTCGCCCGCACGAATGGTGATCGACGAGAACGGCGAGCTGATCCGGCTGCCGGGCCAGGACACCGACATCCGGATGCCGGGCCGGGTGATCGACGAGCGGGGCATGAGCGAGGCCGAACTCGTCGCGGCTGCCGGTGGCAAGCTGACCACGCACGTCGATCACACGGCCATCGCCAACCAGTTGCGCCAGCTGGGTGACAGATCGTCGGCACTGGTGGTCGACACCTACACCATGTCTGACAAGAAGACCGGAATCGGCGCACACGCGTACCTCATGGTGAACGAGGGCGGCCGTATCGTGGTCCGGGACGTCACCGTTCCCACGGAACCGGGCGCCGTGCGCGTCCCGCCGGAGACCGACGGCAAGCCGCGGGCGATCATGTTCGACGGTCGCGGCCGCGCGACGGAGCCGGTGGACGAGGCGGCGCGGCGCTACCTGGCGCAGCAGGAGTTCGATCCCCGGGCCGCCGGGCGGATCGGGCGAGCCCTGGACACGGTGCCCGATCAGGTCCGGGAGTTGTTGCGGCAGACCAGAACCGGGCGAGACGCGCTGGCGCGACTCGAGCGGATGCCGGTGCACGATCGGTTCGCGCTGCTGGCCAGGGAAGGGGTGCACGCGGGCGAGTTCATCGCGGACGAGCATGTCGCCACGGTGTTCACCGCTGAGCGTGACCACGTCCGGCAGGCCTCGGCCCTTCTCCACGAACTCGTGCACGCCGAGTTCTTCACCCAGGGTCGCGGCGTCGCCGATCCGCTCTCGATGTCGCGTCGAGATTACGTGCGGGCCATGGTCGTCGAGGAGACCGCCTGCATCCTGCGGCAGGGGGAACTGGGGCAGGAACTGCGTGACCTCGGGTTCGACATCCGCCGCCACTCGACGGAGCTGGCCTACGAGGCGGCCTATCGGAAGGCGGTGGAGCGCCGCGCCGAGTCCGGGCTCACGCCGGAGCAGATACACGAGCAGGCCCACGAATCCGCGCTGCGGTCGGCCGAGCAGAACACCAAGTCCTACCGGTGGCGCGACGGCGGCTACTACGGCAAGTTCTACAGCGAGGGGTGGGACGAGCTGAAGGCACACGCCGCTCGGCACCCGGCGCCTCCCGACCTCGCCGCGCATCCGCATCGATACGAGCCGACAACCGAAGCCGCCCAAAGGATTCGGGACGTTCGACTGCACCGGGACCACGATTTGGTCCGGGCGAGCGACCTGGACCGGCGCTTGGCGCGGCTGGCGGCGGAACGCGGCATCCCGTCCGGCGAGACGCCGGTGATCAGGGATCACGTGCTCCGGCGTCTCGCCGCGCTGGAATCGGAGTCGGCGACGGCGGTGCCCGACCGGGCGACGGAGGTGCGGCGCGAGCAGCATCGGCTGCGCGAGCTGTCGGATATGGCCGACGCGCGGGACCGGCTCGACGCCCGCGCCCGGTGGGATCGGATGCGGGCGATGCACGATCTCGTCGCCGCCGATGTCGTCGACCGGATGGTGCGGGAAACGCCTGGGGCGCGGCGTATTTCCGATCACGTGGTGCTGCTTCCCGGTTCCCCCGACCGGCTGGTGGTGGTGGCCGCCGAGGGCGGGCACCGGGCCGCCGCGGCCGATCCCCGGGTAGTGCGGGCCCGCGGCGACGCCGAGGTCGAATACCGCGCGGTGCGGGTGCTCGAGAACGGCGACCTCCGGCTGTGGACCCCGGCACGTCTCGAGGAACCGTCCGCGCCGCCGGAATTGTCGCCGCTGGATCTCGCGGGGTCGGCGTCGCGACAGCGCGCCGAGTTCGTCCGGTCCGAACTCGGCGACACCGCGGTGGGCGAGTGGGCGCTGCGCATTCTTCGCGACGTAGAGATCGTGTACACCGCGGATCCGGCCGAGGCCGGTTACCAGCCCGTGCGCAACCGGCTCGTGCTCGATGCCGGGCTGCCCGACCGCCAGCACATGATCGAGTTCGTGCACCACGCGATCCATGCCGAGGTGGCGAAGGGGCGCGACACCATCGATGCCCTGCGCGATCTGCACGACCTGCCCCGGGACTCCTACATCGATCGCATGGTCGGCGAGGAGACTCGCGCCCACGCCATGGAAATCCAAGCGGCACTGCAGCTTCGGGCGTCGGGACACGATGTCGCCGAGCCGGTGGGCATCCGTGCCTATACCGAGGCGTACTACCGGACGCGCGCGGAAATGATCGACAACATGGGTCTCGCGGGGCGGCCGATCCCGCCGCGGCTGGCGCCCGTCCTCGACCGGACGGCCAACGACGCCGGACTCGCGGCGCTGCGCCCGGAGGTGGAAGGGCATGCGCCCCGCGGCGAGTCGTATCGCGAGGTGTACGGCAGGGCCTGGGACGCCGCGCACGGGAAGCTGCCGTTCCTGGCGGAGGTCCGGGCGATCGAGGCGCTCGGTGTGCGCTCGGTCGAGGTGCTGGGCGGGCGCCCGGCGGTCCCGGGCGTCCGGAGGGTCGAGCTGGTCACTTTCGAGGACGGCACACAGTTCGTCCGCAAGACTCTGCTCAATCCCCGCTACGCGCAGGCCGAGGCGCTGTCCTCGCTGTTGGGCCGGGCCTTCGGCCTGCCGCTGCCGCGCGTCGCCGCCGACGGCAGCGCGGTGTACATGGAGAAGGCGGGCGACGCGCTGTCGAACGAGCTGGCGCGCGGTCGTTTCGGCTCCGTCGGCCTCGGCCTGCACGATGCCCTGCTCGGCATCCCGGCGGCCGGCGAACATCGAGTCGTCGCCGAACCCGGCGGTCGTGCCGGTTGGAGTAATCATCACCGCGCGTTCGAGGCCCAGACGCTCACGCCCGAGACGGTCAGCCGGTACGCGGCTCGGTTCCTGCGGGCCCGCCCCGACGGCGGCGTCGATTTCATCGACCACGGGCTGTCCCGGTCCGAGGTCGCGTGGGTGCGCGACCAGTTGCGGCGGCTGCGCCCGGAATTCGAGGAACTGGGGCGGGCGCGCTGGCACGACCTCGTCCTGGACCGACTGGCCCGGATAGAAGCGCACGCTCGACCCGACGATGCGGTCTCGCGCCCCGCTCCGGACGAGGCTCCGGGACGGCAGCCGTCGGGCCGTCCGCGCCGCGGGCGGCCGTCCCACGGGGACGGCTCCCGGCCGCCGAGCGAACTGGGCCGGAGCGGACCGGCTCCCCGGCCGCCCGACCGTGGACCGGCGCCGTTCGCACCGCCCCGCGAGCACTCGTTCGGCAACGGACCGGCCGGGCCGAACATGCCTGCGGTGCTTCGTGGTTCGTATGAGGACCCGGCGTGGCGCGGTGTGCGGGGCGTACCGGAAGCCACCGGCCGGATCGCGGTGGGCGAACTGCTCCGGGACGGCTCGCAGGAATCCGCGAGCCGGGCCGGATCCCTTGCCGGGGAAGCGGATTCAGGCGTTCGGCCGAATGCGGGTATCCGGCACTCCGGCAACGAATCCGATCTCCGGCCGGGCGCTGCGCCCGTGGATCGTTCCGCACCGGGGCGGGGCTACCGGCCGATCGCGGACCACCCGGAAACGCGCGGGCGCTGCGGTGAGCTGTCGCTGCGTGAATTGCTGCGGATGTTCGGCGAGCGGTCGGGCATTCGGCTGCCCGAGCGCCTCGTCGGATTCGAGGGCATGGACCGGGGCGAGTTGGAGGCGGCCGCGGGCGGCCGCATGCACGGGTTCGCCGATCACGAGGCGATCGCGCATCGATTGCGCGGGCTCGGGGACGGGGCGGCGGCGCTGGTGGTCGACATGTACCACGGCGCGACCGATCGATACGGCGTCGGCGGTCACGCGTATCTGCTGGTGAACGAGGGCGGCCGGATCGTCGTGCGGGATCCGGCGGCGGGCTCCGGCCGCGACGAGCTGTCCGGACTCCCGGCGCGCGTCGGCAGCACAGAGGCAATCCTGTTCGACCGCAACGGCTCTCCGGTCGATCGAGTGGACGCGGCGACGCGGGAGCGGTTGGCGCAGCAGGCGATGCGCGACCTCGACAGTCCGGAGCGGGTAGGCGTGGGCCGCTCGCTGGACTCGGCGCCCGAGCAGGTGCGGGAGTTGCTGCGGCAGACCAGGACCGGCCGCGAGATACTCGCGCTGTCGGAGCTGATGCCGGTGCGGGAGTTGTTCGAACCAGCGAGCCACGGCGAGTATCTCGAGGGCCAGTTCCGTCCGGACGAGCACGCCGCGGTCGTCTTCACCTCCGGCCACAATCACGTGCGGCAGGCACTGACCCTGGTGCACGAGCTGATTCACGCCGCACATTTCGTCGACGGCCGTTCCCCGGACCCCGCGACCATGCCGCGCGAGGATTACATCCGCGCCGGAATCGATGAGGAGTTCGCGTGTTTCCAGCGGGAAATGCGCTTCGCCCAGGAGCTTCGGGCCCTCGACGGCTATGCGGGCCGGTACGTGGTGGAGGCCAACGCGCTGGAGGCGAAATACAACGAGCGGTACGGCATCGAATTCGTCCGCCTCAGCGCCGATCCCGCGCTGTCCCAGGCCGAGGCCCGGCAGCGGGCGGACGCTATCGCGCTGCGGGCCGCGCGGGAGCACCTCGAGCACTACCAATGGCACGACGGCACCTACCGCGACACCTACGGCCGATTCTGGGACGAGGCCAATCCCGGTGGTGTGCTGTCGAAGCCGGATCCAGGGCATGTCCCGGTGGATCCCGAGATCGCCCGTGCGGTGCATCTCGACGTGCTGCACTGGCAGCTGGAAGTCAAACGGGCCTGGGAGATCTCGGATCGGCTCGAGGCCCTCGTCGACACCCACAACGATCACGCGGCGACCGGACGCCTGGACGCCGACGCCGACCACGCGGATCTGCTGCGGCAGGTCGAGCGGGAGCTGGATGCGGTGCGGGACAAGCTGTCCGACCCCGCCGCCGATCCGGCGCGCCGGGCGGATCTGCGGCGGGTGCGGCGGCGGCTGTACGACGTGGGCGACCTGGCCGACATCCGGGAGAACATCCACGCGGAGATCGACGAGCGCAAGGACGCGGCGCACCGGCGCGCGGTGACCGACGTGCTCGCCGCTCGCACACGGCAATTCCCGAACGCGCGCTCGGTCGCGGACCTCGCCGTGCTGGTGCCCGGCCAACCGGAACGGCTGATCATCCCGGCGAAACCGGGCGGCCACGCGGACGTGCTGGCCGACTCGCGGATCGCGGAGATCGTGCGGCGGGTCGGGCCGGATCGGATCGAATACGTGAATGTCGAGGTCGACCGGAACGGGCGGATCGATACCCAGGTCCTTCCGACACCGGACGAGCCCGTGCAGCCGCATACCCTGGTCGAGCCGCGCCACTTCGCCAGGTCCGCCGACGAACGGCAGCTGGCGGCGATCCGGGAACGGCTGGAGCCGTTGGACATCGGCGCCTGGGTCTACCGGATGCTGGACGAGCACGGCGTGCGGGTGCTGCACACGCTCGACGGCGACCACGGCTACCAGCCCTCGCCGCGGCGGCTCGTGCTGGACGCGGGCCTGTCGGAGGGCGAGATCGCCGCCGCGCTGGTGCATCACGCCATCCACGTCGAGATGGCCGAGTACCGGGCGACCCCCGGCGCCGTGCACGAGCGCATGACGCAGCTGCGGTCGGACTACGTGGACTTGATGCTGGCCGAGGAGGCCTGGGCACACGCCTGGGAGATCTTCGCGGCCGAGAAGCTGCGCACCCGGGCAGGATTCGAGCTGCCGCCACTGGTGGGAGAACGCACCTTCCTCGATGCCTACGATGCCGCCGTCGACCGGGCCCGGGAACAAGGCGTCACCGACCCTGCCGAACTGGAGGACATCGGTTTCCGGGCCGGGATCGATGCCTTCGGCCCCGAGCTGGAACGGTATGCGCCACACGGTGAGACGTATCGGGAGATCTACGGCCGGGCGTGGGACGAGGCGAACGTTCCGGACGGCGCACGACCGGAGACCCCACGGCACGAGGCGAACCCCGTTGCGGGAGAACAGCGTTCGCCGGGAGCTCCGAAGTTGGGCCTGCGGTCCGCCGGGCCCGCGGAGAGCATGCCCGATCAGGTGCGAGAGATCCTGCGGCAGACCGGGATCGGGCAGCGGACCCTCGCCGCATTGGAACGACTGCCGGTGCGAGAGCAGTTCCAGCAGGAGAATCCGCTCGGCCACGCCGGTCACTTCGACGACCGCGCCCACACCGTCGTCGTGTTCCGGTCCGGCAACAGCCACGTGCGCCAGGCACTGACGATCGTGCACGAACTGCTGCACGGCCGCCGCTTCCTCGAGGGCGAATCCGCCTACGGGTGGGAGAAGTTCATGGCGCGCGAGGACTACGTGCGCGCCATGGTCGCCGAGGAGACCGACTGCTTCCTGCACCAGATGGAGTTCTCCCGAGAACTGCGCGCCGCCGGGTACCGGGTCGATCCCGAGCCCGCCGAGCGGGCCTACGACCAGGCGTACGCGCGGGCGCTCGGAGACCACGGTGAGCCCCCGGACGCGGCGACGCACGCGCGGGCCCACGCGGCCGGGGTGGCGGCGGCCCGCGTCGCGGTCGAGGAGTCCTACTACGGCGATTACTACCGCACCCGGTGGGCGGCGGTGCGCGACGACGGCCAGCCGGTTGCGGTGCACCAGCTGCTGACGCCGGAGGTGGCGCAGCGGCTGCGCGAGAACGCCCTGCACCACGCCCACGCCGTGCTGCGATCGCGGGAGGTGGCGGCCGAGCTGGTCCGTCGGGGGGTGAGCTCGGGCGACGTCTTCGAGATCCGCGATCGGCTGCTGTCGCGGCTCGAGGCATCGCAAGCGCGGCTGGCCGATCCGTCCCGGTCCGCACACGAGGCCGCCGAACTGCGTCGCGAACAACACCGGCTGCGCGAACTGCTGGACCTCGCCGATCGGCGGAACAACCTGCTCGCCGGGGCGGAGGGCAGCGCGAAAGCGTTGCACGAGTTGGCCGTTCGCGACCAGGTGGAGACGATCGCGCGGGTGAACCCCGAGGCCGAACGTCTCTCCGGCCACGTGGTCAGGGTGCCCGGTCCGCCCGAGAAATTGATCGTGGTGGCGCCGCGGGGCGAGCATCAGCGGGCCCTGGAGCACCCGCGCGTCGCCGAGCAAGCCGCACGTCTGGGCGCCGACCGTATCGAACACCAGCTGCTCGAGGTGGACGGCCGCGGCAACGTCGCCCTGACGCGGATCGATCAGCCGCAGGCGCCGCCCGAGCGCACGCCGCCTGTGGCGCCGCTGGACGCGGTGGGGAAGGCGACTACCGAACGGCTGGCCGGAATTCGTGCCGACCTGGCGCGTACCGCGGTGGGGGCATGGGCGCTGCGGGCCTTGGGCGACGTCGACATCGTGCACACGGCCGAGCCCGCCGAACAGGGGTATCTGCCGGGCCGCAATCGGCTGGTGCTCGATGTCGGCATGTCCGACGGCGAGCACTTGGCCGCGCTGGTGCATCACGCGATCCACGCGCAGGTGGCACGGGGCCGGGAGACGCCGTTCGGCCGGATGGAGCGGTTGTCGCCGCTGGCGCAGTCCCGCCTCGGGCCCACCGACCTCGCCGATCGGGCGCTCGCCGAGGAGACGCGCGCGCATGCTATGGAAATCATTGCGGCGAAACAACTTCGGGACGCCGGGTGCGATGTGCCGGAGCCGGTCGGCGCACGTGTCTACACCGAGGCGTTGCACAGCGCGCTGGCGCGCGAGGTAGCCGACCGGGGCTATCACAGCATGCGCGAGGCGCCGGTCCGGGAGCGGGCGGATCTCGAACGTCGTGCGACCGCCGCCGCGCTGGCCGCCCTGGAGCGTGCGGTCGACGCCCATCGGCCGCCGGGCGGCGGCTACCGCGACGAGTACGCCCTCGCCTCGGACGAGGCCCGCGGGGTGCGGCGGCTCGACCCGTTCGAGGAGGACACGCCGACCGGGCCGGTGCTGCGCCGGGGACCGGCGCCGCGGCCGGACGGTTCGGCGCCGCGTGGCCCGGAATCCGATGGCGGACCGGAGGATCGGCCGACCAGGAGGCTGCGGCCCTCGAGCGGCGACATCGAGGATCTGCCGACGCGGCCGATCGGACGCCGAAGCACCGCAGGGCAGGGTCCCGGAACGGCCCTGCCGCCCTTGGTATTCCGGGAAGCGCACGGAACGAACCGCGTGGCGCTGCCGGAATCCGCTGCGGTACACCCCGGCTGGGCGCGGGATGCGGCGTGGGAGGCGGCACGGGGGGCGCCGGAACTCGCCGGCCGCAGACCCGTCGAGCCGGTGGCCGTCGACGGCGCGCTGCTCCTCGGGCCGCGGCCACCGATCGAGCCTGGCGTGCGTCACGATCCGCCCCGGCGCGACGACGATGTTCGCGGCCGCTGTGGCGAACTGTCGCTGGGCGAGCTGCTGCGCCGGTTCGGCGAGCGGTCGGGTATCCGGTTGCCGGAGCGCCTGATCGGCTTCGAGGGCATGGACCGGGGCGAGCTGGAGGCGGGCGCCGGTGGCAGGCTGCACGGATTCGCCGATCCCGGCGCCGTCGCGGATCGGTTGCGCCAGTTGGGCGATGGCGCCGCCGCGCTGGTGGTGGACATGTACCACGGCCCGCTGGACCGGCACGGCGTGGGCGGCCACGCCTATCTGATGGTGAACGAGGGGGACCGGATCGTGCTGCGCGATCCGGCGGCCGGGATCGAGCCCACGCGCGTGTTCCCGCCCTCGCGCGGGGTGCGCAGCACGGAGGCGATCGTGTTCGATCGCGACGGCCGTCCGATCGACCGGGTGGACGACGCCACGCGCGACCGGATGCGACGCGAGGCGAACCGACGGCTCGGGCACCCCGAATGGGAGGGCGTCGGCCGCGTCCTGGACGCCGTGCCGGACCAGGTCCGAGAGCTGTTGCGCAGCACCGAGACCGGGCGAAGAGCGCTCGCATCACTGGAGCGGCTACCGGTGCGGGAGCACTTCGCGGCGATCCCGCAGGACGGTACCCGCGGCGGCGAATTCCATCCCGGCCTGCGGGAAGTCACCGTCTACACGTCCGGGCGCGAGCACCTGCAGCAGGCCGTGACGATGGTGCACGAGATCGTGCACGCGGAATATTTCGCCGCGGGCCGCAATATCGCCGATCCGCTGTCGATGACGCGCGAGGAGTACGTCCGCGCCCGGATCGCCGAGGAGACCGACGCCATCCTGCGCGGGGCGGAACTGGCCGACGAACTGCGTGCCCGCGGCTATCGCATCCCGCTGCGGGAGACCGAGCAGGTCTACCGCGACGCGTACCGGCAGGCGCTCGAACTGTTCGGCAGGACCGCCGGGGACCAGGCGCCCGCGCTGGCGCGGCAGTCGGCGCTGGACGCGGCGAATCTGCAGGTCCGCACCTCCAAGTGGGTGAACGGCGGCTCCTACGGCAAGTATTACGGCGAGGGCTGGGACGCGATGCGGGCCGAGGCCGATGCCCAGGCGGCCAAGCAGCAGCCCGCGCCGCAGGCTCCGGCCGCGCCGCCGCCACGGTACGAGGCGTTGTCGCACGATGCCTGGCACGCGCTGCGCAAGACGGCGCTACATCAGCAGCACGACACGGCGCACGTACAGGCGCTGGGGGAGCGGCTGTGGGCGCGGTCGAGGGAACGCGGCCTCACCTGGGGGACCACGGCCGAACTGCGTGCCCAGCTGCTGCGCGAGCTGTCCCGTCTGGACGCGGAGCTTCCGGGCGCCGGTGCGGATCGCCTTCCCGACCTGCGGCGCGAGCAGCACCGGCTGCGCGAACTGTCGGATCTGGCCGACGCCTACGACGCGTACGAGGTCCGCGCCCGCTGGGATCGGGTGAAGGCGATGCACGACATCGCCGTGACCGACCTGACCGACCGCCTGCTGCGGGAAAACCCTGGCGCACAGCGCGTTTCCGGAAACGCGCTCCTGACGGCGGGGCCGGTCCGGAAGCTGATCGTGCTGGCCGCGCCGATCGAGCAGCGGGCGGCGCTGACGGATCGGCGGATCGCGGAGCTGACACCCGCCGCCGATGAGGTCGAGTTCCGGGCCGTCCGGGTCGACAACCAGGGCCGGGTCACCATGTGGGCCGAGCCGCGCCCGCGGAATTCGGCGGCGCCCCCGCACCTGTCGCCCTCGGATCTCGTCGGCGCCGCGACTCGGCAGCGGCTGGGCGCCGTCCGGGCCGGACTGGCGCACACCGAGGTCGGCAAGTGGGCGCTGCGGGTGCTGCGGGACGTCGAGATCGTGCACACCGCCGAGCCGGGGGACGAGGGATTCAAGCCGTCGCTCAACCGGGTGGTGCTCGACGTCGGGAAGTCCGACGGCCAGCACATGGCCGACCTGGTACACCACGCCATTCACGTCGAGCTGGCTCGCGGTCGGGTCACCCCCGGCGCGCTGCACGAGCGGCTGACGCTGCGGCGCGAGCACTACATCGATCGGATGCTCGGCGAGGAGACCCGGGCGCATGCGATGGAAATCGTTGCGGTGCTTCAGCTCCGGGCGGCCGGATTCGACGTGCCGGAGCCGGTCGGCCTGCGCGCCTACCGCGATGCCTACGTCGCCGCGCGCGAGTCCCTGATCGAGCAGGCGGGCCGCCCGGTGCCGCCCGACGCGATCGCGGAGCTGGATCGCCGGGCCAGCGACGCCGCCCTGGCGGCCCTGCGCCCGGAGATCGAAGCGTATGCGCCGCACGGGGAGTCCTATCGCGACAGCTACGGCGCGGCCTGGGACGCCGTGCACGGCATCCAGTCGTTCGGCGACCGGGTGGTCTCCGCGGAGCGGATCGGTGCGCGGTCGGTGCGTCCGCTGCCGCAACGGTCCGCCGTGCCCGCCCTGTCGCGTGCGGAATCGGTGATCTACAAGAACGGTCTGGAGCTGGTCCGCAAGACGTACTTCTCCTCTCGCGACGCGCAGGCCGAGGCGCTGTCGTCGGCGCTGGGCCGCGCGCTGGGCGTGCAGTTGCCGCGGGCGCACGTCGAGGACACCACGGTGTTCCTGGAACCGCCGAGCGGCGCGCTGCGAATCGAGTTGTCCCGGCCGGGATTCGGCTTCGCCGGTCTCGGCCTGCACGACGCCCTGACCGGTGTGGCGGGACCGGAGCGACAGCGGCTGGTGGCGGGCCCGGACGGCAAGGCGAACTGGAGCAATCACCGCGGCGCGTTCGAGAACCGGATCCTCACGCCCGGCGATGTCAGCCGGTTCGCCGAGCGGTTCCTGCGGGTTCGTCCGGACGGCCGGGTCGAGTTCATCGACAACGACATGCTTCGATCGGATGTCGCCGCCTATCGCGAGCGGGTGGCGAAGCTGCGTCCGGAGTTCGCCAGGTTCGGCCGCGAGGACTGGCACGATCTGGTGCTGGAACGCCTGGCGGAGATCGAGGCACACGCCCGGCCCGACGCCGCGCCCCGCGGCGCCGAGGACCTGACGCCCGTGGACGACCCGACCCGAGGCCGTTGCGGCGAGCTGTCGCTGCGCACGCTGTTGCGGATGTTCGGGGACGGCACCGGCATTCGGCTGCCGGGTCGCGCGGTCGGCCTCGAGGGCATGTCACGCGAGGAACTGGTGGCGGCCGCCGGTGGTCGAATGCACGTGTTCGCCGACCATCGGGCGATCGTGGATCGGTTGCGGGCGCTGGGAGACGGGGCCGCCGCGCTGATCGTGGACAGCTACGGCGGGCCGAGTGACCGCCACGGGGTCGGCGGCCACGCCTACCTGCTGGTGAACGAGGGCGACGGCCGGTTCGTGGTGCGAGATCCGTCGCTGCGCGCGGAGCACGAGGACCTGTCGCTGCTGCCGCCCGGCGGCCACCCGGAGGCCATCCTGTTCGACCCGGCCGGAAGCCCGGTCGATCGGGTCGACGAGGTGACGCGCGACCGGCTGGCCCGCGATGCCGTCGACGCGCTCGGCACCCCGCGGTGGGCGGGCGTCGGGCGCTCGCTGGACGGCGTGCCGGATCAGGTGCGAGAGCTGGTGCGCCAGCCGAGAACATCCGGCGGCGACGGTTCTCGCCCGCGAGAGCCCGTGCCGGTCCGGGAGTCGGAATCGCAGGATCCGGCGCCGCGGATCGGGCGCGCCTGGGATCCCGTGCCCACGCAGCTGCGAGATCTGTTGTCGCAGACCGGCACCGGCCGCGAACTATTGCGCACACTCGACAACGGGCTGATCCGCGAACGGCTGGAGTCGGCTGCCGAGGAAGGGCTGCACGGCGAGTTCACCGCGGGGGACCTGACCGCGACGGTGTACACCGCCGGTCGCGACCATCTGGCGCAGGCGCTGGCGCTGGCGCACGAGGTCGTCCACGCGGAGTACTTCCTCGCGGGCCGCACGGCGCTGGTGGACGATCGTATCGAGTCGATGGCGAGCCATGAGTTCGTCGACGCCATGATCGACGAGGAGGTCGAATGCTTTGTCCGCGAGGCGAAGCTGGCGCGCGAGCTGAAGGCGCTCGGATACGACGCGCGGACGGTGCCCGCCGACGTGGAGGTGGCCTACAGCGACCGGTACGAGCGAGCCCTCGACTATCTGAGCGAGGACCCGGACCTGAGCCCGGAGCAGGTGCGGGCCCAGGCCGAATCCGAGGCGGAGCGCGCCGTCCGGAACATCGTCGAGTTCTATCCGGACCTGGAGGGTAAGACCTACCTGCAGATCGCCGCCGAGATCTGGGACGAGGCGCACGCGGAGGCGGGCGCCGACGGCGCGCCGACGAGCCCGGAGGCGGGCTACGGGAGGCCGTATCGCCCGCGCGACCCCGAGGTCGCCGAGCGGCTGCGCGTCGAGGCGCTGCATCGGCATGCCGAAGGGATCCGGCTGAGCGCGCTCGCCCAGGAGATCGACAGCCGAGCGGAGCGGCACGACCTCGATTCCGCGCAGGATCATCTGGCGCTGCGGCAGGAGGTGGTGCGGCGGATCGCCGAGGCCGATGCCGAACTGAGCGATCCGGCGACCTCGCCCGAGCGCCGCGCCGAGCTTCGCCGCGCCCAGCACGAGCTGCGTGAACTGGTCGATCAGCGCATCGATTTCGAGAACCGGCGGGCGCGAATGTATTTCGCCAACGACGCGGTGAACTCCATCGCGGTCCGCGACGTGCTCGAGGCGAGGCTGCGGGAGGACCCGGACGCCGAACTCGTGGACGACCGTGCGGTGTGGCTGCCGGGACCGCCGGAGCGGCTGGTGATTCCCGCCGCCCGCGGCGAGCACCACGAACTGCTGCGGCGCGAAGAGATCGCCGACGAGGTGGAATATCTCGGCCCGGAACACGTGGACCACGTCACCGTGCAAGTGGACGGGATCGGGCGCATCCATCTGGATGTCGCCGCGGATACGGCAGATCCGCTCGCCCGGCCGCAGAACACCTTCCCGGTGGATATGGCGGGTACGGCCGCGGCGCAGCGCCTACGCGCGACCGATGAGGCGCTGGCACAGACCCCGGTGGGTGCGTGGGCCACGGGCATGCTGCGCGGGGTGGAGATCGTGCACACCACGGACCCGGGTGCGCAGGGGTATCAGCCGTACCGGAACCGGCTGGTGCTGGACGTCGGGATGTCCGACGCCGAATACATGGCGGCGCTGGTGCACCACGCCATTCACGTCGAGACGGCGCGGGACCGCGACGTTCGCGGCGTCGCGCGGGACCTGATGCTGCTGGAACGCGACGCCTACGTCGACCGCATGCTGGACGAGGAGACGCGCGCGCACGCGATGGAGATCGTCGCGGCGCTGCAGCTGCGGGCCGCGGGACACGACGTTCCGGAACCGGTCGGCACCCGCGAATACACCGAGACCTGCTATGAGGCGCGGGCGCAGGTTCGGCGCAACGCCGGACTCGCCGACCGCCCGATTCCCGCCGAACTGGCGCCGGTGCTGGATCGCATCGCCAACGACGCCGCCCTGGACGCTCTGCGGGAGCAGGTGAAAGACCATGCGCCGCATGATGTCTCGCATATCGAGTTCTACCGTCGGGCCTGGGACGACGCGCACGCGCGGGTTCGCGACGACGACGTGGTCCGTCCGCCGCGCCCGGACCCGGGCGACGGATCGCGTCCTCAGGACGGTCGGTCGGCGAAGCTCCGCGCTCCCGATCCGGGCTGGGAGGCGCGCCGTGAGGCCGAACATGCTGCGGTGCTTCGGGATTCGGACGGTGCCTTGCTGTCCCGAGACGCCCTGCTCGATGAACTGAATCGCGGCCGCTGCGGCGAGCTGACGTTGCGAGAGCTGCTGGAGATGTTCGGCGCCGGGTCGGGTATCCGCCTGCCCGACCGGATCATCGGGCCGGAGGGCATGACGCGCGGCGAGCTGATCGCCGACGCGGGCGGATGGCTGCGCGCGTTCACCGACCACGAGGCGATCGCGGCCGAACTGCGGACGCTGGGGCCCGGGGCGGCCGCCCTCGTGGTCGACATGTACGCGGGCAGATCCGATCGCCACGGCGTCGGCGGCCACGCCTATCTGCTCGTGCACCAGGGCGGCGGCCGGGTGGTCGTCCGCGATGTCGCCGCCGGTAGGGAGTCCGGCGACCTGTCCCGGCTGGCGCGGGGCGTCCGGAGCACCGAGTCGATCCTGTTCGACGGCACCGGACAGCCTGTCGATCGGGTCGCCGAGGCCACCCGCCGCCGCTTGGCGCAGGAGGCCCGCGCCGAACCGGCCGGTTCCCGGCGGGAGACAGTGGGTCAGGCCCGCGAGGGCGACACCCCCGCGGACCGGGCGGCGCAGGAGGCGCGGGCGCGCGCCGAGCAGGCGCGCCGGGCGGCCGAAGCGGACCCCGGCAGCTGGCTGAAGCGGCAGCTGGCCGAGCAGGCGGAATGGTCGGCGCGGCAGCACGGCGAACTCGCCGAATGGCTGCGTGACCATTCGGTGCGTGACGGCGTGGACGACGATTCCGCCGCGCTGCCCGTACCGGAACGTGGTGCGAGCGGCGATGATTCGGCCGCGCACGATCGCCGCCCGCTCGACTCGGTGCGCAAGTTCCTGGACGCCCTGGCCGCCGAGCACCGCGACGACGCGCCACCGGAGTCGCGCACCGACTCCGACCGTGAGTACGCGCACGGCCTGATTCGCGCGCTGCGCCTGGACGAGGCGTTCACGGGTCACCCGGACCCGCTGGCCGCCCTGCAGGAGCTCGCCGAAATCGCCAGGGCGCGTGGATTCCTCGGCGACGCCCCCGGTGAGCAGCCGCGGGCGATGCGGTATCCGGACGATATGGCCCGGGCGAACCTCGATGAGAAGTACGGCAGGCAGCACGCGGACGGCACGTACACGGTCGAGCAGTACTGGCTGCTCGAGGCCGACCCGAAGCTGTTGCCGCAGGTGGGTTCCGGGCCCGCACGTACCGGGCTGCCCGGCGCGGCCCCTGACCGGCCCGGGGGTGCGGTGCGGCCGCCGGAATCCGGCGGCGCACCGCGTCCGGCGCCCCGCCCTGACACCGCAGAGCCGGGCGAGCCCCGCCTGCTGTTCGAAGCGGAGCTGCGCGAGGAATTACTGCACCGGTTCGGCCTGCGCGAGGAGGATCTGACCGGCGCCGACCGCGACGGCGTCCTGCAGCGGCGACGCTACCGAAACGCGTTGCGGGCCGGCGCCATCGAGGCTCTCGCCGAGCACGTGGCCCGCGTGGAGGAGGCCACGAGTCCGGAGCACCGCGCGCAGATCGAAGCCACCCGCGACGGCTGGGCGCGGGTCCTCGGCGTCGATCCGGAACGTCTCGCCCCCCCGGCGGCCACCGCGCGGGTGCTCGCCGAACTGCGTGCCGAAACCCTGAGGGAGGCCGTCGATCTCGCCGACCTGGCCGTCCTGACCGCACCGCGGGAGCGACCGCCGGAGGGATCGCGCGAACTCGTCCTGGAGATCGGCTCGGATCGAGTGCTGCTGCGGGCGGAGCCCGACGGCGACGGCGGCTGGCGCGTGGTCCCGGACGAGCGGAGGCATCCGGCCGAATCCCCGGAGCCGGAAGCGGATCCGGCCCAGACGAGGAAATCGGTGCTGCGCCGGCTGTGGGAGTTCGTCCGCGCGCCGCGCGTCCTGGAGACCCCGGCGGCGCCGTCCGGTTCGGCGTCGGCGGTCCAGCAGCCGGAGTCCACGGCGCCCGCGCCGTCCACCGCGCACCCGCCCGCTCAGCACCATGGCCACGGGTATGACGTCGGCGACTATCTCGGCGGGCTGCACGGCGCCTCGGAGGTGGTGAAGAAGCTGCCGATCGGCCTCACCGTCGAGGTGCTGACCTTCTTCAAGAACCGCGAGCGGCTCGGCGACTTCTTCCTCGGCCGCCACCACGAGAGCGAGCTGCCGCCCGCTCGCCGACCGGACGGCACCGTGTACGAACCCTGGCACGAGCAGGCCGATCCTCGGCTCGTCCGGCAGGTCGACCTGAGCTACGACCAGGCCGAGCGGTGGGGTCGCCGCGGCGCCGACAAGGAACCGCCCGCGCCGCCCCGACCGGAAGGGCCTACGCCGCCAGAGCATTTCGCGCGCCCGGAGGCCGGTGAGCAGTACCGCCCGGGCACCGAGGAGGGCGATGCGCTGCGCGAGTGGCTCGGTGATATCGACGAGCTGGAACAGCAGCGGGTCGCGGCGGCCGAGGCCATCGTCGAACTCGCGCGCGGCTACGGCGTGGACCTGCCGGACCTGACCCACGAGTCGGTGCGGCGCGCGATCGACCATCTCGAATATCAGATCTGCCGCCGCGGCGCGGCCACCGAGGGGCTGCTCGACGCGCTGCGGTGGTACAACGCCGAGGACGCGTTCGTCCCCTACAGCCGCGAAATCAACTCGCACGCGGACGATCCGCTGGGCCGCCTGCTGCAGGAACTGGTGCGTGCCGACAACGGCGACCCCTTCCTGCTCGAGTGGCTCGGGGTCAACAACAAGACCGCCGCGCCGCCGCCGCGCTGGTTCGAGCTGTTCGACGAGGACGGCAGGCCGAAGCAGGGCGGCCTGCGGCTGCTGTTCGAAAAGGCGTTGCGGCGGGAGCAGATTCGTGATCAGCTCGCTACCTGGGAGGACCTGTTCCCCGACGATGTCTCCCGCGATCCGGTGCGGCTGGTGGAGACGGTGCAGGCGCTGCGCGAGGGTACCGAGGCGCGCAAGCAGGCGCTGGAGCGGATGCGGACGCTGGCGCGGGAGTACCGCGCCGTCGACGACCGCTACCGCGAGACGGGGACGGCACTGATCGACCTGGCCGCCACCGAATGGCTGCGGCACGGCCAGGGCGCCCGGCAGCTCGAGCCGGGGGTGTGGCTCGTCGACGGGGATCCGAGCCGCCTGGTAGTCATCGATGCCGAGCTGAACCACGACCGGGTACTGGCCGGGGCGCTGTCGCGGCATCGCGAGCAGATCGTCGCGCTCAACCGCGGAGACCTGGTGCCCGACTATCGAATCGGGTGGGTGGAAGCCGACGGCGCGGTGCGGATCGGCACGGTGGACACGCCCCGGGCGCGGTTCTTCGAGGGTGAGCTGGACGGCCGCCCGGTGCGGGCGTTGCTGGTGCGCGAGGGCGACGGTCCCTGGCGTCCGGTACAGCCGCGCGCCGCGGATCCGGTTGCGCCCGAACCGGATCCGGCCTCCGCCGCCCACCTCGAACCCGAGCCGCGCTCACGTGCCGAGGTCGAGCGGGAGGTGCGGGCGCTGGCCGAACGGCTCGGCCTGGACCCGGAGGCGCTGATGCGCGAGCCCGGTGCGGTCGAGACCGAGCGGCGGCAGAACGCGGTGCGGGCGGTGCAGATCGAGGCCCTGGTCGACTACGTGCGCAGCGCGAGCGCCATCGAGGAGTTCAACGACATCGGGCTGGCGCGCGGCGCGCTGGCCCGGCGCTTGGACATCCCTGCGGGCGAGCTGAACCCGGAACGTCTGGCACGGGCGCTGTGCGATCCCGAGCTGAGCCCGACCAAGCGCGACCGGGCGGTCAAAGCGCTGGCCGACTACGCGACGCAGGCGCGCAAGGTGGACGCCGACGCCGTCGACGCCGCCCGAGATCGGCTGGCCCGCAGGCTGCTCGGGCGCGCGCACGACGAGAACGCGATGAGTCCGCTCAAATACGACGAGGACCAGGGCAAGGTCGTGCGGGATCCGGACGGGATCGACCCGAAGAAACTGGCGCGGGCAATCGCCGATCCGGTGCACCGCTCGGCGGAGGTCGACGGCGCGCCGGTGCCGCAGACCGATCGGTTGCGGGCCCACCTGCGGGAATTCGCGGACGCGCTGCTCCGGCTGGATCCCACCGACAGGGTGTGGAAGGGCGACCTCGCCGCGGATCCGCGGCTGGTGGGCGGCGGGTCGCCGATGCGCAGCGAGACCGCGTTCACGGACCTGCGCACGGCGTTCGCCGAGCTGGCCGGGACGCGGGAGCCGACGCCAGCGCGGGTCGCGCGGCTGCTCACCGATCCGGCGCTGGGCAAGCAGGAACGAAACGCGTTGCTCGACAAGGTGACCGACTGCTTCTACGAGCTGCGGCAGGGGGACCGCGGTGCGGTGATCGTCGCGCGCGGGCGGCTGGCGGAACCGCTGGGCCTGCGGCCGCAGGATCTCTACGGCCACCGCTACGACCGCGAATACCGGCGGCACCCGGATCCGCGCAGCATCGGCACGCGCAAGCTGAAGCGCGCCTTGTACAAGCTGATGCGCGGCGACGGGGCGTCGCGGCAGGTGGTCGACCGCCTCACGGAGTTCACCCGGGCGATCCTGGCCGCGGAACCCGCACCCCGGCCCGGCGCCGACTCGGGCCTGTCGGTGCGGGCCGAACACCCGATCCGCGACGATTCCGCCGTCGCGCACCTGCGCGAGGTGGTCGGCGATCTCGTCGAGTTCGTCGGCAGGCTGGACGGTTCGTCCGGGCCGCCCACCAAGGACGGCGTGAACCGTGACTGGGCGCGGATCATGGGCCTGGACATCGGCGATCTGGCCGCCAAGGTCGAGGCGTACGACAAATTCCGCGCGGGCGACAGCCAGAAGCATCGCGGCTTGACCCCGGAGCAGCGCGAGGCGGTGGATCTCGCACTGCGCGAGGAACTTCAGCAGCTGGTGGAGAGGTACGTCGAGGTGTACGACGCCTTCCGCGACGGGGTGATCGAGGAGCACGAACGCCCGTCCGCGGAGCAGCTGGCGCAGGTGCACGGCGAGCTGCGCGCCGAGGTCCGCGGGCGCGCCGAGGACCTGAACCGGCTGGCCGACCTGCTCGCCGAACGGCGGCGGTCGCTGGTGCAGGACGAGCGGACGCAGCTGCTGGAGGCGGCGTGGGCGCAGAACGAGGCCGAGCGGCGCCTGCGGACCGCCATGGACCGGGTGGAACAGGTCGAGCGGGAGGCGAGGCAGCGCGGCGAGCGCGCGGGGCAGGAGGCGCCGACCTGGGATGCGGTGACGGATCCGGCGCGACTGGCCGACCTGCTCGGCAGGCTCCGCGACCAGACGATGGTCGTCGGCCCGCACGCGAGGGAACGGCTGCTGGCATTCGACGAATTGGAAAGCGCCGCGGCGGAACACCGGCGCGCGGCACAGGCGTCGGACGAGGCCGCGGCGGCCCTGACCGGCGCGGGTGAGCAGCTGGCACGCTCGATCGAACACGACGCGCTGACCGGGGCCGGGGCGCACGTGCTGGTCGGCGAGCCCCGGGTCGGCCTCATCGAGGGTGCGCCGGGCCGCGTGGCCGTCGCGGTGTGGGGCGAATCGGGTGACCCGCGCGAGGCACTCGACCGGGCCGTCGCGCTGGATCCGGTGATCGGCGAGCTGGCCGGTCCCGATCGCGACCGGATCGTCGTGCTGCGCATCAGCGTCGATCAGGACGGCCGGGTCACGGTGCGCCGGGAGGATCCGCCGGACGAGCCGCCGCAACTCGCCCCGGCGCCGGAGCCGGACGCGCCCAGCTCGGGCGGCGGCGCCCAGCGTCTCCCGAGCCCCGATGAATCCGACTCCGGCACAGTCGAATCCGAATCGGAAGCGCGGGGCGGTCGCGACGGCGAACCCGCGGTGGGCGGCGAGGGCGGGCGCAGACCGCGTCCGAAATCTCCTGGTTCCGACGATGATCGGGCCGACGGCGGCGCGCCGCCGTCGCGGCTCGAGGTCGTGGACGACCACCCGTACACGCCGACGATTCGCGTCGCGGAGTTCAACGCCGCCCTCGCCCGGGTGGCCGAACAGGGCGCGGTGTGCGATCGACTGCTCGCGGAGGCCGCCGAACTGGCGCGGCCGCTGGGCGTGCGGCCGGAGGACGGCCCGAACGCCTACGAGTTGGACCGCGTGGTGCGGCGGGCGCAGGACGACCTGCTCGCCCGCGGCCGTGCCGCCGATGCCGACGAACAGGTCCGTGCCGTGGCCGACAAGCTGTGGGAGCACAGCGCCGCGCTGCTGGAGGAGGCGCGGTTGCGCGACGCGGCGGCGCGGGAGGTCGCCCGCGACCTGCTCGCCGAGGCGCGGGGCACGCCGCTGCCGGGCCACGACCTGGTGTGCCGCCTGCCCGGCGACCCGCCCCGCGCGCTGCTGGTCGCGCCGGACCCGGAGGGCCTGCTGGCAGCCCACTCGGAGTTGCGAAACATCTTGGCGGAGTACGGGTCCGAGGTTTCCTACCGGCAGGTCCGGGTGGACGGCGAGGGCCGGGCCACCGTCTACGACCTGCGTGCCCCCGACCTGTCTCCCGAGGGCGGCGCCCGCTCCGAGGCGGACAACGCCGAGGCGCGTGCGCGGCTCGAGGAGTTGAATCAGCGGCGGCAGGAGGCGATCCGGGAGCGGGAGGTCCTGCTGCGCCGACGCAACACGCTGGCGGAGCTGCTCGGCGTGCCGCCCGACGACGGATGGGTGGCACTGCGGCCGGACCGGCTCGGCGACACGCTGCGCGAGGTGCGCGAGCGCCACGGCGTGCAGGACCACGACGAGCTGGAGCACGTCGTCGAGCTGATCCAGGTGTGCAACCGGCTCGACGGCGCCGAGGAGTACCTCGCCTGGGTCGAGGGCGAGATCGTCGCGGTGCGGCGCGACGAATCGCCGCAGGCCGAGCACGAGCGGCTGATCGAGCGGTGGCACGAACTGATGCGCGAGCGAGAGTTCCTGCGCGCCAAGCGGGATGAGCGTGCCGAGCTGCGCGATGCGGCCGGACTGACCGGCGAGGCGCTGGAGCGCAGGATCCTCGAACTGTTCGAGACGACGCAGGCCCGGACCATCCGGATCCCGGGCACCCTCGATACCCCGGAACGGGTCGTGCACGTGCAGATGCCCCCGGCCGAGGTCGCGCTGCGGCGCCGGGGTATCCGCAAACTGGTCGAGGCGGTGGAGGAGTTCAACCGCGTCGACAAGGCGGTGTGCGATATCGAGGCGCGATTGGCGGAACTCGAACGGGCCGGGGTGGGCGGCGGCAGGCCGCTCTCGCCGGAGGCGACCCGCGAGATCACGCGGCTGGAAGCCGAACGCGGCGAACTGTTCCGGGATACCTACAACAAGGCCCGCCGGTCGATGATGGTGGATCTGTGCGAGCGGTTGCGCGCGCACGGCGTCCCGGTCGACCGTCGCAGGCTCGGGCCGACTCCGGAGGACCTGAACCGGGAGCTGATGCGGTGCCAGAAGCTCGTCGATCGCCAGGACGAGGAGATACGCGCGCAGAACAAACGCTGGCTCGGGGCGTTGCGGGCGGCCGCGCACGACGTGATCCGGGTCGACAACGCCATGGCCCGCCTGGCGGACGAGACCGGACGGGCCGCCGGAACCTGGCGCGAGGTGCTCGAGGCCGAGGGCGCACGGGTGGTGACCGATCTGTGCGCGATCGCCGACGGGGAGCGGCCGAAGATCATCGTGCTCGGCCCGCGCGCCGACTTCGACCATCCGTGGGCCGATTTCACCGCGACGCTGATCGAGGCGACGCACACGAATCGTGCTGTCGCACATGCCATGACGCGGGAGCCGCTGATCGAGTACCGGCAGATGATCGGTGGCCCGGGCGCGGTGCGTTGCGAACCGCTGCGCGGCAGCCCGACCGTCGAGGTGCACGACAGCGGATGGGTCCGCGGCGACCTCGGGACCAGGACCATCCGATGGGGCGAACCGGGCGACTGGCACTACGTCGACCCCACCCGCCCCTTCTGGCGCACCAACCGGGAAGACAACGCACCCGACATCTACGATCCGGGCAACCCCGACTGGTGGGGCGGTCTGGTGCACTACATCAACACGCTGGCGCTGCCTTTCGCGGATATCCCGCCGGGCATGATCGCGAAGGACCTGCTGCCCTTCAACGCCATGAGCGTCGAGGGCTACTTCTTCACGGGCGATCTTCCGGAGGAGGCGATCTACAGCCTGGATATCGGCAGCGAGATCAACTCGACCCAGCGCGCCATCCGCATTCTGCTCAGCACGCTGCAGGATCCACGGGTCGAGGCGTGGATCCAGCGGCATCCGGAGATCGGCGACTATCTCGAGGCTCGGCCGTGGCTGAAGAAGATCCCGCCGTTCTCGACGGTGTGGTCCGCGGTGGAATGGCATCTGAAGTCCCAGTACGAGAAGCAGCCGATGTTCCCGCGGCGCGACCCGGCCGAACATTCGCTGGATCCGCAGCGCGCCGAACTGCCCGAGGCGACCCGGCGCGTCATCGATCGGACCGTCGAAGGCCTGGACCGGTTCCGCGACGATCAGCGCGTGCGGTGTGCCGAGCAGGTCGTGGACCGCATCCGCCGGGAGCTGGTGGACGGGCTGTCTCGGATCGACCCGACCCGTGACGATCTGCCCGCGCAGGTCGAGCGGGTCGACGGATACATCGAGGCGGCCGCGCGGCAGCTGGCCGATGCCTTCCGCACCGACGACCACGGTGAGATGTGCCGGATCATCACCGATGTGCAGCAGCGCCTACTGCTCCTGCAGGACGACGGTCGGGTCGCGGACGCGGATCTCGCGGCGATCGTGTCGGATCTCATTCCCCACGTGCGCAACGATTTCGCCGCCGGGGACGAGGTCGCCGACCAGTGGCGGCTGCTGTCCTGGACGGATCGGCAGTACGAGCGGTTCCGCGCCGATCCGCGGCTGGCCGACCGGATTCTCGAGGGGCTCGCGCAGCACCGGCGCAACGAGCAGGTGCTGGCCGCGCGCGAGGTGGTGCGGCGGGTCAAGGTGGACCTGATCGAGGAGGTGCCGCTGGAGCTGACCCGTCCCGATGCGGCGCGGCGGCTGGAGCACTACATCGGGAAGTACATCCACCGCGCTTCCGACCGGGATCTGCGCACCGTGGCCAGGGCCTTCGCCACCACCGACCGCAAGGCCTGTCGCGACGCGGTCTACGACATCCGGTTGCGCCTGCTGGAGCTGCAGGAGAACGGTCGCGTCACCGACGAGGCCATCAATCGGGTGGCGCAGGCGTTGGTGGACGACCCGTCGGCGCCGACGCTGCGCGAGGACTACATGACCGGCGCCGACGAACTGCGGCCGCCGACGTTCACCCGCGAGCAGGTGCGGCAGATCATCGACCACCTGATGGTCGACAAGCATCTGGTTCGCGATCACGCGGACTCGGCCGGGCGGTTCGTGTGGCGGCGGATGAGTCAGGTCGCCGATGTGGCCGAGGCGTTCCAGCGGCTGCTGACCGTGGAGCCGTTGCCGGACAAGGTGATCGATCGGCTGCGCCGTCCGCTGCAGCAGGATCTGGTGCTACTGCACGACGCGCTGACCGAATCGGAGTACGAGCGCGATCCGGCCAACCGGCGGTCGGGCAAGACCTGGTACGACGCCAATGCGCATGCCATCGCCGCGGGCTACCACTGGGACGCCGCCCGTCCCCCGTTCACCGGCTGGCGACGGGACCTGGAATACAACTCCTACCTCGCGGACCTGCTGGCGCTGCCGCGGGCACAGGAATGCGCCGACCGGGCCGCGGACGTCCTGGCCGGGCTCGCCCGGGAACTGCGCTTCGCGCCGGAGGACGCGCTGGCGGCGCACCGGTCCTCGAATCGCGATCAATGGCTGGAGGAGCTGCGGGGGCGGCAGCCCGACGCCGCGGGCCGGGAGCGGGTCGACGCGCTCGCCCGCGCGCTCGTCGAATGCGTGGAGGCCGATGCGCACCTCGCCCGCGTCGAACGGGATCTGCGGCGCTCGGCGCTGTACGAGGGGCAGCGCGAACTCGCCGGGTTCCTGCCGCGGGATCGATACGAGCTGGAATTGCCTGCGGCACAACAGCGTTGGCGGGAGGCGTCGGCGGCGCTGGATGCCGCGGCCGGTCCGCTGCGCATCGACGCGCTGGAGGCGCTGCTCGGGCGCGAGGTCGGTGGCGAGCACTGGTTCGAGACGCTGCGTGACCGGCAACCGGACGCGGCCGGACGCGACCGCGTCGACGCGCTCGAGCTCGCGGTGCGCGAATACGCGGCGGCCGACGAGCATCTCGAGACTCTCGAGCAGGCGCTGGAGCGCACCGCCCGGGGCGGCGACGAACCGTCCGCCCTGCCCGACGCGGACGCGCCGGAACTCGAGACGGCCGCTCCGCAAGAACACCGCCCGGCCGCATCGCTCGGGCCCGAAACGGCCGAGTCGCACGCGGCCGAGGCCGAATCGTCGGCGCCCCACCCGAAAACTGGACCGCGAGCCGGCGACGAGGAAAACCGCCCCGGCCCACGCGGCGGCCAGAATCACGGGTCTGAGCAGCAGGGCGGCCGGGAGCGTGGGGGTGAGGTGCAGGGTGGTCAGGGGCGTGGTGGGGAGGGACAGGGTGGGCAACGTGCGTCGCAGGGCGATGCGGAGTGGCGGGCGGTGGCGCGCGACCGTGATGTGGCGCTCGCGCGGGCGTTGCGCGAGGCCGAGGAGGCGCGGGCGCGTCTGGACGAGGAGCGGGACCTGTTGCGGGAGGCGGAGTCTCGGCTCGACGAGGCGGCGCAGTACTTCACCGACGATCCGCGGGCCGGGCTGACCGATGAGGATCACGTCATCGGATGGGTCGACGACCTGGTGGCCCGGACCCGGCAGGCGCCCGAGCCCGGTCAGCCCGACCTGTGGCGCGAGCGCGGACGTGCGCTGGAGGCCGCCGCCCGGGGATACCTGCGGGCCCGGGATTCGGTGGCACGCCTGGAAGACGAACTCGCGCAGGCGCTCTCGCGGACCGATGAGCTGGCGCGCGACGCGACCGCCGGTACGCCGCTCGGCGCCGACCCGAACCCGTCTCCGGCGGCGCCGGGGCCGATCGTGACCGACGCCGGTATCGGAGTCTCCTACGTGCATCGGTACGGCGGTGACGACGACCACGGTGTGTACATGTGGGTGGACGGCGAGGGCATCCTGCGCGGCGAGGTCCGGGTGGGTCCCGAAACTCCCAGCGGCGCAACCATGTTGCGTGACGTGCTGCGCGAACTCGGCGACCGCGTGCAATGCCTGGAGGACGGCTGGCACGCGGGCGGCGTCCTGTCGGACAACCTCGACTCGTTCAACGCCGGTATCCAGGAGCTGCGGCTGACGCCCGAGGACGCCGCCCGCAACACCTTCACCGGCCGCATCGTCGCCGAGTTCGGCTTCACCGAGATATCCTTCCGCGAACTGCGCGGCCCACTCGGCGAAAACACCGCGGTAACAATCCTTTTCAGCCGCTCCAGCGCCACTCCGTCCCCCGTCCCCGGCCGACCGGGCGAGCCCGCAGCGGAACAGCCACCGGCCGCACCTCCGTCGCGCCACACCCCCCGAGCATCGAACGAATCACCTCCGGAATCGCTCGCGGACAAGACTTCCCGGCACCCGGGCACCGGGCGGAACCGTGTGCTGGCCACGGACGCCGAGCAGGAACAGCCCGGCCCTGTGGCCGATGCTGCCACCCCGGGGAGCGGACGCCCGATCGGCAGCGGGCATGACATCCGCACAGGCACGGGCGACGACACGGCTGACCCCACTTCACCCATGGAAGCCGGTGCGGCCCAACAACCAGCCGAGGCGGCCGAGGATGAAACGGGCCCGACCGGGGATGAGGCGGGTCGTGTCGCGGGCGAGATGGGTCGCGCCGGAGAGAGGACGGGTCGCGCCGGAAATGGTTCGTCGGGTGTAGAGGTGCGGTGGCGTCCGTCCGGTGACGGGGACGGATTCGGTGGGTCGCGCACCGACGACGGTGGGTCGGACAGGTCCGGGGGGACCGGCGACGGCGGGAGGCGCGGCCCGGAGGCGGGTCCGCCCTCGGCCGACGGTGCGGAAAGCCCTGCGCCATACCTGATGTCGCGGGTCCCGCATCCGCCGCACTTCTTCGACGTCGAACTGCCCGACGGTAAGCTACCGCCCCTACACCTCGGCGCGCCCGACGTGAATGTATCGGAGTGGCTGGAGTCGTCGAACCCGCACCAGCCGACCCCGGAAACGCCGCACCCCACCCACCCACAACCGCCCGCGGACCCACAACCGCAAGACCCGCCACACCACCAGTCCCCAGCGCAACCGCCGAGGCGTCCGACCCCGGAGCCGCCGTACCCCACCCCGCCGCAACCGCCCGCGGACCCACAGCCCCAGGACCCGCCACATCGGAAGCCTGCTGGGTCGACCCCGCCGCGGTGGCCGGGAGGGCAGCCGCCCGAGCAGCCGCGGTTGCCATGGGCCACGGGGGAGGCCGGTGCGCCCGTCCCACCGCAGCCGACCTCGCCGCCGTGGAAGATGCCGCCGCCGGAGGTGCCGTCGTCGAACGGCCCGTGGCCCCCCTCCGCAACCGCGCAGCCACCCGCAGACGGTTTGCTACCTCCCGGGACGCCACCGCCGAACTCCGAATCCCCGGCGCCCTCGGCCCAGCCGATGTCGCCGAGTGACGGCGTGCCGCCGGACAACCAGGCATCCCTCCCGGATGCCGCTGAACCACCCGGCCATCTGCCTCCGGTCTCGGATGGCGTTGTGCCACCGGGTGTTCAGGGATCGGTCCGGGATGGTGTGCCGCCGGGGGAGCGGTCCGTACCGCACGCGGGCGGGCCCGGTTATCCGTATCCGCCGACAGCGGACGTGCCGACCGGCTTCGCGCCTCACGGATCGGTCTCCTCGGACACGCAACCGCAGGTTCCTCCGGTGCTGCCGCCTCCGGTTCCGCCCCAGGCCCCGGCCTTGGGGAGCGGGCCGCGCGGCGTGGATCGGCGGTGGGACACCGGAACTCGCCCGGCTGACGGCCGGATCGTGCTGCAGTCCGCCGACGGCAGCGGCGGCCCGGCGATGTTCGACCCGAATACCGGTGCCGTGCAATGGCTGTCGACAGCGACCGGCCCGGTGAACGGGGTGTACGGGCGGCTCGGCGAGATCTCCGTGGTGTTCTATCGCCGCGACGATCGGCTGCGGCTGTGGGCGGACGGCCAAGTCGTCGACCTCGACGATCCCGCGGTGGACGTCTACTGGGGCCGCACCGACCCGGTCCAGACCTGGCTGCAGGTCGGCCGCGGCGGCATGGCGATCGTCGACGCCCGCTACCCGTTCCCGGGCGAGGGGCGCGACGTCGGACGCATGATCAGCGAGATCCTGTCCGATCCCCAGCGACGAGAGGGGATCTTCCGTCACTGACCATCTCGCAACCCCGTTTCGAACCCCGATATTGTCGGCTGGTGCCGTGGTTGCCCGCACGGCAAATTGCCGGTGCCGCGCACCCATCGCAACGATGAGGAAGGCTTGACCGCATGAACGACCCGCAGCAGAACAAGCCCGAGGACGGCGAGGAGGCGCCTGACCGCGCCTTCCGGATGGCGCCGGAGGATTCTGCGGAGGACCCGGAGACGCCTCCGGCCGAAAAGTCGGTCGAGGAGCAGGCCACCGAGCTCACCCACACCATCGCGCGAGAACTCGCGGTCGCCGGGCCGGAGGGCTGGCGCAGGCTGCGGGCGGTCTTCTCGATCACCGTCGCGGGCGGGGTGATGTATGTGCAGTACTTCGACGAGGCCGACCGCGTGGTCCGGGCGGACCCCTCGAAAGAGGTCGTGGAGTTGGTGCGGCTGCAGCGCGAGGTCTCGGCACAGCTCGGCGACGGTCCGTGGTGGCGCCTGGTACTGCGGCTCGAGGCCACCGGTCAGCTCGAGGCCGACTACGACTACGGCGACGACCCGTTCCCGGACGACGAACTGCTGATCCCCGAGGCCTACCGGGCCGATCTGGAGACCTATCCGCGCAACCGGCTGCCCGTTTGGCTCGCCGCATATATAGGCCACGACAACCGGCAGTGGCGTTCGCCGCAGCAGGCCGCGCAGCAAGCGCGGGCCGACCGCGAGGCCGGGGTCGCCGCGGTGCCGTCGGCGGACGGCTTCCCCGTGCTGCCGGTGCTGTGGGCGCGGTGGGCGACGGTCGCGGCGGCCTTCGTCGCCGTCGGTTCCGAGTGGGGCCCGCGCGTACTGCCCGCGCTGGGCGTCTTCGAGGGCTCCTCCCGCAGCGGCTCGACGCTGTACGTGCTCCCGGGCGGTCGCGCGGTGCTGTCCGGCGGCGTCTGGGACTCGCCCGAACTGGATTCGGCGTACAACAGCGGCGCCCCGCTGCCCGCCTTGTACGCGGGCGCCCCGGATTGGGTCGCCAACCAGGTGCTCAACCCCCGCGCGGCCCGCGGCATGCTCTCCTTCTGCTACTGGTGGGAGCGCGGGAGCTGGTACCGCGGCGCGTCACCTGCCTCCGACCGGATCAGCGCGGCCGTGCCCGGCATGTGGACCGCCGATACGGTCATCGACGTGGTGTGCGGCGTGCTGAGCGCCGAGCCCAGCGAGGAACTGCGGTCCACCGCGGCGAATCTGGTGGCCGCGGCCGAGGCGGGCGTGGTCACCCGCAACACCCTCACGGCGCTGTTCACCGACCCGTCCGACGATATCGACGGCGCGCTGTACCAGCTGTCGCTGGCCGGGCTGGTAACCACTGTGCCGGAACCGATCTCGGAGGAGCGCGCGATCACCCGCGTCCGCGAGCACATCCTGGGCCTGGGCATCGACACCTCCCGCTATCCCGTCGACCAACTGGTCGCCGAGCGGCTCAACGTCGGCTGGATGGTATTCGTCCCCACCCAGCCCGGCGAGATCGCCGTCGGCCGCGCCATCTTCTACATCGCCGACGACGGCGTGATCGAACAGTCCTCCTCCTCGGTCGCACCCTCGACCTACACCGAGGGCTTCGAAGAGCGCTTCCACCAGCGCCGGACCAGCGCCGCCGCCGACTTCCCGATTCGGTGAGCGGCGGGCCCGGCGGCCTACCCCAGCGTTTCGTGGGCTGCCCGGCCGCTATTGCCGCCCGGGATCACAACGCTCGCTCTTCCTTGATCGCGCGGACGATATCGGCGCTCCGGCTGTTGATCATCGCCGTCAACTTCCCGGTGTCTGCGGGCACCGCCACCGGCGGGTGCTCATCGGTGATTACATAACGTCCGTCGTTGTCGATATCGCGCCATCTCAGCTTGTGCTCGGTGAGGCCACGAGGCCCGAAGATCGACTGCCCCTGGGCTATGGTGATCTGCCCTGCGCGTATCGCCGTCGTATCGATGAAATTCTTCGCACGCACCTGGACGGATTCGCTGAACGAGTCGTGAACCGCGGAACTCCCGTAGTTGTAGTCCAGCTCGGCCTTTTCATCGTCGGTTATCGCGATATGGCCGCGCTTACCGGCCGCCATATCCGGCAAAGCTGCCACCGCCTTGTCGGCCAAACGCAGCGGATCACATTCGGTGATGGTGATCCCGCCACCGAGCCAGAACGATTCACCGGGCGCCTGGGTCGCGGTATAGCCGTGCGCTCCCTGTCTTGCTGCCAGCACGCGAATCTCCCCCTCGTGGCGGAGCGGACGGCTCTCGTCCCAGCCGGTCACGACAATATAAAAATCCGACCGAATAATAGTGCGAACCGCATCGTGTAACGCCGGTTCCAATATCTCGTCCAGACGAGCTCTCGCTGTTGCTTTCTCTCTTACGAAATCCTCGTACACCTCGGCGCGTGAGGTGAACGATATCGGTATCGGCAGTACATCATCGGTGTGGTCTTTCCACAGGACGAAGAACTCGGCTTCGGTGAGTTCCCAGGACCTCATTGCTCCACGACCGGCTTGGCGACAACGGGAGCTTCGCCGAGTGCCTCTTCGAGGTGTTCGGAGGAGTCCAGATAGTCGGCCCGCTTGTGCTCCTTGTTCTGGCCACCGGCGCCACCGGCGCCGCCGCCACCCATCGGCCCACCCATGCCGGGCGCGCCCGCGGATCCCGCGGCGACCCCGGCCCGTCCGGTCGATGCCACACCGCCTTCGGCGGCGACGGACGCGCGCGGGAACAATCGAGATGCCTGCAAATTCTCCCGCGGCCCGGCACCGCCACCTATGCCGCCACCCGCGCCGCCACCGGCGCCGCCGCCCTTACCGGCGCCACTACCGGCGCCCTTGGCGGCATTGAGCGCCGACTCGGCGAGTCGGCCCATCGACGGTAGTCCGGCCTTGGCCGCTTCCGCTTGGGCCGCCTGCATCCCCTGCTGTGCCGCTTGCTGTGCCGTCTGCATGCCTTGTTGGACAGCCTGCTGCGCGGCTTGCATCCCCTGCTGTGCTGCTTGCTGCGCGGCCTGTTGCTGCGCCTGCTCCCTATTTCGCTGGTCGGCCTTTTCTTGTTCGTTCTTGAAATCTTCCAGCCGCTTCTTGTCCTCGGCGGCTTTCTCCTTGGCTTCTCTGTCCAGCTTTTCCTGGGCTTCCTTCATGCGCTTGTCGTTCTCTTGCTGCTGCTTCTCGAGAGCAGCCAGCTGCGAGGCTTGATTGCCGCCACCGCCGCCGGGGTTGCCGCTACCGGGGTTGCCGCTATTGGGATTGCCATTGTTGGGATTGCCACTGGTTGGGCGTCGGTCTTCCGGCGGTGTCGATGCTTTGGGTTTTGGCGCCGGTTCGGGCATCTGAACGACGGTGTCCCGGGAAAACGCATACCCGGGGAGGTAGAAATCATTCCATTTAGCAGCAGCGATATCTCGGATCGATCGGGCGAAACTGGGTTCGTAACCCATTCGAGCCCAATCGTCCTCGTCATATTCCGGAATGTAGGGTTGCAGACCTCGCAGCCAACCGGCCGAGATTCTCAAGTTGTCGAAGGTCGCCTGCATTGCGTTCTGCAGCTTGGTCAGCTCGCCACAGTATCGCAGGATCGCTCCCTTGGCTTGCTGGGCAGACTCCCCCTCCCATGCTGTGGTCGCGCCCCTTCCGTTTATCGCCTCGCCCGTCTTGGCCTTGAAATCCGATATCTCATTCGCCAGCAGCGACAACCCGCCATTCCAAACCTGAGCCACATCCTCGATCTTCGGGATATTTCCCTTCATCAAGGTGTAATGCTCTTTCATCATTTTCAGGGTCAGCATGTGACCGTCTTCAGGTTCGTAATAGCCGGACTTGTCCAGGTCCTTGCCTGCAATGTTCTTGAGGGCGTCGATTTCTTTCTGGTCACCGAATTTTCCGTTTGCCTTCGGTGACCGTTCCACATACGGCGTCGAGGGGACGCTGGTGCTGACACCCTCGAGATCTGCCGCCGCGCCGTAGGGTCCGCCGCCCCCATCCTTGGGCAGAAGCTTCTTGCTGTCATCCGGAATTCCACTGTAGTTCAGCGCACTGAAGGACTGCTTTTTGAATTGATGCGAGTCGAAGTATTTCTTGTCGCGGACCTGGTAGTCTCTGATGTTGCCGATTACCTCGCCGGTATTGCGGTCATCATCCACGATGACCTTACCGGCCTTGATGAAAAGATCGGCCATGTTCGTAATGGTCTCTCGATGGCCTTTTATCGAGACTTCGTGGAAGTCTTTCGCTGCCTTCTTGAATTTCTCGGCCAGCTTGGGACCGGACGGCAGCGAGCTGAAGGCCGGAACGGTGGACGCCGGTTCCATGCCTTTTTCGATCTGATCGAGGGTATAGAGCATCGATGTGCACAGTTCGGCGATGTTGCGGGCGATCGTGTTGTCGAAACTGAACTTGTTGCCCTCGGCCTTCTGCGTCAGCCCCTTGAAGGTGTCATCCAACTCACCCACGTGGTCCACCCCGTCTCATATCGCGTACCTCATCGTCACCCACTGTGAACGCTCCACGTCGACACGACAACGGCGACGGCCGGTATTGCCGCCCGCGGTCGGCACTCGCGACCGGCGCGCGCACTCACGATCCACGGACCCCTCGCCGACATCCTGGCACAGATCGGCGCCTGACGCCTGCCACCGAAACACCCGCTGCCGAGCGCACTCCGGCACCGTTATCCTACCCTTCAGTAGGCGGTCGACAGTCCGATCGGTCGGCGCCCGCGCGGGGTGCTGGGTAGGATGTGTCACCGGGAGGGAGCGCAGATCATGCAGGTGAACGGGAGTGGTCGGCGGCTGGCGTGCAATTCCTATAGCAGGCTTGACGTGCATGAGATGCTGTCCATGACACTTTTTTTCACGAGAGGTCACGATGACTGCGCCGCATGAGGGACAGGGCGGGCCGGAGGACGAGTTTCCTGCCGAGTTCAGCGCGGCCTCGGTAACGGGGGCGATCGCGGTGCGGACCACCGAACAGGGCCTGCCGCTGGGCATCCGGGTCGATGCCGACGAATTGCGCCGCGACCCGGACAGTTTGGCGGGGGAGATCCTGAGGCTGTGCCGCCGGGCGGCCAACCGCGCGGGGCTGCAACGTCGGAAGCAACTGCAGGAGGCGGGGTTCAGCCCCGACATGCTGGCGCTGACCGGGTTGCCCACCGAGGCGGATGTCGCGCGCCAGGAAATCATCGAGGAACAGGAATACGACACGCAGCCACAGAGCTGGTTGCGCTCGGTCTGAGCTGCGGATTCGGCCGACCGTCGAGGGGAACGCGAGGTAGCCATGGTCGACACGATGGACGAGCTGATCGCACGCGTGCAGAAGCAGCTGTACCGGCTGCGTGATCTCGATGACGCGATGAAGGGCGTGCGGGCCAGCGTCACCTCCGAAGACGGCGCGATAACCGCCGAGGTGGACGGCAACGGCGCACTGGTCGGGCTGAGCTTTTCCGGCCGGATTTCGAAACTCTCGCCGGAAGAATTCGAGAAAACGCTGGTCGGCACGGCTCGTGCCGCGGCCGAGCAGGCCTTCTCCGAACGCGCCGATCTGGTGACCGCCTACAACGAGGAGAACGCCGGGTAGTCACCGAATGTTAACCCCGCACAGATCGCAGCCTATGAACCTGTAAAGGTACCGTTGAGACCGAAACGCCGTGCGACGTTTTGAGATTGGATGAGGGTATGAATCACGTAGAAGTAGTGCCGGACGCGTTGCGCCGATACGGCGACACTTCGGCCGTGATGGCTTCCGAGGTCGCCGCTGCCGGTGCGGTCGACCAGTCGGCGACAATGGCCGCGGCGGTTCCGGTATTCGGGCTCATCGGCCAGGAATTCCTGCTGTCCTTCGCCTTCGCGCAGGCCAATCATCTGACCTCCGTGGCGCAGCTGGCCGCCGTGCACGCCGGCACGGCCCTCACGTCGCATCAGGCTGCCGCCACCTACGAGACCACCGATGCCGCGTCCGGCGCGGATATCGGGTCAGTCGGCACGCGGCAATGAGCCTGCCGGGGGTGACTCCGCCGCCGGGCGCGGAGCCACCGGATCCGACGGTGCTGGAGCTACTGCGCGGCAGCGCGCTGGCGCCCATGTTGGACAAGCCGGTGGATCACATCCTGCAGGACATGGGGCTGCCGGGCCTACCTGACCTGCAGGGGCTGCCGCCGCTTCCGGGCATGCCGCCGCTTCCGGTGATCGATCTCAGCGCACTGATGCGACCGCTGACCGATCTCGCCTCGGCGTTCGGCACCGGGCAGTTCGCGCCGACGCCCGCCGTGGCGCCGGCGCCCGCACCGGCACCGGAAGGCGGTGCGGCACAGGGTGATCCGGGTGTTCCCGCGGCCCAGCCGGTGGCCGCTCCGCCGCCGATGGACCCCACCCAGATGCTGTCGAACGTGGGCAGCGTGCTGCAGACGGTGATGTCGCTGGGCACCTCGGCACTGCAGATCGCCATGACCCTCTGGCAGGGGCAGGCGGCACAGGAGGCGTCGAAGAAGGCCGCCGCCGCGGATGTGGATTCGGCCGCGCTGGGCGCCCAGAGCGCCGGGCAGAAGGACGTGCTGATCGGCGCGGCCGGGAGCGTCGCCACGGGCCAGATCCAGATCGGCGGCGTGGTGGCGAAGCAGGCGATGACCATGGCGATGGCGCCGCTGTTCATCGTGAGCGGCGTCGGCCAGGCCTTCCTGGTGCAGCAGACCATCCAGTCGATCACCGAGGCGCTGGCGATCACCGCCAAGACCAAGGGTGAGCTCGCCGTCCACGGCGGCCGGATGACCAAGGCGGGCACCAAGATTCCGATCACCGGTGCTCCGAAGGGCGTCAAGTCCTCGCAGGATGTGACGAAGATGCTGCAACTGCTGGGCCCGCTGATGAGCATGGGCACCCAGGGCGCGCAGGCGATCGGACAACTGGCGAAGGCGAATACGTCGATGTCGGCGCCGACGCTGGTCGCCGAACCGGAGGACGCCGCGGCGGGAGCCGGTGGCGGAATCGGTGGCGGCGGCGCGGCGGGCGGCAAGGGCGGCGGCGTCGGTGGCGGCGGCGGAGCTGTGGGAGTCGGTGGCGCGGCCGCCGGGACCGCGGCGCAGCCGTTGAGCCCCTGGCAGGGCACCCGGGCCGCGGGCGGCATCAGCGGCGCGGCCGCCGCGAGTGCCGGTGCGGCGATGCCGGGCGGCGGCATGTCGAGCACCGGGTCCGGCGGCAGCAGCCCGTACATGCCGATGGGCGGTGCCGCGGGCGCCGCCGGTGCGGCCCGTGCCGACGACGCGGGCTCCGATGCGGTGGTCAAGGCCAACATGGTCACCAGCCAGCACGGCGACGAGGTGGTCGGCCGGATCGAGGGGGTCACGTTGCCGGTGGTCGGCGCGACCGACACATCGCCGGAACCACCGCCGGATAAAGAACTCACTCTCTGACACGGGTGCCGAGCACAACAGGAGGACGTCATGAGTGCTGGTCAGGTTAACGACGGAGTACAGTTCGACCCCGCGTCGGCCGGGAGGGCGGCAACGGGTCTGGACGCGCTGGCCGATCGGCTGGCCTCGGACCTGCGGGCCGCGGAGGAGGCGCTGACGGTCGAACCCGCCGGGGTGGACGAAGTGTCGGGCCGCGCCGCGCAGACCTCCAACGAGGTGGCGACGTCGTATCTGTCGAGCGCGCAGGCCAGTGTGCACGAGATGCGCAAGCTGGCGGCGACGCTACGGCTGAATACGGACCAGTTCGGTCGGATGGAGGCCGACAACGTCGCGAATCTGGGCTCGGTCGAAGGTTCGGCCTGAAAGGTATTGCGCAGCAGATGATCGAGATGCCACAGCCGGGGTTCACGGGCGTGGTGTGGGAAGCGCGCGAGCCGCAGCGGCTCGCGCAGGACCTCGCCACGGGCCCGGGCTCCGTGCCGATGGCCGAGGCCGCGGCCGCGTGGTCGCGGCTGGCTACGGGATTCGGCGCCGCGGTCGTGGAATACGAGCAGATCCTCGCTGCGCTGCGCGGCGCCTGGCAGTCCGGTCGCAGTGATGCTGTGCTGCAACGGGTTTCGGCGCTGCGGGACTGGCTGGCCGAGGCCGCGGGCGCGGCCGCGCAGAATGCCGCGCGAATGCAGGCCCAGGTGGCCGCCTACGAGGTGGCGCGGCTGGCGATGCCCAATACCGCCGATATCGAATCCATCCAGCAGGTGCAGCGCGTGCTGGAGTCGGTCGGCGGCATGCTCGGTGCGCCGATCCGCGCGGTGGCGGTCGAGACCGATGCGGAGGCCGACGTCGCCAAGGCGGTGGCCTCGCGGGTGATGCGCAGCTACGAATCGGCCACGGAACCGCTGGCGACGCCGTGGCAGCACGAGCAGCCGCCGTCGGTGGCGCCGGAGCGTCCGCTGGCCGCCGAGCAGGCGGCCCGGCAGACGCCGGTGCCGTCGGGGGCCGGCGCCATGCCCGGCATGGCGCCGATGGGCCGGATGGCGATCCCCTCGATGCCGACCGCGGTGCCGCGGGTACGCACCGCCTATCAGGCGCCGGTCTATTCGCAGTCGGGGGCGAGCAGCGAGATCACCGCGCGGCCGGTGCCGGTGAACGCCTCGAGCGCCAGCGCCGAGGCCGTCCCGATGAGTCCGGCCGCGGGCGGTCCGGGCGGCATGGGCGGTGCGTCGCAGGATGTCCCGCGATTTCCCCGGGCGAGCCTCGCGGGCGAGGCGGGCGACTACCTCGACGGCGAGATCCAGGCGGCCCCGGCGGTCCTCGGCGGCGGCGAGCCCGCCGCGCCCGACGGACGGCAGACCGGGGGCGCCGGATGACGACCCTGACCAACGACGCGCTGCTCGCGGTGGCCGATCGGCTCGGCGTGCAGACCCTGCCGCTGGCGTTGTCGGTAGGGCCGCAACAGGATTCGTTCGAGGAGTTCCAGCGCGCCCACGAGGAGGCCGTCGCCGGATTGATCGCGGGCGGCGTGATCGACTCGCACGGCGAGGTCGACACGGAGCTGGCGCAGGCGCTGTTCACGCTGGCGCAGCCCGAATACGAGCTGTCCGTCCGCGTCTACTCCGAGCAGGGCACGCGTCGCGCCTGCCTGGTGCGCCGCGGCGGCACCCACGCGGTGGCCGTCCGTCGCGGCGACAGCTTCGAGGTGCGGTCGGTCTGGGTGGACGGCTCCGGCCCGGCGCTGGCCGCACCGCTGCTGGCGGCGCTCGGCCCGTGCCCCGCGGCCGATGTCGCGAGCGTCAGCGCACCGGCCGCCGAACTGGCCGACCGGCTGAACGCGGCCACCACCGCCAGCGAGTACACCGATGCGATGTACGCGCTCGGCGCCGCCGACCGCGACGCCACAATCCTGGGCCTGGCATTCGGGTCCTGCCATACCTTCGCCGAAATCGTCGCGTCGACACATCACGACGGACTGACCACCCGGATCCCGGGGGCCGTCGCGGTGTACGACACCGCCCGCGGGCGGATCGTCGTCGCGCCCATGGTCGCCCCGGATCAGCAGGTCTGGTCCACGGTTACGCCGGGCACCGAACATCGTGTCACGCAGGCGATTACGGCGTTGATCGACGGGCTGCCCGGGGGGAGGTGGCTGCCGCCGTAGCGATTCTCGACCCGCTATCCATTCACGGAGATCAAGTCGATCTCCGACCCAACTCATTCGTTACGAAAGGATCCGAGATATGTCAATGTTCGGTGGAGACAAGGTCGGTGTCCAGACCGCTGGTATCGACAAGGTTGTCAACGACATGGAAACGTCGATCAACAACCTGCGCCAGTCCGTGAACGCCGTGGACGCGGCGTGTGACGAGGTGCGCGGGGGCTGGAAGGGCCAGGCGCAGGACGAGTTCAAGAAGATCATGGACGAATGGAGTGATGAGTCGGCCGAGCTCAACAACATGCTCAACCGGCTGTCGGAGGCTGTCACCTCGGGTAAGAGCCAGCTCGTGAAGATGGACGAGACCCCCGTCTAGACCTGCCCCGTGTGTTGCATTCGACCCATTCGACCCAAGAGGAATCGAGAACATGTCTGAAATTCTTTACGACCCCAAGGCCATGGACCGGCTGTTCGACGAGCTGCAGACCAACGGCAGCAAGATCAGCGGCGAGATCGATGCGCTGAAGTCGGCCGCCAAGGCGTTCCACGACAACCTGGGTGGCGAGCAGGCCCAGGCGAACTTCCAGAAGGCCAGCGACAAGATGAACGAGGCGCTGGAGGACACCAAGCTTCGGCTCGACGCTTTGGCCAAGAAGGTCGAGAACGCCAAGCACGCCGCCCTCGAGGCCGACGGTCGCGTCGGCGACGGTTTCGCCGACTTCTGAGCCGGTACCGACGACGACAGCCGGTCGGGGATCGCCCCGACCGGCTGTCGTCGTTTCTCGAACTACCTTGTGGCGACCAGTGATTCGCCGATGTACTGCATCTCGTCCGGCGTGGTGACCATGAATACCGTGGCCGAGGCAGCGGCGGTGCGGACGGTGATCCGGTTGGGCGCCTCGGGATCCTGCCTCAGGGTGACATCGGCCTCGAAGTGGCTCTCCGGCTGATTCGGCTGCCGCACGTGCACGATGGTGGCGCCGCCGGTCAGCGCGGTGGGCTGGATGCCGTCGAAGACCACGACGGTGGTGCTCGGATAGGCCGCGGCGTGCGGCGGCGGCGGTGCGGGCGGGTGGTAGCTGGCCCCGGCCGATCGCGGTGCGATCGAAAGCACATGCGGCGCATTGAGATTGGCCACCATGGTGTGCCAGGCCTCGGGCCGGTTGGTATGCACGATCGCATGGGCGCCCAGCGCGGTGGCCCGCAGGATCATCTGCTGCGCGAGGTCGACGTTGCCGATCACCTCGAGATGCCGGGTGCCCTCGCCGATCAGCGGCACGGCGATGCCCTGGCCGGTTTCGTCGGCGCCGATCAGCTGCCCGCAACCGGCCGTCGGCACGGTGATGTCGGTCAGCGCGGCGAGCGTCCCGCGGTAGGCGACGTCCGCGCCCCACTGCCCCCCGGCGCCGATCGGCAAGGTGTCCAACAGGATTCGCAGCTGGTTCCCGGTCAGCTCGCGCAGGCCCGGCAGCGGCGGCCGCTCCGGCGGGGCCCCGGTGTCGAAGCGGACGACGGCGTTGAGCACCACCGTACCGGCGTGGTCGCTGCGATCGCCGCGGTCGGCGCCCGGCCGCAGGCGCAGCACGGTCGTGGTCGACAGGCTGGGCACCGCCCAGATGTCGGCGAGCCCGCGCGGACCGACCATATCGGCGCCGAGCTGGTAGAACGCCAGATGGCGGCCCCGGTCCTCCAGGTAGTGCGGCGTCTCCCGCAACTGCGTGACGTCGAAGCCGTGGGTGAGTTCGCGCACCGCCGTATTCATCTGGGCCGCGGTGAGGACGGAGGCGGCGATGTCGAGGGCCGCCAGCCGATTGGCCACCCGGCGGGTGGCGATGATGGCGGTACGCAGCGCGCCGGCGCCCCCGCCGCCGCGATTCTCCACGGCCTCGGCGCTGGCCAGCGGATTCAACCGCAGCACCAGCCAGACGGTGCGGTGGGCGATGGCGGGGAGGGGGCCGAGGATGCGGTCGTACAGGTAGGCGACGACGCCGGTGCCCGCGGTGCGCGCGCCGGTGCTCACCACGTCGATCCCCGCCAGCGTGATGTCGAACTGGTCCAGGCACTTGGCGACCTCGGTCAGCGGCAGCAGCTGGTCGGTGCTCAGCGAGCCGCGGCGCAGCAGGGTCAGGGTGTCCGGCGGCGGATCGATGCGCAGCATGGTGACCAGCAGGTCGCCGTCCCAGCGCACGCCGTAGCTGCCGCCCTCGTCGAGCGGCACGTCGATGGCGGGTTCCGCGACGCGGTCGACCGGTGGCCGGTTTCGACGGCCGAGCCGGGAGGCGATGCGTCCGGCGAGCGAGCGGCCCCGGATCGGCGTGAGACCGATGAGCAATACCGCCGCGGCGGCGCCCGCCGCGGCGAGCGGGAGATCGGTGAATGCCAGCACGATCCAGGCGACGATCGCGGCCGCCGCCGCCACCGGAATGACCACCCGCAGCGGAAAGATTCGGAACAGCCAGAATTCTGGATCTCTTAACGTATCGTATGCCGAACCGGTGGATGCCACCTGTTTGCTGCTATTGCTTCCGACGTTGTCTATTGTCCCGTTATTCATCGTGTCGTTCACAATTGTTGCCCTGCTTCGCATTCGCGCGGTCACCGTGGAACTCCGCAACACCGATGCGGCCGTTCATCGGTTCGGGCCGCATGCGGAATTACGGTACCGTGTCGGCTACGGATAGTGACGGATAGCTTGATGGAGACCGAGTGCCAGCACAGCTGACGACCCGTGCCCAGGTGAATGGGTACCGATTTCTGCTGCGCCGCCTCGATCACGCGCTGATCCGCCGCGATGTGCGGATGTTGCACGATCCGATGCGATCCCAGACCCGGTCGCTGCTGGTCGGCGCGGTGCTGGGGATTCTGATCGTGGCGGGGGCCGCCATTCTGGCGTTTCTGCGGCCGCAGGGCGCGATCGGTGACCAGCTGATCGTGTCCGGCAAGCAGAGCGGCGCGCTGTATGTCGTGGTGCACTCCCAGGACGGTTCCACGCGCCTGCACCCGGTGCTGAACCTGGCCTCGGCGCGGCTGATCACCGGCAGCAATGCGGCCCCGCACGCGGTGGCCGACAACAAGCTCGACGATTTCGCGCGCGGGCCGCTGCTGGGCATACCGGGCGCGCCGGCGGCGCTGCCCGGGTCCGGACAGGGCGGCAGCTCGCAGTGGGCGCTGTGCGAATCCCTCGGCGGCAGTGCGCGTTCGGCGTCCGGCGGCACGACGACCGTGGTGGCGGGCGCCCCGGAGCTGGGCGATCGGATCCGGCCCACCGGCGCCGATTCGGCGTTGCTGGTCCGCCACGCCGACAAGACCTATCTGATCTTCGACGGCAAGCGCGCCGAGGTCGACACCAACAATTCGGTGATGTCGCGCTCGCTGGGCCTGGCCGCGGCGCGTCCGCGCCCGGTCGGCGCCGGGTTCGTCAGCGCCACCTCCGAGGTGCCGCCGCTGGCGCCGCCGCAGATCGAGAAGGCGGGTCAGCCCGGGCCAGGCCCGCTGTCGAAGATCCCTGTGGGCGGCATCGTTTCGGTGCCCAGCCTGGGTGCGGGCCGCCCGGATCTGTACGTGGTGCTCGAGAACGGATTGCAGCCGGTGACGCCGTTCGCCGCGCAGGTGATCCGGAACTCGAACTCGCAGGGGATGAGCGACGCCGCCACCGTGACCCCCGACGTGCTCGACGAGGTGCCGCAGGTACGCACCCTGCGCGTCGACCAGTTCCCGGTGCAGGTGCCGAAATTGCTGGTCACCGACGACAACCCGGTCGCCTGCGTGTCCTGGTCGAAGACGCCCGGCACCGGCAGCTCGTCGGTGGAGAGCCCCGGCGAGCGGGCCGCGGTCTCGATTCTGGCCGGAACCCGCCTGCCGATCGCCAACTCGGCGAAGCCGGTCGAACTGGTGACCGCCGACGGCACCGGCGACCGCGTGGACGCGGTGTACCTGGCGCCCGGCCACGGCGAATTCGTCCAGGCCACCGGCATGGAATCGGGCAGCAGCCGTCGCGACAGCCTGTTCTACGTGGCGGACAACGGAATCCGCTACGGCGTCCCCGACCTCGCCACCGCGAACGTCCTGGGCCTGGGCGACAAGCCCCGCCTGGCCCCCTGGCCCATCATCGGCCAACTGGTCCCGGGCCCCACCCTCTCCCCCGAAGAGGCCCTGACCAGCCACGACTCGATAGCCGTCGCCGGAGGGTAGCCGCCCGCCGGAAATGCGTGGGTACGTCAGTAGTCTCAGAAGTCGGTGATCCCCACGTTGAGCGAGGCCATGATCTCCGTCAGGGCGGCGCGCATGTCCGCTGCCTCGATGCGCATCAGCAGGGTTTCGTCGGCGGCCGAGAGATCCAGGGAATCGTCGTTGGCGAGGCGGAATTCGCGCTCCTCCTCCGCCGCCTCGATCACATTGCGGACGAAGCGCCCGTTGCCCGCCAGGTCGACCCCGCGCCGGGGCGCGCCGCTCTGATCGGTGCTCTCCAGGTTGTACAGCTGGTCACACGCCCGCACCAGCAGCGTCTGCGCCTCCTCGGACAGTTCCGAATCCCGCGACTCGGCGATCAGCTCGGCGATCCGGCCGAGTTCTTCGGGCTTGTAGGAGGGGAATTGGAGCCGTTTGGAGAAGCGGGACGAGAGACCGTCGTTGGCCTGCAGCAGCCGGTCGATCTCGCCGTCGTATCCGGCGATGATGACCACCAGGCGGTCGCGGTCGTTCTCCATCCGCGCCAGCAGCGTGTCCACCGCCTCGCGGCCGAACGCGTCACCCCCCGAGAGCCCGGTCTGGATCAGCGTGTAGGCCTCGTCGATGAACAACACCCCGTCCATCGCGGTATCGATCAGCTTCTCGGTCTTGATCGCCGTCGACCCCAGATGCTGGCCGACGAAATCACCGCGCTTGGCCTCCACCACCTTGTCGGTCCGCAGAATCCCCACGCCGCAATAGATCTTCGCGACCACCCGCGCGATGGTCGTCTTACCCGTGCCGGGCGGCCCGGTGAACGCCAGATGCTGACCGCGCGGCGCGGCCGACAGCCCCTTCTCCGCGCGGATCTTCGCCAGCTGCGCGGTCGACTGCAGCTTCGCGACCTGGTTCTTCACCGCGTCCAAACCGATCTGACGGTCCAGTTCGGCGCGCGCCTCGGCGAGGATCGTCTTGGCCCGGTCCTCGACCTCGGCCTGCTGAATCGATTCCATCGACGGCGCCGACGCCGGATCCCACCGATCCGTGCGCGCCTTGAGGGACTCCCTGGTGGTGACCGTGATCCGGAAGGTGCGGTCGCGCATGGCGGCGGTATTGGCCTCGAAATCCGGCGCCTGCGAATACACCTTCTCGAACAGCGCCTGCGCCTCGTCCTCCCCACCCGTCTCCCGCAGGCACAGCCCCCGGCAGAACATGGCGGTGGTGCGGGCGGCCGGAATGGGTCCGGCCTCGGCCTGTTCCATGCGCCGGATCGCCTCACCGAACAATCCCAGCTGGGCACACGCGGTGCCGACCATCACGTGGGCCCCGGCGGCGAGGTACGGGTCGTCCCACTCCGCGGACCCGGCCAGCACGGTCATCACATCCGGCCAGCGCTGCGTGTTGTAGTGCAGCACGGCGCGCACGTAGGCGCTGATGCGGTTGTCGGCCTCCCGGTCGGGGTCGCTGAGCAGGGTCTTGCGGTAGGACTCGAGCTCGTCGAGCGTGCGCTCGGCCTCGTCGTATTCCTTCTCGGAGATCAGATGCGCCGCCCACGCCAGCCAGACCTCGGTGTAGGAGGCCAGCGGGTAGTCGATGTAGAGCCCCGGCAGGAAACGCCCGGCCAGTGCCCGCGCGGACAGGCCCACCCGGCGCTGTTCCCGGTACAGCGTGCTGGCGCTGGTCTTGTGGAGGTTGAACAGCACCTCCTTGGTGACCTCGCCGGCGGCGGCCCGGCCGAGCCAGGCATCGCACATTGTCGGATCCCATTCGGTGGCGCGCTGGAAGGCCAGCTTCGCGTATTCCAGATCGCGGGCCGATTCCTGCCCCTCGATGGGCAGGCCCAGGGATAAGACTCCGGCATCGAATGCGCGTTGTGCCTGACGGTTGCCGCTCATTGCTGTCGAACCCCGAAGCCTTCGATTGTGGTTGTGTATACGTTCATCGTGCGACCAGACTACCGACCGCACGCCGGAGATCCGTCAGTTAGATTAGGGTTAGCCGCCGTTGGGTCGCAACGTGAGCGTTGTCGAGATATGAGGGTTCTCGAAGTGCGAAAGATGTTCGTCCTCACGCTGTCTCACGGAGCATTGACGTCCCGGTCGCTGTGGGCATTCTAGAAGGCTGGGCATTCGGAAAGACGAGGGTGGGAGATCGACTCCGGTGACGGATCCATCGACAACGAGTACCAAAGCGAGCGAGCCCGAGCTGTGCCGGGTCTCGGTTATCGGCGGCAACACACAAGTCGATGTGGGTTTGCCCGCGACCGTGCCGATCGCGAGCTTCATCGGTGACCTGGTTGCCCTGATCGAGTCCCGCACCCCGGATATCACCGCGAACGACGAGGATGCGCTGCCGCTGCGGGCCCAGCATTGGACGCTGGCCCGGCTCGGCCGCGATCCGATCGCCCCGAGCCGCTCGCTGACCGACGCCGAGGTGTACGACGGCGAACTGCTGGTGCTGCGCAGTGTGTCGGCCAAGGAGGCGCCCGCCCTGTTCGACGACGTGATCGATGCGGTCTCGCGTCTGGTCGCCGACGATTTCCGGGGCTGGTCCGGCACGTCCGCGCGCTGGACCGGACTGGTGGCGTCGGTGCTGACGGTGCTGACCGCGCTGCTGCTGCTGGCGGTGTCGCGGCGGCACGGCGATCCGCTGTGGCCCGGGTTCGCGCTGCTCGGAATGGGCGCGGTGGCCTTCGCCGCCGCGGGGATCGCGGCGCGCAAGTACTTCGATCAGACGACCGCGAACTGGGTGTCGCTGGACGGTCTGCTGCTGTTGTTCGGCGGGGCGGCGCTGTTGGTGCCGGGGCAGCTCGGCGGCCCGCACGTGCTGCTGGGCGTGTCGGTAGCGATCGTGGCGTCGGTCGTCGGGTACCGCATCGTCGGCAGTGGCGCGACGCTCTTCTCCGCCGTGGGCGCGGGTGGCGTGATCGGTCTGGTCGGCGCCGCCGTCTACATGGTGTGGCATCCGGCGTTGCCCAAGCTCTGTGCCGGGCTGCTGGTCGGCGGCATCCTGCTGCTGTCCGCGGTGCCGCGGCTGGCGGCGTTGCTGGCGCGGCTGCCGATTCCGCCGGTGCCGACCGCCGGTGGCGCGATCGATCCGGCCGACCACGAGCCACGACCGACCATCGAGGGCATCGGCGCCATCGGCGCCACCGCGCTGCCGTCGGCCGCCGGACTCGGGCAGCGGGCCCGCACGGCCAACCAGTTCCAGACCGGACTGGTCGGCGCCTTCACCGCAGCCGCGGTGGTCGGCGCGTTCGGCGCCGCCGATCCGCTGGGCGCGGCCAAGTGGCAGGGCATCACGCTGGCCGTGATCACCGCCATCATCCTGTGCCTGCGCGGCCGGTCCTTCGCCGATCTCGCCCAGGCGGCGACCCTGATCGTCGGCGGCTGCGTGACCTTCGTCCTGCTGCTGGTCGGCTTGGCGTTCGGCGACGCCGACCTCGAACTGCTGGCGGCCGGGCTGTTGGTGATCTTCGCCCTCGGCACCGTCGGGTTCGGCGTGATCGGCCCCCACATCGAGGTCACACCGGTGACCCGGCGCGCGATCGAGATCTTCGAGTACCTGCTGATCATCGCCGTGATGCCGCTGGTGCTGTGGATCATGGGCGTGTACTCGATGGCCCGGAACATATGAGTGGCAGGCCCTTTCGCCTCACGCTGCGGCTGACCTGTGCGGCCGCCCTGACCGGCGCGGCGGTCTGCCTGCCGGGCCTGCCCTCGGCCTCGGCCGTCTCGCCGCCGGTGATAGATATGGGCGCACTCGGCCCGGCGCTGGATCTGAGCCACCGCCCGGCGCCGCTGGAACCGACCGAGCGGAAGTCGGAATGCGCGGAGCCCATGCTCGTCGGCGGCCCGCCGACCGAACCGCCGGTCGCGCAGCAGGTGCTCGATCTGCCCGCCGCCTGGGAGTTCAGCCGCGGGGCCGGACAGAAGGTGGCGGTCATCGACACCGGCGTGCAGCGGCATCCGCGGCTGAGGGCGCTGCAGCCCGGCGGTGACTTCGTCTCCGACAGCGACGGCACCGTCGACTGCGACGGTCACGGCACCCTGGTCGCCGGAATCATTGCGGCGCAACCGAATCCGGCCGACGGATTCTCCGGCGTCGCCCCCGATGCCGAATTGCTCACCATCCGGCAGCTGAGCCTGGCGTACGAGGCGAAGGACCGCGGCGCGGCCGAGCGGCCCGACAAGATCGCCAGCGCGGGGTACGGCAGTGTGCTGACCCTCGCCGCGGCCGTGGTGCGCGCGGTCGATCTCGGGGCCGGGGTGATCAACATCTCCGAGGTCGCGTGCACCCCGGCCGGGTCCCAGGGCGCCGACGCCCCCCTGGGCGCCGCGGTGAAGTACGCCTACGACCGCAATGTCGTGGTGGTCGCGGCGGCGGGCAACGTCCAGCAGGGCGGGCCCTGCGAGAGCCAGAACGAGGGCGGCGGCTGGAGTTCGGTCTCCACCGTCGCGACCCCGGCCTGGTTCTCGCCCTATGTGCTGTCGGTGGCGTCGGTCGATCCCGAGGGAGGCCCCTCGGAACTGTCGCTGCGCGGCCCGTGGATCGGGGCGGCCGCGATCGGGCGCAAGATCGTATCGCTGGACAGCAGGCCGGGCGGCGCCGGACTCGTCGACGGCGTGCAGACCTCCGAGGGTGTGCGCCCGGTCGAGGGCACCAGTTTCGCCGCGCCGTACGTCTCCGGGCTGGCCGCGCTGGTGCGGGCGAGGTTCCCGCAGTTGAGCGCCGGACAGGTGATCGACCGCATCACCCGGACCGCGCACGCGCCGGGGGCCGGTCGCGACGAGCGGGTCGGGCACGGCCTGATCGATCCGCTGGCCGCGCTGACCGACCCGCTGCCCGATCAGCCGGTCTCCCGCGGGGCCGCCGTGCCGCGCGAGATCGCGGCGCCCGCACCCCCGCCCGGCCCGGACCCGCGGCCGCGCCGGATCGCGGTCATCGGGTCCGTCACCTGCCTGGTCGGCCTCGGAATCGGTGTCGCCCTGGCGATTCCGTTCCGGCGCTCCCGTGCCGAACTCGACCCTGATCTGGAGCAGTAGAGGGAGTCATGGTTACCGAAGGTTTCGTCCGTCGCCCGCGCATCGCGCCGCCGCGTGCGCCCGGCGGTGAGGTGGCGCTGACCTCCCCGCCGGAGATCCCGCGCAATGTCCCCGCGCCGCTGATGATGAAGCTGATGCCGGTCGTCATGGTGGTCGCCGTCGTCGGCATGATCGCCATGATGGCGATGATGGGTCGCAACATGCTGCAGAACCCGTTCATGCTGATGTTCCCGATGATGATGCTGATGTCGATGGTCGGCATGATGGCGGGCTTCCGCGGCGGGTCGGGCAAGCGGGCGGTCGAACTCAACGAGGAGCGCAAGGACTACTTCCGCTACCTGGACCAGATCCGCAAGGATGTCCGCCGCACCGGCAGCAAGCAGTGGGAGACGCTGGGTTGGAGCCATCCGGAGCCCGCCGACCTGCCGTCGATGATCGGGACCCGGCGGATGTGGGAACGCCGCCCCAACGACCCGGATTTCGGGCATGTGCGGGTGGGCGTCGGCAGCCATCGCCTGGCGACCAAGCTGGCCCGCCCGGAGACCGGGCCGCTGGAGGATCTGGAGCCGGTGTCGACGGTGGCGCTGCGCCGGTTCGTGCGCACCCACTCGGTGGTGCACCGGTTGCCGACGGCCGTCTCGCTGCGCGCCTTCCCGGCGATCAATATCGGTGGGCCCGGCGAGGATTCGCGCATGCTGGCACGGGCCATGCTGATGGAGCTGGTCGCCTTCCACGGTCCCGACCATCTCGCGGTGGCGATCGTCTGCGCCGATCCGGACGGCCCGAACTGGGCGTGGGCGAAATGGATTCCGCACCTGCAGCATCCGACCCACCGCGACGGCATGGGCTCGGCGCGCATGATGTACACGTCGCTGGGCGAGCTGGAGACGGCGCTGTCGGCGGAACTGCTCGAGCGCGGGCGCTTCATGCGCAATCCGCAGCCGACGCAGGGCCGCCTGCACCTGGTCGTGATCATCGACGACGGGTATGTCAACGGCAACGAGCGGCTGGTCAGCGAGTCCGGGCTGGACTCGGTGACCGTGCTGGATCTCACCGCGCCGGAGACCGGCCTGGCCGCCCGCCGCGGACTGCAGCTGGTCGCCGCGGGCGGCGACATCTCCGCGAAAAGCGCTGCGGGAGTGGAGAAGTTCGCCACCGCCGATCAGGTGAGCGTGGCCGAGGCCGAATCGTTCGGCCGCGCGCTGGCCCGGTATCGGCTGGCGACCGCCGCGCAGATCGTGAGCCTCGGCGACGGCACCGCGAGCGATCCGGGACTGATGGCGCTGCTGAAGATTCCGGATGCGGCGCAGATCGATCCGGCCAAGGTCTGGCGCCCGCGCACCGCGCGGGAACGGCTGCGCGTCCCGATCGGCATCACCCCCGACGGCACGCCGGTCGAGATCGACATCAAGGAGTCGGCCGAGAACGGTATGGGCCCGCACGGCCTGTGCATCGGCGCGACCGGTTCGGGTAAGTCGGAATTCCTTCGCACCCTGGTGCTTTCGCTGGTCACCTCGCACTCCCCGGATGCGCTGAACCTGGTGTTGGTGGACTTCAAGGGCGGCGCGACCTTCCTCGGTCTGGACACGCTGCCGCACGTGTCCGCGGTGATCACCAACCTGGAGGAGGAGCTCTCGCTGGTCGACCGCATGAAGGACGCGCTGGCCGGTGAGATGAACCGCCGCCAGGAGCTGCTGCGTTCGGCGGGCAACTACGCCAACGTCACCGATTACGAGAAGGCCCGCGCCGCGGGCGTGCCGCTGGACCCGCTGCCCGCGCTGTTCATCGTCGTCGACGAGTTCTCCGAATTGCTGTCGCAGAAACCGGATTTCGCCGAGCTGTTCGTCATGATCGGCCGCCTGGGCCGCTCGCTGCACGTGCACCTGCTGCTGGCCTCGCAGCGCCTGGAGGAGAACAAGCTGCGCGGCCTGGAATCGCATCTGTCCTACCGGATCGGCCTGCGCACGTTCTCCGCCAACGAATCGCGCGCGGTGCTCGGCATTACCGATGCCTACCATCTGCCGAGCGTGCCCGGGTCCGGATACCTGAAGAGCGACGCCTCGGATCCGTTGCGGTTCAACGCGAGCTACGTCTCGGGGCCGTATGTGGCGCCGCGCACCGGCACCGTCACCGAGGACGGCAGCTCGGTCTCACGGCAACGTCCGGCGCTGTTCACCGCGGGGCCGGTGGAGCTGCCCGAGGCCGAGGAGGAGTCGACCGAGCTGGAGGTGGCTTCGCCTGCGACACTGTCGAATCCGCTGCTGGAGCTGCCGCCCCCGCCCACGGCGGCGGGCGCGCCGCCGATGCCGGAGGAGGGGATTCCGGACTCCCTGCTCGACGTGGTGGTGCAGCGCCTGACCGGGCACGGGCGGCCCGCGCACGAGGTGTGGCTGCCGCCGCTGGAGGAGTCGCCGAGCGTGGATATGCTGCTGCCCGACCCGGATTGGCGCTCGCCGGTGAACCGCCACGGACAGCTGTGGATGCCGATCGGCGTGATCGACAAGCCGTACGAGCAGCGCCGCGACGTGCTCACCATCAATCTGGCGGGCGCACAGGGCAACGTGGCCGTCGTCGGCGGCCCGCAGTCCGGCAAGTCGACGACGCTGCGCACGATCATCATGGCCGCGGCGGCCACCCACACCCCGGACCAGGTGCAGTTCTACTGCCTGGATTTCGGTGGCGGCAGCATGGCCGGTCTGGTCGGCGTGCCGCACGTCGGCTCGGTCGCCGGTCGCCTCGACGTCGATCGCGTGCGGCGGACCATCGCCGAACTCACCACGCTGATGCGGGCGCGCGAGGAACGGTTCGCCGAACTCGGCATCGAGTCGATGGCCGAATTCAGGCGGCGCAAGTTCGCCTCCCCGTCGCAGTCGGCCGCCGCCGACCCGCTGGCCGCCGATCGGTTCGGCGACGTCTTCCTGGTGATCGACGGCTGGGCGGCCATCCGCGAGGAGTTCGATACCCTGGAGCCGCAGATCAATGCCATTGCGACGCAGGGCCTCTCGTACGGCGTGCACCTGATGATCGGCGCGTCGCGCTGGGCCGAGATCCGGCCGGTGGTCAAGGACCAGATCGGCACCAAACTGGAGCTGCGCCTGGGTGACCCGTCCGATTCGGAGATGGGCCGCCGCACCGCCCACCAGGTCCCGATGGGCCGCCCCGGCCGCGGTCTCACGCCGCAGGAACTGCACATGCTGGTCGCCTTGCCGCGCCTGGACTCCGATACCAGCCCGGATACCTTGGCCGACGGTGTGGCGCGGTCCCGGCAGGGCCTCGAACAGCTCTACCCCCAGCGCCGGGCGCCCGAGGTCCGAATGCTGCCGCAGCAGATCGATCGCGAGGAACTGCTGGCGAGCGCGCGGAACCAGGGCATCCAGCTCAGCCGGACCCGGGTCGTGGTCGGCCTCGGCGAATCCGAATTGCAGCCCCTGGTCCTGGATTTCGGGACGGACCCGCATTTCATGGCCTTCGCCGACGTGGAGTGCGGCAAGACCACGCTGCTGCGCAACATCGCCATGGGTATCGTCGAGAACTCGACGCCCGAGGAGGCGCGCATCGTCCTGATCGACTTCCGCCGCACCATGCTCGGCGTGATCGAGGGCGATGCCCTGGCCGGATACTCGACCTCGTCGCAGACGTGCGGGCCGATGCTGCAGGAGGTGTCGCAGTACCTGCAGAAGCGCATTCCCGATTCGAGCATCACGCCGCAGCAGTTGCGCGAGCGCAGCTGGTGGGAGGGCCCGGAGATCTACATCATGGTCGACGACTACGACATGGTGGTGGCCGGTGGCGGCAACCCCTTCGCGCCGCTGATGGAATTCCTCCCGCAGGCGCGCGATATCGGCATGCACATGGTGGTGACGCGGCGCATCGGCGGCGTCTCCCGCGCGCTGTACGATCCGATCCTGGGCGGTATGAAGAACCTGTCGGTAGACGCGCTGATCATGAGCGGCCCCCGCGACGAGGGCAAGCTGATCGGCGACGTCCGCCCGTCCAAGCTGCCGCCCGGCCGCGGCACCCTGGTATCGCGCAGCCGGGGACAGGAGATGATCCAGATCGCGCACCTGCCCCCGCTGTGAGACTGCCTGCGCCGCACCGTCTTCCGCCGCTCAGCGCGCGATGCTGCGGTGGGCCCGCAGTTCCGGTCCGGCGACCGTGAGGACGGGCGTCGGCAGCCAGCTGTCGGCGCGCCGCTCGAACAGCGCCCCCGAGGGTCCGGGCGCCGACGGCCCGGCGACGCGCGCCAGCCGGAACCCGGCGCTCTGGTAGTAGGTGTGCAGGCCGGGGTTGCTGGTCCAGGCGTCCAGGCGCACCCAGGTGCGGTTGCGGGCGCGTGCCAGCGCCGCGGCGTGTGCGAGCAGGGCCGACCCCACGCGCAGCCCGGCGAAGCGCAGATCCACGATCATGTAGTGCACGATGACGGCGTCGGCGAGTTCGCCCGGCGACCAGAGCCCTTCGTCCGCACGCTCGTTCACGGTGATGGTGCCTGCCCGTTCGCCGTCGATCTCGGCGATCCAGGTCTCGCCCGCCCGCACCGCTCGCCCGACCTCGCGGGCAAATATTTCGACGGGCAGGCCACGTCCCTGTCGCGTCCACTGATCAGAGCCTCGAGCCGCAAGCCAGGCCGTGCGCTGAAGCCGTAGTCGGCAGATGCTGCCGAGATCGGCCATCTGGGCCTGGCGGATGCGGATCGTCATAGCATCTCCACCGCCAGGGGGCTACTTCGCGAAGGGGATGTCATGGCGAACCGGGCACCAGGGAGTTACCGAACGAATGAGAGTTGCCCGGGGGATGCGGCGTCCCGAGGCTCCTGCGGATCACGTCGGTGCCGCCGTCGTCGCCGAGCTCGTAGGCGAGCCGGTTGCGCGCGGCGATGGACCGGTGCCGGGTCACCCGGGTGATGCGCTCCTCGTTGGCGCCGATGCGCAGATGGTCCAGCAGCATGGTGCCGGTGCCGACACCGAGCACGGCCGCCTCCTCGGCGGTCGCGGGCCGGGCGACGACGGTGTCGCGGTGCGCGCTCTCGGGATGGCCGCGGTCGGCCAGCCGACGCGTGGTGCCCTCGGGGATGTCGTGCGGGAAGTCGATGCCGGTGGCCTCCGCCAAGTCCCGTGGATAGAAACTGACTTCCCACGACCACGGCTCGTTGTCCAGATACTGCAGCACGGTGCGGGCCACCACCCAGGAATCCCGCGGTATTCCCAGCCAGTGCGCCACATCGGCGCTGGCCGGTTCCATCCGGGCACTGAACTGTTTGGAGGGCTCCCGACCGGCGGCGCGCGCCGTCTCGGAGAAGATGTCGTGCGCCGACTTGGGCCGGTCGGGGCGGATATGGTTGGTGACAACCGATTCCAGCACTTCCTGGCTGCGCACGATGGTGCCTCGGGAAGTGGCGGTGTAGAGCAGGTTTTCGGCGACGAGTACCTGGATCGCGTTGCGAGCGGTGGTGATCGAGACCTGCATCTGGTCGGCCAGCTCGTTGTGGCTGGGTAGTCGATCGCCCGGTTTCCATGTCCCGTTGCGGATCTCCTCGCGGAGGAGGTCTGCGATCCGCTGGTACCTCGGACCGTCCGCCATCTCGCTCCTCGGTTGTTGCTTCAAGAAAAAGAAGTCTACTCCGTGGGTCCCGCAGGCGTGTGACCCTTGACACGCGGGTTCAGAGGTTTATTGTAAGGAACGTCCTGAACAAATGTGTTGTAACGGCGATGACGGCGAGGCAACGTGGCTGGTTCGGAGACATCCCAGACGGTGGTAGTGGCACTGCCCGACGCGCAGCACGCGTCCCCGGCGGTCCAATCGCTGACGGCTGGTTTACTGCCGAGTTCGGATCTGATGCTGCGCGCTTGTCGCGGGCACCGGGTCATCGGCGGCCCATTACTGTGGTTCGCCCGTGATCTCGCGGTGCTGCACGAGCGCCGGCTGATCGGCCGCGGCGGCTCCGTACCCGACCTGGACGCGACCGCGATCGTCGAGATCGAGCGCCGCCGAACCGAATTGGTGATGGCGATCGACGACTGGGTCGCCCGCACCGTGCCGCAGCACCGCCTCGGCGCCACCCTGCACACCGAGACCATCGGCTCGGTCATCGATCGCCTGGCCGAGTCCTCGGTCCGCGCCCATCACGCCCTGATGACCCTGCACGCGAACGACGAGATCCTGCACGGCGCCTGGCACCACCTGGCCGAATTGGCCGACGCCTACGACGATCTCGTCTGCGATGTGCTCGCCGGAAGGCGGCGGCTGCCCGCTTGGTGATCGGCGCGGGGCGTCAGTGGCGGCTCCCGGCGCAGTGGACCCGCATGCGCGGGGCGAGGCTCCATCCCTTACCGCCCCGCCCGGACCAGGCCGGTGCGTCGCGCCGGACGTCGGTCACGTGCTGGGTCCACAGCCCGTCCAGGACGTCGGCCCGCCGGATCTTGCTCCAGCCGAACGGCATCAGATGCACCAGCTCACCGCGTTCCTCCAGCCGCTCGGTGAGGTCGGCCAGCACGTCCAGGGCGTCGGCGAGGCCCGCCAGCACGTCGAATTCGGTTGCCGGGCCGAGTAGTCCGTCGTCCGCGGCCCACTGCGCGAAGCCGTCGATGACGATGCACGACGAACCGGTGTGCGCCGCGATGCGTTTGACGATATCGACGGCCGCGCCGGTGAGCGCCAGATCGCCGCGCTCCACCCCGACCAGCAGCAACAGGCAGTCGACGAACGGCTTGGTGACCCCGATGTCGGACGGCTCCAGGCCGACCGCGCACGGGCTCGCCGCGGTGATCCGGTACTCGAACCGGTGACAGCGGCTACTGAAGATCCTCATCGGTAATACCCTCGATCGAGCGCGGAGTCACCCCAGTGGGGCGGTCAACTCCAGGTGGATGCCGTCCGGATCGCTGAACGACAGGATCGCGATGCCGAATGCCTCCAGCTCGGCGACTTCGCCGTGTTCGATGCCCGCTTCGTCCAATCGGGCTGCGACGGCGGACAATTCGCCCACCGATGCCACCGTGAAGCTGAGGTGGTCGAGCCCTACCCGCTCCGAGTCGAACCGGTCGGTGCGGGCGGCGACCGGCCGCAGCCCGAACAGCATGCCGTTGGTCTGGAAGACGACGCCGCCGTACAGCTGTGCCGGATCGCTGCGCACCTGCGGATCCTCCGGGCGGCCCGGCGATTCGGCGGCGATCTCGAATCCCAGCACATCGCGATAGAAGTCCCGGGACCGGTCGATATCGGTGACAGTCAGTCGAACGTGGTGGATGCCGGTGGTGGCGACGAGTGTCATGAGTACTCCGCGGTCGCTTAGGTGCGATCGGCTCCGCCGCCGTCGCGTGAAAGTCATCACGAACGGTATAGGTCCGATTGTCGGTATTTGAGTGTCGCAACCGACACATTCAGTACTGTTTGCGACATGAACGTCGCAGTGTTCGTCGTGGATGGTGTCGCCGACTTCGGTCTGGCGGGCGTGCTCGAGGTGTTCAACACGGCCAACGGCCTGCTGAGCGAGCTCGAGACCGCGCCGGACCCGTGGCGGGTGCGGACGGTCTCGCTCGGCGCCAGCGTCCGCACCGGCCACGGCCACCTCGTGCCGACTACGCCCCTGGACGAGATTTCGGGCGGTATCGGGCTGCTGATCGTGCCCGCCGTGCTGGTCACCGATGCCGAGGGGTTGATCGATCTGGTGTCGTCTCCGGCGAGTAGTGCGGTGCTGGAACGGATTTCGGCGGTTCGGCGCGACGGAGCGCAGGTTGCCGCGGCCTGCACCGGCACCTTCTTCCTGGCCGAGTCCGGTGTGCTGGACGGCATCGCGGCCACCACCAGCTGGTGGCTCGGCCCGGCGTTTCGCCGCCGCTATCCCAGCGTCGAACTCGACGAGGGCCGCGTGCTGTGCCGGGCCGGGCAGATCACCACCGCGGGCGCGGTGCTGTCACATCTGGATCTCGCGCTGTCGGTGGTCGCCGCGCAGAGTCCCGCACTGGCGGAACTGGTTTCGCGGTACTTCCTGATCGGGGACCGGCGCGCGCAGATCGCTGTCCCGGAGGTGGTAGCGCGCGGCGATTCGTTGGTCGCCGCCTTCGAGCGCTGGGTGCGCGATCATCTGGCCGAGCAGTTCCAGATCACCGACGCGGCCCGGGCGCTCGGTGTCACGGTACGCAGCCTGCAACGCGCTACGCGGGCCGAGATAGGCATGTCGCCAAGGGATTTCGCCAACGACATCCGCCTCGAGCGGGCAACCCACCTCCTACGCACGACCTCGCTCACCGTCGAGGCGGTCGCCACCCGAGTCGGCTACCTCAACGCGGGCACCCTGCGCTCGCTCTTCCATCGCCGCCGCCACCGCAGCCTCGCCGAGGTCCGAGCCTCCCCTCTCTCCTGGAACGAGGGCCACGGCCCGCCCTAGCACACCTCCGTTTCCCAGCGTGCCCCGGCTTCCGTATTTCCCGGCGTGCTTTTGGCCGGGATCAATACCGCTGGAACCGTCGATGGTCGGTGGCGAAGTCGTCGGCCACGGTGGCCGCGAGTTCGACCAGGGATCGCTTGGTGTTCTTGTGCAGCTGCGCCAGGTCGATCTCGGCGCCCTCGGACAGGTGCGGGTCGTACGGGATGATGTGCACTGCGCGGCAGCGCGACAGGAAGTATTCGCGCAACTGCTGAATGCCCACATTCGGCGACCCCGGCCGCGGCAGGTTGATCACCACGACGGCGTTGCGCACCAGGTGGTCGTGGCCGTGCAGCGACAGCCAGTCCAGGGTGGCCGCGGCGCTGCGGGCGCCGTCGATCGCGGAGGACGAGATCAGCACCAGCGAATGCGCCAGGTCCAGCACGCCCGCCATCGCCGAATGCATGAGCCCGGTCCCGCAGTCGGTGAGGATGATGTTGTAGTACCGCTGCAGGACGCGCGCGACCTGCCGGTACTCGTCCTCGTTGAACGACTCCGACGACGCCGGATCGCGTTCGCTGCCCAGTACTTCCAGTCGGCTGGTGGCCTGCGAGGTGTGCCTGCGCACGTCGGCGTAGCTGTTGATCGTCTGGTCCAGCAGCAGGTCGCGCACCGTGGAGCGGGTCTGCAGCGGGACCCGCTGCGAGAGCGTGCCGAAATCCGGGTTGGCGTCCACCGCGATGACGCGGTCGCCGCGGATGGAGGCGAAGATGGAACCGATGCCCATCGTGGTGGTGGTCTTTCCGACGCCGCCCTTCAGTGACAGCACCGCGATCCGGTAGTCGCCGCGCACCGGCTGGCGGATCCGCGCGACGAGTTCCTGCAGGCGCAGTTCCTCGGCGGACATGCCGGGGTTGATCGCACCGCCGGATATGTGATGCACAGCGCGCCGCCAGCCCGATCCCGGCGCCTTCTTCGCCCGGCGCACCGGCACGTCATCCAGCGACGGCTGGATTCCAGGCTGCTGGTACTGCTGCGGATGTGGTTGGTGCTGCGGGGGATACGGCTGCCCGCCACCCCACTGCTGCTCCTGCGGCGGCGACTGCCACTGCCCGCCCTGCGGCGGCGCGGCGTACCGAGGGTCGGCGGGCGGCTCCCCGACCGGCGCCTGCCCGACGGGCGACGGGTTGTACGCCGGTCCGCCGCGAGCGATCTGCGAGTCGCCGTACGGCGCCTGCTGTCCAGCGTGGGCCCCGAACTCGCCGAGGGGGCTCTGCGGCCCGGTGTTCGGCGGAACCGGCCCGCGAACCGTAGGATCCTGCGGCGCACCGGATGTGCCCTGCGGTCCGGCGCTCCACGCGGGGCGGCCTTCGCCGGGCCCTTCCCCGACCGGCGCCTGGCCACCGGTCGCCGGGCTGTACGTGACCCCGCCGCGCGGGTCTCCGTACGGCGCTTGCCCACCGGTGGACGGCGGAACCTGGCCGAGCACCGTCGGATCCTGTGGCGCACCGGAATTGGGCTGCGACCCGGTCTGGCTGTCGAACCCCGTTGCGGCCGTGCCGGTTCCGCTGGCGGTGGACCAGTCGTTCTGACTCTGCGGCGCCGGGCCCCGGTCGGTGCGCGAATCGTTCTGGTGGGAGGGCTGTTCGGCGAATCCCTGTGCCGCGGCGCCGGTTTCGTTCGGGGCGTGGGCCGACGAGTCGGCAGCGCGCACAACCTCGGCGTTCGCGAACGGCGACGGCGGCGGGGTGATGCTGCCACCCGCGACACCTTCGCTCCCGGCCCAGCCTGTCGCACCCTGCGGGCGTTCGGCGGCATCGCCGGGCGATGCGGTGTCGGTGTCGTCAGGCCGGGGTGCCGCCGGGCCCGGAATCGTGGAGCTGAGCCGGGGCGGTGCCGCCTGTGGCGCGGGACCTCGGCTCGCGTCGGCGGATTCGCCCGGCGCCGTGGCCGGTTGCGTGCCCTCGGCCGATCGGGCCGGGCCCAGCCACGGCGGTGCGGGCTCATCCGACACGCCCGGGGCGCGGCGGGCTTCGGCTCCGCTCTCCGGGTCGGTCGATCGGGTCTCTGCCGGACCGCGGCCGCCCGACCGCGTCGGCTCGGGCGATGGCGTGCCCTCGGCGTGATCGCCGGGCCCGGGCGGCTCCGGCAGCGGGGGCCGCGCCGACCGCTCGGCGGGTGCGGGCGGCGGCGGCAGATCCGGGCGACCCGGGACCCGCACCGTCAGCTCGGAGGGATCCTGGCCGGGCGGCGTGTCGCCCGAATAGGACTGCGCAAGCGGCGGACGCGAGCCCGAATATTGTTGCGACGGATAGGCGTCGGGCTCCCGCTGCGGGCTGTCGGGGAGTGACGGGCGCTGTCCCGAGTGTGGCGGTGCGTCGGGGAGCGATGGACGCGAATCCGAATACTGCGACGGCTGTTCGGGTCCGCGCTGCGGTGCGTCGGGGTACGGCGGTCGCGGGCCGGAGTGCTGCGGCGGTGCGAAATCACCGCCGGTGTGCGGGGGAGGGGGAGGGAAACCGCTGCCAGCGTTCGGGTCCGGTGCCGGATGCATCGCGGGGCCTTGCGGCGGCGGGCTCGGGGCGGCGCCGCGTGGATCCTGTTGCGGGGAACGGAAATCGTCCCCGGTGTGCTGCGGCTGATCGGGCGCGAACCCGCCGGAGTGAAACTCGTCGCTCGGACGGATGGAGTCCGGTGTGCGGTAATCACCCTGCGGCGCAGCGGTTTCGGGGCCAGGTGGCCGACCCCAGTCCGGCTCCGGTGCGTCGGGCTTGTCCTTGCGCCAGCCCTTGCGGCGTTTCTTGCCGCCGTCGGCCTCGGGCTTGTCGTCCGGTTTGCGCTTTGAGCGCTTCTTCAGCGCCTGTTCGGGAATGAAGTCCTCGTGCGGCAGGTTCTCGACCGGAGCCTCGTAGCCGGACTGGGTGACATCACTCTCCGAGAGCCACGGCGGCAACATCGGAAGGTCGTTGTTGCGACTCACGATCGCGCCTCGCCGTTCGCCGCGTCCATGGCTGGTACGCGCCCGACGTCACCTCGCTCACACTCGGTGACACCGTGCGTGCCGCGCGCTGCGCCCACGGCTCGCTGGCTGCGCTGACTCACGAGGCCCCCTGGATCTGCTGGACCGATTACCTGGACAGGCCGTAGTTTACGCGAGCACCACCGGTGGTGAGGCACGCGCTACCCCGCATTGCGGTGCTGGTGCTCGGCAGCCTGTCGGACGTCTTCGGCCGCCGCCGGATGTTCATGATCAATATCGGCCTGTACGCGGGCAGGCCACTCGAGACGCACCGACCGCGCGTCGGACCCCATTTGGCCGGGTTGTACATGCACAGGTAGCATTGATCGGCGGTGCACCTATCCGCCGGTCGCTCATGCCCGCATGTTGCTTCCGGTGAGTATGGCACCAGGTGGACGCAAGTGCACGACAAACTGCATGCAGAGCTAGCCGAAGAGTTGGGCCCAGCCTGGGGCCAGCGTAAACGGGATCGCGGAGGATATGGCGAAGAAAGACGGGGCCATCGAGGTCGAGGGTCGAGTTATCGAGCCGTTGCCCAATGCGATGTTCCGGATCGAGCTGGAGAACGGGCACAAGGTTCTCGCGCACATCAGCGGCAAGATGCGGCAGCACTACATCCGCATCCTGCCCGAGGACCGCGTGGTCGTGGAGCTGTCGCCTTACGACCTGTCCCGCGGTCGCATCGTCTATCGCTACAAGTGACGGCGGCTACGCCGTCATCCCGGCGCGCTCTCGGCCGGGATCTCGCAAGAGAAGGATCCCGGCCGAGAACATGCCGGGATGACAAACTAGAGACTTCCCCGGCCGATAGGCCGGGGAAAACCTGTGTTCACACCCTGTGAGCCAACAACCAGATTGGACGGACGTGAAGGTTCAGCCGAGCGTCAAGAAGATCTGCGAGAAGTGCAAGGTGATCCGCCGCAACGGCCGGGTCATGGTGATCTGCGACAACCTGCGCCACAAGCAGCGTCAGGGGTAGATCCCGGCGAAAAGCGTGCCGGGAATGCAAGTCGCGGCCACGTGCCGGGAATGCAAGTCGCGGCCACGTGCCGGGACGAGGAGAGGAATCTCCGCGGATCACGGAGCACGAACGCAGTTCGGCTTGACTGACAAGAAGACCTCCCAGCGCCAGTCACCGTCGGCGAGCCCTCGAGGGCGGACGGTGACCAACCCCCGGAACGGAGGCCGGGGCCCCACACGAGGGGACGGACAGGGAGAAGACCTCCGCAACGATTAAGGAATCGCCACATGGCACGTCTGATGGGCGTCGACCTCCCGCGCGAGAAGCGCATGGAGGTCGCACTGACCTACATTTTCGGCGTCGGCCGTACCCGCTCGAAGGAGATCCTGGAGGCCACGGGCGTGAGCCCGGACCTGCGTTCGAAGGATCTCACCGACGACGACGTCACCCGGTTGCGCGACTACATCGAAGCGTCGGAATTCAAGGTCGAAGGTGACCTGCGCCGCGAGGTGCAGGCCGACATCCGTCGCAAGATCGAGATCGGCTGCTACCAGGGCATCCGCCACCGTCGCCACCTGCCGGTGCGCGGCCAGCGGACCAAGACCAATGCGCGCACGCGCAAGGGTCCGAAGAAGACCGTCGCCGGCAAGAAGAAGTAGGGATAACCGATGCCTCCGAAGAGCCGGGCCTCCGGCCCCAAGAAGACCCAGAAGTCGCGTCGCCGGGACAAGAAGAACGTTCCCCACGGCAGCGCGCACATCAAGTCCACGTTCAACAACACGATCGTGACCATCACCGATCCGACCGGCAACGTCATCGCGTGGGCGTCGTCGGGTCACGTCGGCTTCAAGGGTTCGCGCAAGTCGACCCCGTTCGCCGCGCAGCTCGCCGCCGAGAACGCCGCCCGCAAGGCGCAGGAGCACGGCGTCAAGAAGGTCGACGTGTTCGTCAAGGGCCCGGGTTCGGGCCGCGAGACCGCGATCCGCTCGCTGCAGGCCACCGGCCTCGAGGTGGGCACGATCTCCGATGTCACCCCGCAGCCGCACAACGGCTGCCGTCCGCCCAAGCGGCGTCGCGTCTAGCGGGAAAGGAAGGTAGAGCGAAATGGCCCGTTACACCGGACCCATCACCCGCAAGTCGCGTCGTCTGCGCGTCGACCTCGTCGGCGGCGATCAGGCGTTCGAGCGTCGCCCCTACCCGCCCGGCCAGCACGGCCGCGCGCGGATCAAGGAGAGCGAGTACCTGGTCCAGCTGCAGGAGAAGCAGAAGGCCCGCTTCACCTACGGCGTCATGGAGAAGCAGTTCCGCCGCTACTACGAAGAGGCGAACCGTCGCAAGGGTAAGACCGGCGACAACATGCTGCAGCTCCTGGAGTCGCGGCTGGACAACGTCGTGTACCGCGCCGGTCTGGCCCGCACCCGCCGCCAGGCCCGCCAGCTGGTGAGCCACGGCCACCTGCTGGTCAACGGCAAGAAGGTGGACGTCCCCAGCTTCCAGGTCGGCCAGTACGACATCATCGATGTCAAGGAGAAGTCGCTGAGCACGCTGCCGTTCCAGGTGGCGCGCGAGACCCACGGTGACCGCCCGATCCCGGGCTGGCTGCAGGTCGTGCCGAACCGGCTGCGGATCCTGGTCCACCAGCTGCCGGAGCGTGCGCAGATCGACGTGCCGATCAACGAACAGCTCATCGTCGAGTACTACTCGAAGTAAGGCTGAGCGTTGCTGCTGTCCCTCGGTATCCCGAACTCGTCATCCTCGGCAGACGACTCCCTGTCATCCCGGCACGCTTTTGGCCGGGATCCAGATTCCGGCCAAAAGCGTGCCGGAATGACGGAGGGACGTGACGCCGGGATGAGGGAGAGGGGACGCCGCGGGAAGCCCCAGTTCGTGGGCGTCAAATAGCGGGCGCCCCTGAAGGAGGAGATCCTCATGCTGATTTCACAGCGACCGACGCTGACCGAAGAGGTCTTGGCGGAGAACCGCTCGAAGTTCACCATCGAACCGCTCGAGCCGGGCTTCGGCTACACCCTCGGCAACTCGCTGCGCCGCACCCTGCTCTCGAGCATCCCGGGCGCCGCAGTCACCAGCATCCGCATCGACGGCGTGTTGCACGAGTTCACCACCGTCCCGGGCGTGAAGGAGGATGTCACCGACATCATCCTGAACCTCAAGGGCCTGGTCGTGTCGTCCGAAGAGGACGAGCCGGTCACCATGTACGTGCGCAAGCAGGGCCCGGGCACCGTCACCGCCGGTGACATCGTTCCCCCGGCCGGTGTCACGGTCCACAACCCGGACATGCACATCGCCACCCTGAACGACAAGGGCAAGCTGGAGATCGAGCTCGTGGTCGAGCGCGGTCGCGGCTACGTCCCTGCCGTGCAGAACAAGGCCTCGGGCGCGGAGATCGGCCGGATCCCGGTGGATTCGATCTACTCGCCGGTGCTGAAGGTGACCTACAAGGTCGAGGCGACCCGTGTCGAGCAGCGCACCGACTTCGACCGGCTCATCCTGGATGTCGAGACCAAGAACTCGATCTCCCCGCGGGATGCGCTGGCGTCGGCCGGTAAGACCCTGGTCGAGCTGTTCGGCTTGGCGCGTGAGCTCAACGTTGAGGCCGAGGGCATCGAGATCGGCCCCAGCCCGGCCGAGGCGGATCACATCGCCTCGTTCGCGCTGCCGATCGAGGACCTGGACCTCACCGTGCGGTCGTACAACTGCCTCAAGCGCGAGGGTGTGCACACCGTCGGCGAGCTGGTGGCCCGCACCGAGTCGGATCTGCTGGACATCCGCAACTTCGGGCAGAAGTCCATCGACGAGGTGAAGGTCAAGCTGCACTCGCTGGGCCTCTCGCTGAAGGACAGCCCGGCCTCCTTCGATCCGTCGAGCGTCGTCGGCTACGACGCCTCCACCGGAACCTGGAGCGACAGCGGCTCGTTCAGCGACACCGACCACGGCGAGCAGGACTACGCCGAAACCGAACAGCTCTAGGCCGTACGGGCCAGTCCCGGGGCCTTTCCTAAGGAGAACAACCAATGCCCAAGCCCAAGAAGGGTGCCCGCTTCGGCGGGTCGGCGTCGCACCAGAAGGCGATCTTCGCCAATCTGGCGACGGCGCTTTTTGAGCACGGTCGGATCACGACCACCGAGGCGAAGGCCAAGGCGCTGCGCCCGTACGCCGAGAAGCTTGTCACCAAGGCCAAGGCCGGTTCGCTGGCCGACCGCCGCGAGGTGCTCAAGGTGATCCGCAACAAGGATGTGGTGCACGAGCTCTTCGCGACCATCGGACCGTCGTTCGAGGGCCGCGAGGGTGGCTACACCCGGATCATCAAGACCATGCCGCGCAAGGGTGACAACGCGCCGATGGCGATCATCGAGCTGGTCCGGGAGAAGACCGTGACCAACGAGGCCGATCGCGCCCGTCGCGTCGCCGCGTCGCAGAAGAAGGTCGAGGAGCCGAAGGCCGAGGAGGCCAAGGCTGAGGAGGCCAAGGCTGAGGAGGCCAAGGCTGAGGAGGCCAAGGCTGAGGAGGCCACCGAGGCGAAGGCCGACGAGGCGACCGAGGCCGAGGCCCCGGCTGCCGAGGAGAAGGCCGACGAGAAGTAGAACTCATGGCGATGCCGAGCGCTGGCGAGGCATCGGCAGGAGTGAGCCCGCCGTCCCCTCCGGGTCGGCGGGCTTCTCTCATGCTAACCAGGAGATGGCTGTGACCAGTCCGGATTCGGACCGGCGAACCGTTGCGATTCGAGTACGACTCGCTATCGCCTATGACGGCACCGATTTCACCGGCTGGGCCCGGCAGCCGGGCCTGCGCACGGTGCAGGGCGTGCTCGAGGAGACGCTGAGCAAGGTGCTGCGCGAGCCGATCCAGCTCACCGTCGCGGGCCGCACCGATGCCGGGGTACACGCCGAGGGGCAGGTCGCCCACTTCGATACCACCGCGGAGTTCGACGGGCCCAAGCTGATTCACCGCCTGGCCCGATTCCTGCCGAAGGATGTGCGGGTCACCGGGATTCGCCTCGCCCCGCCTGAATTCGACGCTCGTTTCTCTGCGATTCGCCGCCATTACGCCTATCGCCTGACCACCGCGCCGTATGGAGCAGATCCGCTGCGGGCGCGCGGCGTCGTGCCCTGCCGTCCGGTGGACCTGGATGCGATGCGGGAAGCCTCCCGAAAACTGCTGGGGCTGCACGATTTCGCGGCCTTCTGTCGTCGCCGCGAGGGCGCGACCACCGTCCGCGAGCTGCAGCGGTTCGACTGGGTCTCCTCCCCGCTTTCCCGTATCGAGGATGTTTCCCGGCCTTCCCGTATCGAGGATGTCTCCCCGCTTTCCCGCATCGAGGATGTTCCCCCGTCTTCCCGGCGAACGCCGGGATCGAGCCGGGACCTTCCGCTCGAAGGCGCCGCCGAATCCGGGCACCTGCTGACCGCCTACGTCAGTGCCGACGCCTTCTGCTGGTCCATGGTCCGCAGCCTGGTCGGCGCCGTGCTGGCCGTGGGGGAGGGCCGCCGCACGCCCGACTGGGTCGCCGGGCTGCTGCACGAGCGCGAACGGTCCAGCTCGGTCACCGTGGCCCCCGCGCACGGACTCAGCCTCATCGCCGTCGATTATCCGGCGGACGTCGATCTCGCCGCCCGCAATCTCCAGACCCGCGAAAAGCGTACGGCCCCACCTGAACTCGGCTGCTGCGGCGGCTGAACCCGCTGCCCGATCCGGACCGGCGACCATCGGGACCGCGGTGGGCGGTAATACTCGGTGAATCCCACACGCGCGTTGGTGGTGGGTGCGACGCGCCAGGGATGGCAGACTCGCGCAACATGAGTCCGGTGAGTCGTGGCCGTAAAGGCAAGAAGAACAAGAAGCAACAGGTTCGCGAGGCCGAGCCGGTCGCCTCTCCGGAAGTCGGTGCGGTCGACGTCGACGAGGTCGACGTCGGCATCGACAGAAGCGGATTCGAGGAGCTCGTCGACGATATCGAGGCCACCATCGCGCGGCTGGAGGACGTGGACGACCCGGTCGACGGGGAGTATCTGGCGGCCTCCCTGCTGGCCGCGACCTACGGCACCCCGGAGTACGACGAGGCGTTCGCGAGCATGTTCATCGATGAAGGGGTACGGCAGGCGGGACCCGGCGGCCTGGCGTTCCTGCGGTGCATCGCGGCGCTGACGCCCGAACCATCGCGCACGGCCGCGCTGCGGGCGGCGGAGCATCTGGCCGCGGCCGGGGTCGAGGCCCCGGCCTGGGTGGCCGAGCTCGCGCAGCCGACCACGGCGGGCGAGTATCTGCGCTGGACGACGGCCGACGGGCAGGGGTCGGTACTGTACGGCAGCTTCGAGCGGGCCGGACGCCGGGACGGTGTCCTGCTGTTCGTCGACGACGAGGACTGCGGCGCCGCCAACGACCTGGCCCCGTTCATCGGCGAGGGCCTGGCCGAGGCGCGCCGCCTGACCGACGAACGCGAATCCGCGCCCGGCGAGCCGATCGCGGCGGACGAATTCCGGTGGCAGGTCGAGGCCGCGCTGGCCGCGCGGGCCCTGCACGAGCGAGCCGCCCTCGACCTCGGCATCGAACCGGAGACCCCCGAGGACGAGGACGACGTGCCGCACGAGGTCACCGACGTGGTCCTGCGGGCCCGACTACGAGTCCTGCCCATGCCCGCCAAACCCCTTCCCGTACACGTACATCCGGGCATTTCCGGGTAACCGGCCGATCGCGTGGAATAGGAACGAAGGTAGTGGAGTTCGCCATCGATATGACGATTCAGGGACTCGGACGGTTTGCGGTGTGGCGGTACTTCTCGGGGTTCACGCCCGAGAACGCGCGGGAATTGGAGGCGCTCGGTTACGGCACATTGTGGCTGGGCGCCTCGCCGGGGGCGGACCTGCCGGTGGTGGAGTCGCTGCTGGAGGCCACCGAGACGCAGCGGGTCGGCACCAGCATCGTGAACATCTGGTCCTCGCCCGCCAAGCAGGTGGCCGAGTCGTTCCATCGCATCGAGGCGCGGTTCCCGGGGCGCTTCATTCTGGGGGTCGGCGCGGGTCACCCCGAGCACGACGCGGTCTACCGCAAGCCTTACGACGCACTGGTCGAATATCTGGACGAACTCGACGAGGCGGGCGTGCCGAAGGAGCGGCGCGCGCTCGCCGCCCTCGGCCCGCGCGTGCTGGAACTGGCCCGCGATCGCACGGCGGGCGCACTGCCGTATCTCACCACCCCCGAGCACACCCGGCAGGCCCGCGAGACGCTGGGCGCCGACACTCTGCTGGTCGCCGAGAACAAGATCACGCTGGATACCGACGTCGACCGGGCCCGCGCCACGGGCCGCGGCAGCGTCGGGTTCTACCTCGACCTGCAGAACTACGTCGCCAACCTGCGCCGCCTCGGCTTCACCGAGGAGGACGTGACCAAGCCCGGCAGCGACCGCCTGATCGATGCCCTGGCCCTGCACGGCACAGCCGACGAGATCGCCGACGGCCTCGTCGCCCACCTCACCGCCGGAGCCGACCAGATCGCCGTCCAGGTCCTCGACGACGACTACATGGCAACCCTGCGCGCCCTCGCCCCCGCCCTGGCCGCGCGCGTCTGACCCAGGCCTCACCCGACGTGGGTACCGGCGAGTGCCTTATGAGCGGACGAGGCGGGCGATGGCGTCGGTGGCCTCTTTGATCTTGGCGTCGGCCTCCGGGCCGCCCTGGACCGCGGCGTCGACCACGCAGTGGCTGATGTGGTCCTCGAGCAGGCCCATCGCCACCGCCTGCAGGGCCTTGGTCATCGCTGATACCTGGGTGAGGATGTCGATGCAGTACTTTTCCTCCTCGACCATGCGCTGCAGGCCGCGGGACTGGCCCTCGATGCGGCGCAGCCGCTTGAGGTAGTCCTCCTTGGCGGTGATGTAGCCGTGGGTAGCGTGGTCGTGGCTGGGTTGTTCCACCGCTATGGTCTGGTCCTCGGTCACCGGCTGCTTCCTCACTCCCGCCCATCGCCTTCAATACCCCCCTAGGGTACACGGTTCGGTCCGGCTTGTCAGCGCACGGCGGACCTGGGCGAAACGCGGGGCCGGGGTGCGCGAGAATCGGGGGCATGAGTTCGGTTCCCCGGCCCGCGCTGGCCATCATCGGCGGCAGCGGCTTCTACGACTTCTTCGGCGACGACGCGACCACGCTCGATATCGACACGCCCTACGGCGCGCCGAGCGCGCCGATCACCGTCGGAGAGGTCGGCGGGCGGCAGGTGGCCTTCCTGCCGCGGCACGGCCGCAAGCACGAGTACTCCCCGCACACGGTGCCGTACCAGGCGAACATGTGGGCGCTGCGCTCCATCGGCGTGCGCCGGATCTTCGCGCCGTGCGCGGTCGGCAGCTTGCGCGCCGACTGGGGTCCGGGCACCGTGGCGGTGCCGGACCAGCTGGTGGACCGAACCTCCGGCCGGGCGCAGACCTACTTCGACAACGGCGGCGTCCACGTCTCCTTCGCCGATCCCTACTGCGACGAACTGCGCACGGCGGCAACGCGATCCGCCGTGGACGAGCTGCCGATGAGGTCCGCGGGGACGATGGTCGTGGTGCAGGGGCCGCGGTTCTCCACCCGTGCGGAGAGCCGCTGGTTCGCCGCGCAGGGCTGGGAACTGGTGAACATGACCGGGTATCCCGAGGCCGTGCTCGCTCGTGAGCTCGAGATGTGCTATGCCGCAATAGCTTTGGTCACGGACCTGGACGCCGGGCTGGAGGCCGGTGACGGCGTGAGCGCCGCGGCGGTATTCGCGGAGTTCGAACGGAACCTGGTGCCGTTCAAGAAGCTTGTCCGCCAGGCGGTGTCGACGGTGGACGGTACCGGCGCCTGCGAGCGCTGCCGTGTCCATGCCGGGGTGTCGCTGCCGTTCGAACTACCCTGAGCCCATGCGCAGGCGGGCGATGGCCCATCCCTGAGGGAGGGGCATCAGGTCTCCTGGCCAGACGCCGATCGCAGATCGATGCGGATCAGGGCGAACTGGGGTGGCCCGGTATCCGGCGGGCCGGAGGGAAGCGGCGACACCTCGACGTCGACGGTCAGCCAGTCGCTGTCGGTCGCGGCCAGGCGCAGCCCGGCGATCGTGCACACGGGCACGCCGGAACGCAGGTCGTCGCGCGCGGCCAGGATTCGCGCCCGATCGTCGGGGTGCGGCAGCGTGCGCTCGTCGGTGTCTCCGGTCCAGCGCAGGCCCGGGATCGGGTCGCTGATCCAGCGGATCACCCGGACCCGGGCGGTGTCGACCACCGCCAGATAGAGCCCGGGATTGGTGTTGACCAGCGTGTCCACCGTGGCCGCCTCGAACGATTTGCCCTGCGGCGGAACGCTTTCGGTCACATCGGCGAGCAGCCCCCGCCAGCATTGCGGATCGTCGGCGGCATTGCGGGCCGCGATGAGCAGGGTGCGCAGACCCACCGGGGTGCGTACGGTGCAGGTGCCCGACCAGCGCGATCCCGGCTCGGCCTTGGACACGGTCGCCACCAGGTCCAGCCCGCCGTCGAAACGTTCGATGTGCTCGAAGGATTCGGCGCCCGTCCATACCGAGCGGCCCCGGTCGAAGGCCGGTCCCAGCCCGGCCGAGAGCACCTCGGTGCGGCGGGTGCGCGCGTCCAGCAGGAACGGCGCCACCGGCGGCCGCGGCGCGGCGCCGCCCGCCCGGAACTGCACGCCGTGGACACAGCCGTCCGGCCCCGCCACGGGCACCGCCCGCGCGGGCTGCCGCGACCACGAATGCCTGGATTTCGGCAGCTCGCGTTCCACCGTGCGGCCGGTGGCGCGCGCGGCGGCGACCAGGGGCAGGAGTCGCGCGGGAACGGTGCGCGCCAACGATTTCCATTGGCGCGGCGCGGTACCGACCGCCAGCACCGACCAGGTCTCGGGTCCGGCGAGCGTCTCGATCAGCAGCCATTCGCCGACGATCATCGCCACGTCCCCCTCTCCGAATTCTCCGGTTTCCTGTTCTGCGGTGATAGCCAGCGAATATCGTGCACCATCCACGGCTCGTGTGGTGACAGGGTGGCGATATCCGCCCCCGGCGTCGGCGCGGCTACGCTCGCGTCATGGAAACCCCGCTGCGCCTCGAGGTCATCGTCGCCAGCGTGCGGCCGGAACGGTTCGCGCCAGTCGTCGCCGACTGGTTCCTGCGCACGGCGCGGGCCTACCCCGAATTCGATATCGGGGTCATCGATCTGATGGACACCCCGCTGCCCACCGACCTGTCGCCGACGCTGCAGGCCCGCGCCTATCGCGAACGGCTCGCGGCCGCAGACGGTTTCGTCGTCGTCACCTCCGAGTACAACCACGGCTATCCGGCCTCGCTCAAGACCGCCCTGGACACCGCGAAGCACGAGTGGCGGGCCAAACCCATCGGTTTCGTCGGCTACGGCGGCCTGTCGGGTGGTCTGCGCGCCATCGAGCAGCTGCGCCAGGTGGTCGCCGAGATCCATATGGTCTCGATCCGCGAATCCGTCAGTTTCCACGAGGCCAAGCGCAAGTTCGACGCCGACGGGAATACCGAGGACGGCGCCGCGAAGGACGCCGCCCAGCGCCTCCTCCGCCAGCTGTCCTGGTGGGCCCGCCACCTGCGCGTGGCTCGAGCCGCCGATCCGTATCCGGGGTGACCGCGTAGGCCTGATCTACTGGCTCGCCATGGCCCGCCGCTGGCCGCGCGGCTGGCCGATGTAGGTGGTTTCACGGGGGATCGACACCAGGGTGAGGTCGACCTGGGCGGTCCCGGTGCGCAGGATGACGTGGTTGCCGATCGCGCCGGGCTGGTGGATCTGCAGGTCCGGGCGGGTGGCGGGCCAGCCCATCGGGTCCCCGGTCACGTAGATGGTGGTGACACCGGCGTGCGGGGCGGGCGCCAGCACGCCGTCGACCACGGCGGCGGTGAAATTCGCGTCGCTCTGGTGGGTTTCGACGGCGATGGTCAGCCGCTCCGGGTTGCCGATCGTCTCGACCAGCTGCTGCCAGGCCTGCGGCCGGTCGGTGCGGATGAGGATGCGCTCGCCGACGGCCAGCGCCCGGAACACCAGCTGCTGCGCCAGATACAACTCACCGGCCACGTACACGGTCGAAATACCCTGTCCGACAAGGCGGATCGCGACGCCGTTGCCCTCGTCGTCGGAGCCGATCAGCTGACCGCAGCCCGACGACGGCAGGTGCAGCGCCCCGACCACGTCGATCGGGTACTCGCCCAGCGGCACCGTGTCGTCGACGTCCGGGATGCCGATCGGCAGGTGCGCCAGCAGGCTCTGCCGATGTCGGCCGTGCAGCGACACCATGCCCTTGCGCCGCTGCTTCTCCGGCAGTTCCCGGGTGGTCAGGCGCCAGGCGGCGCCGACGTTCACCTCCGCGGCGGAGCTGCCCGGCCGCAGCCGCACGGCCACCGTGGTGCCGCGCGAGGGCGACACCCACAGCTGTGCCAGCAGGTCCGAACCCAGCTGCTTCGGATCGACGGCCGCGCCGATGTTGACGCCGTTGCCGAGTTCGGCGTAGCGCCAGCGGTGACTGAGCGTGCGCGCATCGATGCCCGCGGTGACCTGCAGTACCGCCTTCTTGATCTCGGGCGCGGTCAGCACGCGCGACGCGCAGTCGGCGTCCTCCAGCGCGCGCACGATGCGCTGGGTCGCGATGGTGACGGCGCGGCAGGCGCCCGCGGTCCCGCCGCCGCGGCGGTCGGCCGCGTCCGGGCAGGTCAGCGCGTCGAAGCTGATCGCCAGCCACACCGTGCGGTGCGCGGTGGCGGGCAACGGGCCCAGCAGCGATTCGTAGATCGGCCCGGCGGGTGTACCGGAGCGGCTGCGGTGCCCGTGGCTGATGATGTCGATGCCGCTGAGCAGGATGTCGTGCTGGTTCAGGCACTGCGCAAGCTCGGGCAGCGGCAGCAGGTGCGAGGCGTGCACGGTGTTGCGGTCGATGCGGGTCAGCCCGCCCTTAGGCGGCAGCACCTCGACCACCGCCACCACGCGGCTGCCCTCCCAGTACAGGCCGAGCGAGCGGCCGTCGGGACCGCGGAAGTCGACGGTGTCACCGAGCCGGTAGTCGCGGCGGGTGCGGTACCGCCATATCGTCGCGATCCAGTCGGCCAGCGTGCGCTTGCCGAACGGGATCAGCACCAGCAGTCCCGCCCCGATCGCCGCGGCCAGGGCGTACCACCACGGCACGCCCACGACCAGCACGATCACCCCAACCACTAGTCCGAACAACTGCGCCACCAGCAGATTCGGCAGCGAGATCCGTCCAAACAGCGGGCGGTTGTGCGTGCCGCTCGGTTCGGCCATCGTCGTCCCCCAGGTACCCGGTGTCGGCCATTTCGACGGCCGAACTGAACTTCAGTCCCGGTGAACTGTACTGTGTTGTGCGGACGTGAGCACTGTTCGGGGGAGCCTTTATGCCTTCAAGACCCACCACTCGCTGGCAGGTGAGCGGTTACCGCTTCCTGGTGCGGCGGATGGAACACGCCCTGGTACGACGGGATGTGCGCATGTTGCACGACCCGATGCGCTCGCAGTCGCGGGCGTACACGGCGGGGCTGGTGCTGGGCATCGTGGCGCTGGCGGGCTGCGGCGTGCTGGCGCTGCTGCGCCCGCAGGGGGCGATCGGCGACAACAAGATTCTCCTCGGCAAGGACAGCGGCGCGGTGTACGCCGTCATCGACGGTGTCGTGCACCCCGCCCTGAACCTGGCATCGGCGCGGCTGGCGGTCGGCGAGCCCGCCAAGGCGGAGTCGATCAAGGAGTCGGAGCTGGCCAAGAAGCCGCGCGGCACGCTCATCGGCATCCCCGGCGCCCCCGCCTCGCTGAACTTCGACACCGGCGGCAAGGGCCGGGTCTGGACGATCTGCGACGAGATCAGCAACGACGGCAGCCGCGGCCTGACCACGACGGTGCTGGCGGGCGACCCGCTGCTGGGCGAGAAGGCCTCGACCATGGGCCGCGATGCGGCCCTGCTGGTGAAGGGCCGCGACGCCACCTACCTGATCTACGACAACCAGCGCGCGCGGGTCGATATGACCGACCCCGCCGTCACCAACGCGCTGAAGATTCGCGGCATGACGCCCCGCCCGGTCAGCGAGGGCCTGCTGAACTCGATCCCCGAGGTGCTGCCGATCGTGCCGCCGAAGATCGACGATCCGGGCGGCCTGCCCTCCTATTCGCTGGGCAGCAGCCACCGCATCGGCGACGTGGTGCACGTCGACACCAAGGATCAGTACTTCGTCGTGCTGCGCGACGGCATCCAGGCGGTGTCGCCGCTGACCGCCGACATCATCCGGAACTCGAATCCGACTGTGTCGCAGAATGCTTCGATCACCCAGTACGACAGCACCAACGCGCCGCCGACCAGCGAACTGCAGGTGTCGAAGTACCCGGAGCTCGCGCCGAGGATCGTCGACACGAAGGATCAGCCGGTGGGCTGTCTGTCGTGGAAGCCGATGGCCGGCGCCGCCGAGAAGTCGGATGGCAGCAGGCATGCCGAGTTGTCGCTGATCACCGGCCACATGCTGCCGCTGCCCGACAACTCGAAGACGACGCCGCTGGCGCGGGCCGACGCGTCGGGCCCGAACGTCGACGCCTTCTACTCCACGCCCGGTTCCGGGGTCTTCGTGCAGACCACGGGCATCGAGCCGGACAGCCAGCGCCGCGACAGCCAGTTCTTCATCGCCGACACCGGGGTCCGCTACGGCATCAAGGACAACGAGGCCGCCAAGGCCCTGGGCATGGATTCGGAGAAGGCCAAGCCCGAACCGGCCCCCTGGCCGATCGTCGGCCTGCTCGCCCCCGGCCCCACCCTCGGCCGCCAGGAGGCCATGGTCGCCCACGACGGCGTGGCCCCCGACCCGAACCCCGCCAAGGAACTGGTGAAATCCAAGGACGACAAGACCGCGGTCACGGGCCAGAACTGAGCGATCAGGCCCGCGGCGGCATCTCGTTCGTGTGCAGTGCCGCGACCTCGGAGCGCAGGGCGCGGATCTCCTCGATGAGCTTGCCTACCTCGATGTCGGTGCGTTCGGTGGATTCCTCGACGGTCTTCAGTTGGTCCAGGACCCAGCTGGTGGTGGTGCCGATGGCGAAGCTGATCAGGCCGATGCCGAAGGTCATCAGGATCAGGGCGACCAGGCGCCCCTCGGTGGTGACCGGGTAGTAGTCGCCGTAGCCGACGGTGGTCACCGAGACGGCCGCCCACCACAGGGCGTCGCCGAAGCTCTGGACCTTGGCGTCCGGGGCGCCGTACTCGGCGTCGAACATCGCCAGGCTGCATAGGAATACGACCAGCAGCGAACTCACGCCGACGAAGATCGACAGGCGCATGCGGCTGAACGTATTGCGATTCAGCGTGTCCAGCACCAGCAGGGCGGCCCGCAACAGGCGCAGCGGGCGGATCGGCGGCAGTATGACGATCAGCAGTTCGAGCGGGTGGGTGCGCAGGAAACGCCAACGCCGCGTGGACAATCCGACCCGGATCGCGAAATCCGCCGCGAAGATCACCCAGATCGTGATGTCGGCGGCCGTCAGCCAGGTGTCCAGCGCCGGTGAGGCCCCGGTATCGAGGACGTGCCAGGCGTAGACGCCGAGAAAGGCGACCGCCAGCACGCCCATCGGGATATTGGTAGTGCGTTCCCAGGCCACCCGGCGGCTCACCGCCGCCGGATTCGCCGGAGGGGAGAGCGCTTCGGAGCCTGTGTGAATACCGGTCTGAACCATGCGGATACTGCCTTGATCGATCGTCGGGCAGCCGCGGAACGGCCGACCGTGGGGTGCATCGAAACTATCGCCGGTCGCGTAGTCCTCGATACCGATGAATTCGGGACGGGAAGGAAGTCGCAACCATATGGAGACGATCGATCTCGTCGAACTGTACGACCAGCAGGCCATGAGCTGGGACGAGGTCCGGGCCCCGGCGACGGTCGCGGCAAACACCCGCCGGCGCTTCGACCAGCTCAGTCCTCGCGGACCCCGAGGCGGCGGCGGATCGGGAACGACGCCAGATATCCCAGTACGAGCAGCAGCGCGATCACGCCGGTGCCGATCAGGGCGACGTTGCGGGCGGTGTTGTCCGGCGGCGGCGGGGCCTGGGGCACCGGCAGCTGCAGGCTTTTGGCAGGGCTGGGGCGCTTGGGCGGCAACTGATTCGGGACCTGGGCGGTCAGGGCGGCGACCGGATCGACGGCGCCGTATCCGAGGAAGGGATTCCAGCCCTCGGCCGGGGCGTGCGCGGTGGCCTCGATGCGCTGGATCACCTCGAGCGCGCTGAGTTCGGGGAAGCGGGCTCGCACCAGCGCGGCCACCCCCGATACATAGGGCGCGGCGAAGCTGGTGCCCTGCAGTTGGGCCTGCTGTCCCTGGCCCTGCGGACTGACCGTCCCGACGGCGGTGCCTTTACTGCCGCCCTCGTCGAAATGCACGTCGAGCGAGACGATGTCCTCACCGGGCGCCGCCACGCCCACCCACGGTCCCGGCACGGTGAATTTCGACGGCTGGCCGTTGCGGTCGATCGAGCCCACGGACAGCACGTAGTCGTCGTAGCGCGCGGGCGAGACGTTCATATTGACCTTGCTCCACGGGTCCGCGGCCGGATCCAGCGGATCGAGCACCGGATTGGTGCCCTTGCATTTGTCGTTGTTGCCCGCGGCGGCCACCACCACGACATTCTTCTCCAGCGCCGCGTACCGGACGGCGGCGCCCAGTTCCGAATCCTCGATCGTGGTGTTGCAGGCCACCTCGGACACGTTGATCACCGACGCGCCCATGTCGGCGGCGCGGCGCACCGCGGAGGCCAGCGTGCGGGTATTGCCGTAGCCCTCGGGCATGGCGTCCGGCGCCTGCTCCCGGGACTTGCCCTTCTCCTGATACTGCGAACTGGTCTGCCGGATGGTGAGGATCTGTGCCTCGGGCGCCACTCCGGCGAAGCCCTGGCCGGGTTCCTCACTGGCAGCGATGATTCCGGCCACGACCGTGCCGTGCGAATCGCAGTCCTCGGTGCCGTCGCCGGTGCTCACGTAGTCGCCGCCCGCGATGAGTCCCGGCAGTCGGGGGTGCCGCGCGACGCCGGTATCGATGACGGCGACCAGTTGCCCGGCCCCCTTGGAGAACTGCCAGGCGTGCGGAAGGTCCAGCGCGCGTTGCGGTGTGGGGATGGTCGGCCCGTCGCCGCCCCACACGGTGCCGACCGGGCAGACCGAGTTGGCGTTGCGCTCCGTCGCGCCCGGCGGCGCGGCATTACCCGCCGGTGGCGCCGCGCCCGGCGGTACCACGGGTTTGTCCGCGAACGCCGATCCGGCGCCCACCGATACGCTCATTCCCAGCGCGGCGGCCGCCGCGACGACGCGAACCACGTTGCGCCCGAACATCTTCGGTCTCATGGCGCTACAGCGAGCGAACCAGCGAGTACAGCTCGGCCACCCAGAACACCAGCGGTATCACCGCGGCCACGAAGGTGTACTCCAGCAGTTCGACGGCCCGGCGCATCGGCGGGGTGGCGGACTGATTGGGCACGACGAGGCCGAGGATCAGCGCGCCGATCACCATCACCATCGCGGCGCCGAACACCGCCAGCGGCTGTTCCATCGTGAGCGCGGCCGCGATCATCATGGCCAGCAGGATGGTGGCGCCGCCGGCGAGCAGCACCACGGCCTGCTCGGCCCCGGCGTAGGTGCGGCTGCGAAACATCAGCACGATCGCGCCGACCAGCGCGAGCGCCACTCCGGGCCAGAACGGGTCGGCGGCGCCGGGGTCGGTGGCGGCCAGCACACCGACGACCGTCACCAGCGTCGTCGCGGTGACCAGTCCGGCCAGATACATCCGTGCGCGTTCGGATTTCGCGCGCAGCGCCTCCATGGTCGGCAGCGCGCGATGGTCGTCGGGATCGTCCTCGGTGGGGTCGATCGGGGTGCCCGGCGAGGGCACCGGCGGCAGCGGCAGCTTGGACAGCAGCATCGACACCCGCGGCGACAGCGACAGGCCCGCCAGGGCGAGCGCGGCGGCGACGGCGCCGATGGCCTTCACCGGCTGCGAGGTCAGCAGGCCCACCAGCGCCGCGGGGACGGCGAACACCGATAGCGTGGTGGTGCCGATGAACAGCGCCAGGCCCACCCCACTGACCCGCCAGGCGAGGATCGAGGTCGCCCCGGCCAGCACCGCCCCCAGCAGGATGTTCGCCCATCCGTAATGGTCGGGAACCAGCAGCATGCCCGCGGTGAACGCGGCGGGCAGCGCGCATCCGCCGAGGATCAGCGCCGTGGCGCGATCGCCGTACATCCGGCTCAGCACGGTCGCGGCGATGACCAGCAGAATGGCGATGAACGCGGCGATCGACCCGGTGATGTAGCCCGACAGCGCCTCCGGCGCGGTGAGCAGCCCGGCGCAGCCGACGAGCATGGTCAGCACGGCGATGACCGAGCCGGTGACTCGCGCCACCCCCGGCGACCAGGTGCGGAAATGGTCGGCGTCGGCGATCGCGACGTTGTACATGATGTCGTCGAACAGCGGCGTCGGCGCCACGTGGTCGGCGCTCTCCAGCATCAGCAGTTCGCCGTCGCGCACGCCCTGCTCCCCCAGGCTCAGCGAATTGGAGAACGGCGGCTGCCCGATGCGCGCGAGCACCCATTCCGCGGGCTGGAACTGTTCACCGGAGTTGTCGAAGTCGTTGTGCCGACTGTGCTGCGCGACCATGTCGACGACGCTGGGAATGACGAGTGCGACCGGGACGTCGACCGGAATGGCCATATCCACCTGCGTATGTTTGGCCAGAATGGTTACGCGGGCAAGATCGGGCGCCCGGACGATCCCGCGGCTCGAATCCTCTTCGATATGTTCCAGTCGCGCGTGCGTCACGCTGCCCCCAACTCCGTCTCTACCTCGGGTTTCCGCATCCGCCCCGGTTTGCGGTCGCGCGGCCGGTCCGTGCAGAATGCCTCCGAACTGTACGTCATGTCGGCAGTGCGCTCTACACTGAGCCCGCTAGCACTGCCGCGAAGGGGGATCTTCCGTCGATGAGCACAGTCCGGTTTCAACGCCGTCAACGCCGGGAGGTCCCGAGATCGCCCGGTGGCGAGGTCACATTGCAGCCGCCGCCGGAGATTCCGCGCGCGGTACCGGGCAGTCTGATCCAGAAGCTCATGCCGGTCGTGATGATCGTCGGCATGGTGGGGATGATGGCCCTGCTGTTCACGCAGGGCGGGGGCATCGCCTCCAACCCCATGGGCATGATGTTCCCGATGATGATGGTCTTCTCGATGGTCGGCATGTTCGCAGGTCAGGGCGGGAAGGGTCAGAAGGCGGCGGAGGCCAACGAGGACCGCAAGGACTACCTGCGCTATCTCGATCAGGTCCGCAAGGATGTCGACGAGACCGCCAGACAGCAGCGCGAGGCCGTCGAGTGGAGCCACCCGGAGCCCGGCCTGATCTGGATGCTCGCGGGCACCAGCCGCATGTGGGAGCGGCGCCCGGGCGACAAGGACTTCTGCCACGCCCGCATCGGGCTGGGCGGGCAGCGGCTGGCGACCCGGCTGGTCTCCCCGGAGACGGGCCCGGTCGAGGAGTTGGAGCCGATCGCCGCGGTCTCGCTGCGCCGGTTCGTGCGCACGCACTCCACGGTGGTCGACCTGCCGACCGCGATCGCGGTGAAGGGCTTCGCCACCATCCAGCTCAACGGCGACCGCACCCAGGCCCGGGACATGACGCGCGCGATGCTGTTGCAGCTGTGCATGTTCCAGGCGCCGGACCAGGTGCTGCTGGCGGTGGTGTGCGGCGCCGACACCATGCGCGAGTGGGAGTGGACCAAGTGGCTCCCGCACACCCAGCACCCCGAATCGCACGACGGCGTCGGCACCGAGCGCATGGTGTACGGCTCGGTCCGCGAGATGGCCGCGGGCCTGAATCCGCTGCTGCACAATCGAGTTCGCTACTCGCGCAACCAGCCCGCCAATCAGAACCTGGTGCACATCATCATCGTGGTCGACGGCGGCCTGCTCGAGGCGGAAGAGGACAGCCTGCGCGAGTCCGGCTTCGAGGGCGTCACCGTCATCGATCTGTGCAATTACGCTCCGCGCCTGGCGGTTTCGCGCGGTATCCAGATGGTGGTCGAGAACGGCGAATGCGTCGGCCGCGGCGCCACCGGCAATATGGAGCGCTTCGCGCTGATCGACCGGATCAGCGCCCGCCAGGCCGAGCAGGTGGCGCGCCGCCTGGCCCCGTTCCGGGTGGCCGTACAGCGCGGCAGCGATGTGGCGGCGGAGGAGAGCGCCGAGGTCATCTCGTCGTGGTCGCAGCTGATGGGCCTCGGCGATATCGGCACGTTCAACCCGGAGTACGCCTGGAAGCCCCGCTACGGCCGGGAGCGCCTGCGCGTCCCGTTCGGCGTGGGCGCCGACGGGCTGCCGGTGTACCTGGACATCAAGGAGGCCGCGGAGAACGGCATGGGCCCGCACGGCCTGTGCATCGGCGCCACCGGTTCCGGTAAGTCGGAATTCCTTCGCACCCTGGTGCTCTCGCAGCTGGCGACGCACTCGCCCGACCAGCTGAACCTGGTCCTCGTCGACTTCAAGGGCGGCGCCACCTTCCTCGGCCTGGAAGACGTGCCGCACGTCGCGGCCGTCATCACCAACCTGGAGGAGGAGGCCGACCTCGTCGACCGCATGAAGGACGCGCTGGCCGGTGAGATGAACCGCCGCCAGGAGGTGCTGCGCTCGGCCGGTAACTTCGCCAACGTCGGCGAGTACGAGAAGGCCCGCGCCGCCGGCGCCGACCTGGACCCGCTGCCCGCGCTGTTCGTGGTGCTGGACGAGTTCTCCGAATTGCTCTCGCAGCACCCGGATTTCGCGGAGCTGTTCGTGATGATCGGCCGACTGGGCCGCTCGCTGCACGTACACCTGCTGCTGGCCTCGCAGCGCCTGGAAGAGGGCAAGCTGAAGGGCCTGGAGACCCACCTGTCCTACCGGATCGGCCTGAAGACGTTCTCCGCCAACGAGTCTCGTCAGGTGCTGGGTGTGCCCGACGCCTACAACCTGCCCTCCAGCCCGGGCGGCGGATACCTGAAGGCCGGTGACGGCGAGATCCGGCGCTTCCAGGCGTCCTACGTTTCCGGAACCTACGTCGGCGGCGGCGCGCAGCGCGAGGTCACCCAGGCGGGCATCGCGGGCGGGGAGATCGACATCAACGCCCGCGCCTTCTCCGCCGGTCACGTGAATTTCCGTGCCAGCGACCGGCTTCCGCTGCCGCAGGAGCCGGTGGTGGTGGAGCAGGCCAAGGACGAGGGCGAGAAGATCTCCAACCTCGACATGCTGGTGTCCCGTATCCGGGGCCACGGCCGCCGCGCCCACGAGATCTGGCTGCCGCCGCTGGACGCGGCGCCCACCCTGGACCAGCTCATCCCGCGCTCGATCCTCACCGGCGAGTACAACCAGGTCGCGTCGCTGCGGGCGCCGATCGGCATCGTCGACCGCCCCTACGACCAGCGCCGCGACCCGTACATCGTCGACCTGTCCGGCTCGCGCGGCAACGTCGCCATCGTCGGCGGCCCGCAGTCGGGTAAGTCGACCGCCCTGCGCTCGATGATCATGGCGATGTCGCTGACCCACACGGCCGAGCAGGTGCAGTTCTACTGTCTGGATTTCGGTGGCGGCACGCTGGCCAGCCTCGAGGGCCTGCCGCACGTGGGTTCGGTGGCGAGCCGCCTCGAGGTCGACAAGGTGCGCCGCACGATCTCCGAGATGCAGACCATCGTCCGCCAGCGCGAATTGCGGTTCCGCCAACTGGGTGTCGAGTCGATGGCGGAGTTCCGCCGGATGCGGGCGTCGGATCCGGGCTCCAGCCCGGGCGTGGCCGGTGTGCACGAGGACCCGTTCGGTGACGTCTTCCTGGTCATCGACGGCTACGGCTCGATCCGCCAGGATTTCGACCCGCTCGAACAGCCGATCACCAACCTCGCCGCCCAGGGCCTGTCCTACGGCGTGCACGTGGTGCTGTCGCTGTCGCGCTGGATGGAGGCGCGCCCCGCGCTGAAGGATCAGATCGGTACCCGCATCGAGCTGCGACTCGGCGATCCGATGGACTCCGACTTCGGCCGCAAGGTCGCCGCGCTGGTCCCGCAGGGTCGCCCCGGCCGCGGCATGACGCCCGAGGCCCTGCACATGCTGACCGCCTTGCCGCGGGTCGACGGCAGCTCGAACCCCGTGGACCTGAGCACCGGCGTGGCCGCCGCCGTCAGCGATATCGCCGCCCGGACGCCGGGACGCCCGGCGCCGGTGGTCCGGATGCTGCCGGATACGTTCACCCGAGATCAGCTGCTGCACATGCTGAACGGCTGGCCCGCCACCTTGGATCCGAGCCGCAAGAACGCGCGGATCCCGGTCGGCCTGAACGAATCCGAACTGGCCCCGGTCTTCTTCAATTTCGAAGAGCAGTCGCACTTCCTGGCTTTCGGCGACAGCGAGAGCGGCAAGACGAACCTGCTCCGCACGATCGTCCAGGGCATCATCCAATCCAACCGGCCGGACCAGGCGAAGATCGTGCTGGCCGACTACCGGCGCACCATGCTCGGGTTGATCGAAACCGAGCACCTGGCGGGGTACGCGCCCTCGGAGGAAGTGCTGACATCGCTGGCACAGCAGCTGGCCGCGCTCTTCAAGGACCGCATGCCCGGTCCCGACATCACACAGCAGCAATTGCGCGATCGCTCGTGGTGGTCCGGTCCCGATGTCTATGTGGTCGTCGACGATTACGACCTGGTGGTCACCTCCTCCGGCAATCCGATCGCCGTCCTGGTCGAATTCCTGGCGCACGCCAAGGATCTCGGATTCCACCTGATCGTGGCCCGCCGCTCGGGCGGCGCGTCGCGAGCGATGTACGACCCGGTGATCTCGCGAATGCGCGATGTCGGCGCCATCGGCTTGATCATGAGCGGCAACCGCGACGAGGGTCAACTACTGGGGAATGTGCGGCCGAGCGAGATGCCGCCGGGCCGGGGAACGCTCATCACTCGCGCAGGCAACGACCTGTTCCAGGCGGCGTGGAGCCCCGGGCAATGACTCGGTCGGAGTGCACGATCGCAGGCCTGATAGGGGCTTGCCCGGCCGTGTACTCTAAACAGCTAGTCGACCAGGCTCGCGGGCCGGTGTCGTACGGAAGCGAGGAAGGGGGGTGGGACTCTGCCCGGGCCGCATGACGTCAGCTGTTGCGGTGGCCGGTGCTCTCCCAGGGTTCCGAAACTGTGGGAGCCGATGGAACCAACGACGTGCACCGTGCGTCGAATCGATATGTAGGGGATCGATGTGCCAAGTCGTGAGTCGACTCGATCCGAAGAGAACGTAGAGAGGGGCTAGGGGATATGACCCAGGCAATGGAACAGGATGATGCGGCGATCTCCAGCGCTGCTCAGAAGGTCATGGACGCCATCGAGAAGATGCGCAGCCAGATCAACGCCGTCACCGCCAAGGCGCAGGAGATGAAGGCCGGTTGGGAGGGCGACGCGTACGTCGCGTTCACCGGTGTCGCCGATAGCTGGCAGCAGGAAGGCATTCGCCTGAACGCGAAGATCGATGCGATGCGCGAACACCTTCAGGTCGTCGTCCAGAAGACCAATGCCGCACAGGCCGACAGCAGTGGCAATATCGCCAAGCTGCAAATGTAATTGGCTTTCTTTCTACATAGAACGGAGTAGAAACAATGGGTTTCACCAAGTACAACCCCGCCATCATCGTTCCCGGCCTGGGTGATCTGCGTGGGTCGCACGCCAAGCTCACGACCGACAGCCAGGACATCGAGCAGGCCAGTGCCGAGCTGCTGTCGGTGTGGCGTGGTAAAGCCGCAGAACAGTTCGATGTCTCGCACAAGGCTTGGAACGCCGAGTTCGCGGACGCGCTGACCAAGCTGCAGGATCTGATCAATGTATCGCAGTCGGCGATGGACGAAGCCCTCGCGCTGGATGCGTCGCTGGCGGGCGGCTTCGGAGGCTAGTCGAAGCGCCTACGATGCGAGCGGCTGGTCGGCAAGGAATTCCGACCAGCCGCTTTTCTGTTACCGATCGGGCCTACGTGACGACCTTGGCGAGCGTCGGCACCATCTTGTCCACGAGGGTGTCGACCGACTGCTCCGTCCACGCCTGGTAAGCCTGAACTGTTGTAGGGTCGTCGACCACAACGATTTTCGCGGATGTACCCAGCACCGGATTGGGCAGACCGCGCAGCCCGCCGTTACCCGCCTGGCTGTCGGTTCTCAGGATGACGAGCACATCGACCTTCTTGACGTCCAGCCCGCTCAACGACAATTGCCGCGGCGATTTCTCACCGCTGGTGGCGCGATAGTCCTGGCTGTATCGGAATCCGAGATCCTGGAGAAAGTCGGTCTGGTCGCTGGGGTCGAGGTCGGCCGACATACCGGCGTTGGAGTATCGGAGCGCGACCACCGACTTGCCGTTGAACTGCGGGTGATTGTTCTTCGCCTCGGCGACCTTGTCGGTCGATGCGGGTGGTGTGCCGTCCTTGGTCAGAAAATACGTTCCGGCAGCCACCGCCACGGCGACCACCAGCGCAACCAGTCCGGGCACCAAGAACTTTCGTGATCTGGACCGCTGGGGTGTCAGGTTGTTCACGTTGGGTGTTGTGGCCGCGAGACGCGGTACGGTCGCCCCGCGCGTGGGTTGCGTGTAGTTGTATTCCACCTGCTGCGCGACCGGCTGGCTGTGCGGCGGCGTCGTGTATCCCGGTGCGGGCGGGCGATACTGGGCGCCCTGCCCCAGCAACGCGATCTCTGCCGCGTGGGTGAACTCCCGGCAGCTGTTGAAACGCTCGGCCGGATTCTTGGCCATGACCCGCGCGATCACGTCGTCCAGCGCGGGGGGAAGTCCCGAGCGGAGCATGCTCACCCTGGGCGGCGCCTCATGCAGGTGACCCATCATCACCATCGCCGGAACCGTTGCCGGAAATGGGTTTTGGCCGGTCAGAAGTTTAACGAGGGAACATCCCAGGCTGTATATATCGGCATGGTGGTCGAGCCGTTCGCCCAGCAGTTGCTCCGGCGGGGCGTAGGCCACCGTCGCCATGAAGTTACCGGTCGAGGTGAGATCCTGGCCGTCCTCCGCCGACTTGGCCACGCCGAAATCGGTGAGATACACCCGCTCCTCATCATCGTCGTCGTCCGAGGCCGACAGGAGGAAGTTCGCCGGTTTGACGTCCCGATGCAACAGTCCGCGCCGATGGGCGTAGTCCAGGCCCTTGCCGACCTCGGTGACGATACGCAGCGCCCGCTGCGGAGGCATGGCCGCCGGTCCCTTGGCGGCCTCCTCGGCGGCGTCGGTCCCGCGGACGTACTGCATGGCGATCCACAGCTGGCCGTCCTCTTCGCCGCGGCTGTACACCTTGACGATGCTCGGATGGTCCAGCCCGGCAGCGAGATTCGCCTCCCGCTCGAATCTCGCACGGAACTCGGGATCGGTCGAGAGGTCCGCGCTCAGCACCTTCAACGCGTCACGACGGGGAAGGATCGGGTTCTGCGCCAGGTAGACGGTACCCATGCCGCCGCTGCCGAGCACCTGAATCACCCGGTAGCCGCCGATCATCGCACCGGGCTGCAACGGCATCCGATCCTCCTCTGTGCCTATCTGGTGCCCGTCGGACACCGGTTGGTGGTCAGAATCTAGCAAGGGGGGCGCTGGTAATCGACCCGCCTCGGGCTACCGACCGGCGGCCAGCAGCTTGTATTGCGCGGCTGTCTTTTGATGAAGATCCTGGGGCTGCTCGCTCGGGACCAACGCCAGATAACGGTCGTAGGGCAGATAGCAGCGGAACTTCACGTCCGAGGCGCTGTTGTCCTTCAGCTTCAGGCACTTGGCGGTCGGCAGTCCCGGCGGGCTGTCCATCGCCTCGTAGCGGTCCTCGACCTGGGTGAGATAGGCGGCCATGAGCCGCTTCGCGGCGGCCGCATCCGCCGTGCGATAGATGAAGTCGTCCTGCTCCGCCACAAGGTCGACCTTGGCGTCGGCGAAGGCTTGTTTGGCGGAGTCCGGGAGACTCTGCCGATGCAGTGCGGCATGGGGGCGGTAGATGCCGGTGTAAGCCGTGGGTTTGTCCAGCGGAATCGTCCTGCCCAGGAGGCCGTCGACATCGTTGGGAACCTCCGCCAAGCGGTCGGGCGGTGTGGGCTCATAACCCTTCAGCGATTCGAACAGCTTGTCCAGCACCGTCTTGGTGAGTTCGGTCAACGGCGCCGGATCCGGCGGCGTCGCCATCGGGCTGTTGATATAGAGCTTGGCCAGGAAGTTGCCCTGGGGTGTGAACGAGCTGACCGAGTCGTATTTGGTGAGGGACGCCGACGATGCCGGATAACCGACGATGGTGAGCGGGCCCTTCGGCGCGTATTGCCTGGCGTCGTCGTCGGCCATGACCTTGGCGGCGTTGGCCGCGTGCTCGGCGCTGTCGAACCGCAACAATGTCAACTCGACCCGGAGGCCGGGCTGTTGTCCGGGGCGTCGGTTGCCGTAGGTGCTCCAGCCGGAGACCAGACCGGGTGCGGCGTCGGCGAATTTGATCTCTTTGGAGTTGAGTGTCGGGGCGAATTTCGCGGTGTGTGCGCGGGTAATGGCGCTGCGGCCGTATATGAGTCGGCTGTCGATATCGAGCATCAACGGTAGGAATTCCGCCATGCGGATGGATTCCTGCACCGCGCCGGAGACCGCGTCCTTGACCGCGTTCATATCCCGCGGCGTCGTCGGGTAATTCCCGGAATCCAATTTCGCCACGTCGATGGTGGGTGATTCCGATGCTGTTTCTCCGCACCCGATCGCGCCGACGAGGACTGCCACGGATGACATTGCGAGCACGAGTCGCCCGACGGCGGTGCGGCCGCGCGTCGTCTGGGGTACATCTTTCCGGGTCATATGCAGTCGCTATTCACTCTTGGTCAGTATCGAATATTGGGCCGCGGCGCGCTGATAGAAGGCCGGGTCCACCGCGCCCGTCATCTTGGCCTGCGCGCCGATCACTCCGACGTAGCGGCCATAGACGACCGCGCAGAAGAACGTGTGATTGCGAATGGGTTCTTTGTTGTCGAGCTTGACGCAGTGGGAGTCGGTCACGCCGGGAGGATTCGGCACCTCCTCGTCGTCGCGCCCGAGCCTGGTCAGGGCGGCCTGCAGCTTGAACGCGGACTCCAGGTCTCGCGTGCGGTATACGACGCCGTCGTTCCTCGCGACCAGGTCTACTCCGTTTTCGGCGAATGCTCTGCGCAGACCGGCCGCATCGCGTTCGAAGTGGAGGTCCCCGGCGGGCTCGTAGTATCCGACCGTGTTTTCCTCGATGGTGCTGTCGTAGATCTTGGCGGGTTGTTGCAGCGCGTATCGCATGATGCCGCTGGGGTTCTGCGGAAGATCGAGCATATCGTCCGGGGCGGTCGGTTGCGTGGTATCCAACCGTGCGACCTGCAGATCCAGGACCTTTTTCAGGCCGGTGCCCAGCGCCGCGGCGTCGGGTTTCGGAATCGTCAGCGACGCCGTGATCACATGCGGGCCGTGTGCGACGAATGCGGTGCCCAGCGTATCGGTCGACGAACCGGAATGCGCGGCAGGATGACCGGCGATCGGGATGGGGTGACGCTCCGGGTGCCTGCTGGTGATATCCTGCTCGAATTCTGCCGCGGCGGCCTGTGCGGCTTTTTCGGAGGGAAAGCGCATGATGGCGAGCGCCAGGAGTTTCTCGCTGCGACGACTGCCGTTGCCGCGTGATGTGTAGGCGCCACCGATCAGGTTGTTACGCTCGGCTACCGGTTTGAACGAATTCGGAAAGACGCCGAGCAGGTCGTCGAATGTCGAACTGGTGTTTTCGATTATCTGCGTGGCTACCAGATTGCTCATCTCCGCATCGATCTCGTCCGGGGAGACCAGCACGCTCATGAGTCGTCGCGATTCGATCGGAAATACATCGTCCTTCTTGGTGATGTCCGGTTCGTAATCACCAGGTGTACCCGCATACGGTCCGATATTGAGCTTCGCGACGTTGGCCGGTGTCATTCCTGGAACGGCGTGACCGCTGCTGGATGCCCCACAGGCAGTAGCCGACAACGCCAGGGCGGCAACCGCCGAGAGTGTGGTGAGGCTCTTTCGATATATGGTGGATCTCTGTGGCCGCATCGGGTTCACCGCCCCTGCAGCAGAACGTACTGAGCCAGCATCTTCTGATGCAGGTCCTGGATCTGCCTAGCTACGGCTTGCACGAGATATCGGCCTGTCTTGAACATGCACAGCTTGATTCCCTGATATTCGGGATAGTTGGGATTCGGTTTGTCGGTCGAGCACTCGACGGGTGTATCGATGCCTTTGGGCGGCTCCACCGACTGTTTGTTCTCCTTGTCCCCGGACTGTCGCCACTTCTGCCAGAGTGCCTCGGCGCCCTGGTCCGTCCTGCTGCGGAAGACCGTCGCGTCACCGTAGGAGACCAGGTCCAGGTCGCCGATCGTCAGGAAGTCGAGGCTCGGATCGGAGTCGAGGCCCGCCATCACGCCGCGGCCCATATACGTCCCGTCGGGGTCCGGCCGCCACGGTGTCTCGGGGTTCGTCGGCAGGGTGCGGCCCAGCAGGCCGTCCGGGTCGAGGGGAATGGTCGCCAGTTTGTCCGCGGGCGTGGGCTGGAACTTGTCGAGCAGCGGTAGCTGCACATCCAGCATGCGTTCGACCTGCGTCGAGAGCGCGGGGAGATCGGGCGCCGAGGTGTCGTCGTCGACCTTGATGAAGACGACGTACCGATCGTGCGCCGTCCACGAACCGATCGACGAGACCGTCGGCCGCCAATGTGCCTTGGTGTTCGGGTATTTCGCGATCGGGACCGGCTGGTTGTCCGGCGTGAACGTGAAGTCGTCGTTCTCGAGGGTGGGGCCGACGCTCGCGGCCGTCTTGGCATCCGGGAACTCCATGACCGCGATGCTGAGCGTCCGGTCCTTGTGATCGGGGGTCTCCTGAGTGGACCACCGATTGGTCCAACCGGCGAGCAGGTCCTTGGCCACGTCGTCGAACGTGTCGTTGACGACCAGGTCGCCCATGCCTTTTCGATTGAGGACGATGTGCGGCCTGATGCCGTTGGTATCGTCCTTGACATAGGTGGGGTCGGCCTCGAACGGCAGCGCGACGTAGTCGGCGAGGCGCTGGGATTCGCGAACCCGAGCCTGCTTGAAGTTCTTGGCGTTGCCGATGACCCGTGGTGTGGTCTGGTAGTTGCCGACGTCGAGGTTGGACACGTCAGGTCCCTCCGGAGTCGGATCGCCGGTTTTGTCCGAACCGCACGCTCCTACCGCGGCAACCACCAGTCCCGCCGTGATCAAGGCAGACGTTGTCCGAGCCATCGCTGATCTCGCGGCGAGCTTCACGCCCTCCCCCTTCTCGTGTGTATCTCGCGGCATCCTACTTCAGAAGCCGGTCCGGGTCAGGATCGAGCAACCACCTGTGGAGGGGCACGTCATGCCCCGGGTTTCGGCCTCGGCGGCACCCGATCGGACCACAGCATGGTGATCCGGTCGGCTTGGCGTCGGGTTGGGGTTTCCTTGCAGCTCCAGGTCTCGGGTCAGGCGGTAGGAAACGCTGGGCGAATCGCAATCCGCTGCGCGTAGGTTGGTCTGGTGAAATACGTTCCGCGAGTTGCCGTGGTGCTGGGGATTCTGGGCCTGTTGTTTCTGGTGCCGTGGTGGTTGCTGGTGTACGCCACGAGTTCGGGGGCGATGTTCTGGGCCGGGACCGCGATGTTCTCGGCCGCGTTCGTGTGCCTGCCTGCGGGGCTGGTGCTCGGGCACGGGCGGGTGCAGTCGGATGCGGCCGTGGTCGTGGGGGATACGTTGCTCGGGGTCGTGTGGGTGTTGTTCACCTGGTCGGTGGTCGGGGCCGTCGTGCGGGCGGGGTTGATCGTCGGGGGTGTGGCGGATCCGGTCCGTTCGCGCGTCGTCGCGGTGGGTGTGTTCGCGGTGTGGGCGGGGCTGGTCGGCTGGGGGATGTTCGAGGCGCGGCGGGCGCCGCGGGTGCGGACGGTCGAGGTGACGATTCCGGGGCTCGGGCGCGGCCTGGACGGCCTGCGGATGGTGGTCGTCACCGATACGCACTTCGCCGCGTTGAATCGGCTGCGGTGGTCGGAGCGCGTGGTCGAGATCGTCAACGAGCAGCGGGCCGATATCGCCTGCCACGCGGGCGATCTCGCAGACGGTCCGGTGGTGCGGCGGCGGCCGCAGGTGGAGCCGCTGGGCAAGGTCGAGGCGGAACTCGGCCGGTACTACATCACCGGCAACCACGAGTATTTCGGCGATGCCCCGGGCTGGATCGAGGTCATGACGGATCTGGGCTGGCAGCCGCTGCACAATCAGCACGAGATCATCGAGAGGGGCGGCGACCGGCTGGTGATCGCTGGTATCGACGATCCGACCGGCATCGCGCTGGACGGACACGGCCCCGATCTTCCCGCCGCCCTCTCCGGCGGCGACCCCGCGCTGCCGGTGATACTGCTCGCCCATCAACCCAAACAGATCCGAGACGCGGTGAAAGCCGGTGTCGCACTGCAGATCTCGGGCCACACCCACGGCGGTCAGATCTGGCCGTTCCACTACCTGGTCCGCCTCGACCAGCCCGTCGTCGCGGGCCTGAGCCGCCACGGCGAGCACACCCAGCTCTACACCAGCCGCGGCACCGGATTCTGGGGCCCGCCCCTGCGCGTCTTCGCTCCCAGTGAGATCACGGTCCTGGTGCTTCGCACACCGGATCGCCGATCCTCTAGCGCGTGATCCGCATATCGCGGACCAGTTGTTCGCAGGGGGCGGCCATGGGCTGCCAGGCGTCCGAAGGGTATTGGCAGCCGATGCTGACCTGGAGGCCGGAGTCCACGATGACCTGCCAGCGGACCGTGGTGCCGTCGGACGGGAATTCCTCGTAGGACAGTCCGGGACGCCCGCCGAACGCGGTGTCGCGACGCAGGTCGGTCACCGTTCCGGCGGGTCGGCGCTGGATCTGGGCCTGCAGGGCGCGGGCGACCTCGTCGACGCTCGAGCCGGGGGCGAGATCCTTCTGGGTGAGCGTGATCCGTTGGCGCGCACCGCTGTCCGGGCTCAGATCGACACGGTTGTCGGTCTGGGTGGCGATGTGCCAGCCGCCGGGAATCGGTGTCTGCACGCGCCCGAACGTCTGCGGGGTCGGCCGCGCGGTGGGCTCCGCCGATGCCTGCCGGGTGGTGGGCGGCGCGGCTGTCGTGCCGTCGGAGGATCGCGTCAGCACCACCGCGACACCCACCGCCAGGATCAGGACGGCCGCCGCGGCCACGGTGCCGACGAGGGTGCGCCGCGATCTGGGCGGCTGGGCGGCGACGGCGTGGTCACGCAGCGGCGCGTCCCACTCGACGGCCGGCGGCTCCGCGGGTCCGTAGCGGCTGGGCCGCGCGGCCTGCCCGGGCGGCTGCGACCCGCGGATGAGTTCGGCGCCCGCGACGGGACGCACGTCGACGGGAAACCCACACTGCGCGGCGATCGCCGTGCGCAGCGCCTCCAGCAGGGCGGGATCCGAGATCCCCACGGCCAGTAGGTAAGTCGGCTGCTGCCCCGCCAGCAGGCGCGCGACCACCGCGCCGACGGCGGCCGAGCCGGGCTCGTCGGGCGCATCGGCCAGGCCGATGGTCGGCTCGTGCTCGCAGGCGTCGATCCAGGTGTTCGACCCGGAGCGGCCGACCAGGGTCACGGTGGTGGACAGTGGGTTCAGCTCCAGCACCGCGATCCGCTGGTGCTGCGCGGTACTCGCGCCGAGCGACACCGCGCGCAAAGCCAGCGGCTCGACCGTCACGTCGGCGACCAGGCGAGACGCGGCCGCCTCGACCGCCGCGCACCGCCGTCGTCCCCAGTCGGAGGGGGCCAGGACGGTGAGCCGCTCGCACGGCCCGGTCAGTCGCAAATTGGTCAGCACCGCCCCGAACAACACGGCGAAGGCGTCGGCGAGCGTCGGCAGGGCCGGGAAGGCGATCCGGTCGGCGTCCGCCAGCCGCACCACCGACACCGCCGGATACTGCGGCCGCAGCGCCTCTCCCACAATGAAACTCGTGCCGTCGCTGGCGGGCACGATCGAGGGCGGGCCGTCCCAGTGCGTGGCCTCGCTGCGCGCCCACAGCCGGGTGTCGGTCAGAACCAGTTCGACAGTGGACATCAGGCCGTCCGGGCCTCGTGCGGCGAACTCACAGCGATCTTCACGCCCTCCCCTTCCGTGTACATCTCGCGGAATCCTACTGCAGGCGGCTCGCGCCGCCCGTGCCGAACAGGTGCGCGGGCACGGACAGCACGGCGCGGTCAATAGTTGTTCGCGAGCAGCGCGTACGCGGCGGCCGCCCGATGCTTGACGTCCTGCAGCTCGCTGCTCACCACCGTCTCGACGTAGCGGTGGTAGGGCACATAACAGCGGTAGCGGCTCTCGCGCTGCGGATCGCCCTTGCCGTTGAGCTGCATACACTTCGCGCCCGGAATGCTCGTCGGCGCGGCCAGCGGATCGTACTGCGGTCCCGTGGCGGCGAGCAGCCCGGTGATCAGACGCAGGCCCGCATCGCCGTCGCGCACCCGCAGCACCGAGCTGGTCTCGGCGATGGCGACCGCGTCCAGTCCCGTGTCGTCGACCAGGCGCTGCCGGGTCGCCGCGTCGGCGGCGATGTGCACGAACGCGGGTCCGCCGAACACCCCGAACCGCTCGGCATCCGGACGCTGCCGCCGGTCGCGCACGACCGCCCGGGCCAGCATCCGGTCCGGGTCGACGGGCAGCTCATCGAGCTGCTCCCGCGGGGTCGCGCGGAACCGGTCCAGCGCGGCCACCTGTGCGTCGAGGGTCTTCTGCACCCAGGCCAGCAGGTCCCGCTCCTCGGGCCGGGGACGCTCGATGAACAGCGAGATCACGAATTCCCGGTGCGCCAGGAAGGCTCCGATGGTCGCGACGCCGGGCCGGTAGTGGATGAAGGCGTCCGGATACTCCGGCAGCGTGAGCTTGCGGTTCAGGTCCGGGGCGACACCGAAGTCGGCGTCCTCCAGCTCGCGGGCGGCCAGCGCGGCCGCCTGCGCGTCCGGGAACCGCATGACCAGGTCGGTGACCGCGGTGGCCTCCGGGCTCCGGGGCCTGTCGGATCCGCCTGCCACGTAGCCGACGAGCATCTCGCGGCGGTCGAGCACGCGCTTGGACACCGCCGCGAGCAGTCGCTCGGTGGCCTCCGCGGTGCTCGCGACCACACGCCCGCCCGAGCCGATCGTCAGCGACGGATCGATGCGGACGGCGGGCACCACGACCTGCGACATCCGCATGCCCTCCAGCAGTGAGCCCGTGCCGTCCGAATCCCAGGCGTAGTCGTGCCGGTTCACCTGGTACGGGCCGACTTCCAATGTCCGGACGTCGATTTCGCTCGGCACGGGGGTGCCCGAGACTCCGCATCCGGTCAGCAGTCCCGCCAGCGCGATTGCCCCGGCGACGAGCGACGCACGTCCGCTGCGGCCCATGGATCAGCCCCCGTTCCTCCCGACGCGTCGTCTCAAATTACCGGACCGAGGGCCGGGCGGGGGCCCCGTGCGAACCGTTTGCCTTTAACCTGGTGCATGTGGTGATGACCGCGCAGACCTACCCCGGGGGCCGATTCCGTTGATGGATCGGCAGGTCGAGGTTGTCGCGGGCAATCATGTGGTGGTCCGGGTGGCGGGCGCGGTGGTGCTGGTCGCGCATCCCGGCCGCGACCGCGTGACGCCGGAATCCCCGGCCATGCTGGCGGCCGAGGCCCTGGCGCAGTTGGTGTCGGACGCGGCCGAGCAGGCGCCGGACGGGCCGGGACGGCTGGTGGCCCGGGAGGTGACGCGCTGGCTGATGCGCGATGCCGAGCAGATCAGCCCGGACCGGCCGATCGATCTGGGGATTCTGTCGCGGGCCGAGACCGGCGGGGTGGCGATCTTCCTGCACGGTGGCGTGACGGCGGTGCTGGCGGGCGAGCACGGACCGGAGCGGTACCGCGGTGTGGACGCGGCGTTCACCGTGGACCGCGTGGCCGAGCCGCCCGCCCGCGCCGCGGCCCTGTTCATCGATGACGAACTCGGGCGCATCCCGGAGCTGCCGGAGCGGGGAATCGGATCGCTCGTCGAGGGGGTGGCGGCCGCCGCGGGTGCGATCGTGTGGTTCGAGGGGGAGCGGACCCGGACGCGACATCGAGAGCGGGCCAACGGCGGCGCGCATCGGAAGTCCGATGCGCCGGTGCCTCCGACCCGAGCGGATATCGATCTGCAACCGCCGCCGGCACCGCGGCCCGGCGGCGATCCCCGCACGGCCGAGACGCAGCTGGGCGAGACATCCGCCGAACCGCGGCGGCCCGCTCCCGGAACGGATCCCGGGGTGCCGAGCGCGGCCCGCGGCACCAATCCGGCGCCGACTCCGGATCCGGACCTGGAACGCCGTCTGGAGGCGACCGCGCGCGCCACCTCGCTATCGGTCCGGGTGGTCGGATTCAAGTGTGCGCGAGCGCATCCCAGCGATCCGCGCTCGGCGTTCTGCACCGTGTGCGGGATGCCGGTGGACCAGACCCAGCAGCCGACGGAGGTGGTGCGGCCGCCGCTGGGCACGCTGGTGCTCGACGACGGCATGACCTACCTGCTGGCGGCCGACGCGGTGATCGGCCGCGATCCGGAGAACTCCGAGGCGGCCCGGCGCGGCCTGGCGCCCTTGAAGATCGAGGACACCTCCGGCGGCATGTCCCGCGCGCACGCCGAGATCCACCTGGTGAACTGGGATGTCACCGTCGTCGACCGCGGGTCCACCAACGGCACCCACACCCGCCCGCCCGGCTACCGCGATTGGATCCGCCTGCAGCCCCACCAGCCCATGCCCCTGACCCACGGCGCCGAAATCATGCTCGGCAACCGCGTCCTCCGCCTGGAACCCGCCGCCCCACCGCCCTTCGGCTGAGCTGGCGGGCTAGCGGCCGGTGAAGTTGGGGGTGCGGCGGTCGAGCAGGGCGGACACGGCCTCGTGGTGGTCTTCGGTTTGGTGGGCGAGGGCCTGTAGGGCGGCGGACAGTTCCAGGAGGCTGTCCAGGCTCTGCCATTGGCCCTCGCGGAGTAGCTTTTTCGTCATGCGCAGGACCTGCGGCGGGTTCGCGGCGACGCGGTCCGCGAGGGCGCGGGCGGCGTCGAGCAGTTCGTCCGGTTCCACGACCGTGGAGACCAGCCCCCAGTCCAGGGCGGTCGCCGCATCGATGGCCTCGCCGGTGAACGCCATCTCGCTGGCCCGGGCCATGCCGACCGCGCGGGGCAGCAGCCAGGCGCCGCCGTCGCCGGGAATGATGCCGACCTTGGCGAAGCTCTCGGCGAAGGTCGCCGTGCTGGCGGCGATCCGCATATCGCACATCAGCGCCAGGTCGCACCCGGCGCCGACCGCGGGTCCGTTGACCGCGGCGATGGTCGGAATCTCGCAGTGGTACAGCGCCTTCGGGATCCGCTGGATGCCGTGCCGGTAGCCCTGCCGCAGCTCGGCCGGGGAGCCGCCGAACATGCCGGTGCGGTCGCGCATGTGCTTGACGTTGCCGCCCGAGGAGAAGGCCGTGCCCGCGCCGGTCAGAATCGCCACGCGCAGCGCCGGATCCGCGTTCGCGGCGGCGACGGCCGCCTCCAGGGCGTCGATGGTCGCGGCGTCGGAGATCGGGTTGCGGGCGCGGGGATCGTTGAGGGTCCAGACGACCACGTCGCCGGTGCGTTCGATCAGGACTGGCTCACTCACGATTTCCTCTCCTCCGGCGCGCTGACGATCCGGACATCCACGAGAACTATGCCCGCACCCGCGGCGATGACGGGATTCAGGTCCAACTCCGCGATCTCCGGGTGGGCGGCGACCAGATCGCCGATGCGGACGAGGAAGCGCGCGAGCGCGGTGCGATCGACCGGGGGCAGGTGGCGGTACCCATCGAGCAGCCGGGATGCGATCGTCTCCCGGATCATCTCGTGCGCCTCGAGTTCGGTGAACGGCGCCGCCCGGAAGGTGACGTCCGCCAGCGCCTCCACCAGCACGCCGCCGCTGCCGAAGGCCACGACGGGCCCGAAGATCGGATCCCGGGTGGCGCCGATCAGCAGTTCGATCCCGCGCGGCGCCATCGGCATCACGATCATGCCGTCGATCCGCGCACCCGGGACGGCCCGCCGGACGGCGTCGGTGAGCGCGCGAGCCTGTGCGGCGGCGTCGCCCGCGACCACGCCGAGCCGCACGCCCCCGGCCTCGGACTTGTGAACAACCTGCGGCGAAACGACTTTCACCGCACACGGGCAGTCGAATCCGGCGACGGCGACCGCCACCTCGTCGGCGTTCGAGGCCAGGGCCCAGGGGCCGACCCCGATACCCCGAGCCTCGAGCAGCCTGCGCCCGGTCGGCTCGTCGAGCACGCCCGCCCGCTCCGTCACCGGCGCGGCGGGTGCCGGTAGCGCGAGAGTCGAGCGCCGCCCGGAGGTCTCCAGCCGCTGCCTGCGCCGATCCAGCGCGGCCACGATCCGCACCGCGTGATCGATGGAGGCGAGCACGGGGACCCCCGCCGCGCGGAGCGTGTCGTGGTTGGCGAGCCGGGCGCCGGCGTAGCAGCTCTGCACCACCAGCGGTGTGCCGTTCGCCGCTCGGCTGGCGAGAATCCTTCGTACGGTGTCGTTCTCGGCGTCTTCCAGGGTGGCGTCGAAGCGGAGGTGATATCCGCCGAACAACCCGACCACCAGCACCAGCCCGACCGCGGGGTCGGCGGTCAGGATCTCGATCGCCGCGGCGAACACGGTCGGATCGGCATCGGTCGCTCCGGCGACGTCGACGGGATTGGTCACCGCGGCCGCCGGGCCGAGCAACTCGCGCAATGCTGTTCGCGTCCGCTCGCTCAGGTCGGCCGGTTCGATCCCGCGCGCGGTGAGCGCGTCCACCGCCAGGGTGGCATGCCCGCCGCCGTCGCTGAGCACGGCCACCCGGCGGCCCGGCAGCACCGGTCCGGTGGTGGCCAGCGCTCCCGCGACAACGGCCAACTCGTCGGAGCGCCGCACGAGTTCCACGCCTGCCTGCGCCAGCACGGCCGTGGCCACCGCGTCCGACCCCGCGACGGACCCGGTGTGCGACAACGCCGTTCGCTGCCCGGCCGCCGAACGTCCGCCGCGCAGCATCACGACCGGGGTATCGGCGGTGGTGCGTGCGGCGGAGGTCAGGAACGCGCGTCCGTCGACGATCCCCTCGGAGTGCACGGCCACCGCGCCACAGCCCGGCTGCGCCGCCAGTTCGGGCAGGCATTCGTCGTAGCGGACATCGGCCTGGTTGCCGAGGCCGACGTAGGTGTGCAGGCCCGGCCCGTACATCGCGTCGTTGTCGTTGACCAGCGACAGCAGCATGTTCCCGCTCTGCGTGACGACGCTGACCGGCCCTCGCGGAATGCCCTGCAGTCCTACCAGATTGGCGCCGCTGGCGACATTCGCCAACCCGGACGTGTTGGGCCCGATCACACGCACGCCGCTGTCGGCGATGGCGGCGGCGAGTTCGGTCTCGAGGCCTTCGCCCGCAGCGCCGATCTCCCGGAACCCGTTGGCCAGCACCACCGCTCCGGCGATCCCGGCGGCGCCGCATTCGCGCAGCGCCTGCGGCACCGCTGCCCCCGGCACCGCGATGAGCGCGACATCGACCCCGGGTGGCAGCCGATCGATGCTCGGAACCACCTCCAGCCCAAGGATTTCGGACGCCTTCGGATTGACCGGGTAGACCGGATGCGCGTATCCGGATTCCTGCAGCGCCCGGATCGCCTGGTAGCCGCGCTTGGCGGGATCTGTGGAGGCCCCGACGATCGCGATCGATCGCGGGTCGAGCAGCCGCTGCAGCGCGGTCGCGGCGAGCGTGGTGGTTGCGTCTGTCACCGGCACTCCTCACTGTCCCCGGAAGACCGGATCGCGGCGTTCGGAGAAGGCCGCGACACCCTCGGCCCAATCCTCGGTTTCCATCAGCGCCAGCAGATCCCACGGCTCGGATTCCAGCGCCACCTCCAACGGATCGTCGCGTCGCAGCGCGGCTTTCATCCGAGCCAGTGCGAGCGGCGCCTTGGCCGCGATCGAATCGGCCAGTGCCGCGGCCGAGTTCACGAGATCCCTGGCCGGGACCGACGAGTGCGCGAGGCCCCAGTCGTAAGCCTGTGCGCCGGTGCAGCGTTCGCCGAGAATCAGCAGGTCCGTCGCCCGCCGCAACCCGACCAGCCGCGGCAGCCGATGGGTGACCCCGCCGCCGACGAAGGTGCCGATACTCACCTCCGGGAACCCCATGCGCGCGTCGTCGGCGATCACGAGGAAGTCCGCGCTGACCGCCAGTTCCGCGCCGGCCCCGAGCGCGTAGCCGTTGACCGCCGCCACCACCGGCGTGGACATGGTCTGGATCTGCCGACAGGCCTGCTGGCCCAGCTGGGCGTACTCCTCCCGGTCGGCGCGGGTGCGGGTACCGGCGGCATGCGCCTTCAGGTCGGCGCCGACACAGAATGCGCGACCGGCGCCGGTCAGGATCACGCACCGCACCTGCGGGTCGTCGTCGGCCGCGGCGAGCGCGTCGATCAAGGTGCGGTACAGCTGCTCGCTGACGGCATTGAGCCGGTCGGGCCGGTTCAGCGTCAGCTCCGCGACCTGTCCGCGACGGGTCACCAGCACGGTCGGTGCGTCGGTGGCTGCGGTCATCGTGGTGTGTCTCCTCTCGGAATGGCGGTCAGCGCGCGGTGCCGACGGCCGGGGTGGGGGTCAGCGGAATGTCCCCGCCGGGAGCGGATTCGGTGCGCCTGCCGCGCCCCTGCCGCGAGGTGAGCAGGCGGGCGAGGAACGAGATCGCGAAGTTGGTTGCGATGTACATGACGGCGACGCCGACGTACAGCTGCATGGAGTACTGGCTGCCGTAGTACTCGACCAGCGACCGGCCCTGCCGCAACAGTTCGGCGTAGCCGACGATGAAGCCCAGCGAGGTGTCCTTCAACAGGATCACCATCTGGCTGACAAGCACCGGCAACATGTTCGGAATCGCTTGGGGCAGTAGGATTCTGCCGAGCACCACGCCGCGGCCCAATCCCATCGCCTCGGCCGCCTCGGTCTGGCCCTTGTCGATGGCCAGGATGCCGCCGCGGAAGATCTCGCACAGCACCGAGGAGTTGTAGGCCACCAGCGCCAGCACCACGATCTGCAGCAGGCTCAGATCCATTCCGAGACTGGGCAATCCGAGCGCCGCGAACAGCATGAGCAGCAGCAGGGGTACGCCGCGGAACCCTTCGACGAGCACCCCGGTGGCCAGTCGCACGGGCCGATGCGTCGACAGCCGCCCGACGGCGAGGATCAGCCCGACCGCCAGCGCGATGACCATCGCCAGCGCGGCGGCCTCGAGGGTGGCGACGTAGCCCTGCCACAGCACCTGGGGCACACCGGTTTCCGGGTCGAGCAGGATGGCCCAGCGCTTGTGGTCGAGCTGTCCGTGTGACTCGAGCCGCAGCAGCAGCGCGACCACGAGGACCGCGCCGACGATCCCGGCCGCGACGCCGATCCGGCGCGACCGGCGGATCTCGTTTGGGCCGGGCTCGTCGTAGAGGAAGGAGGTGTTCATCGCGCGACCGCCAATCGGTGCTCGAGCCGACGGAATCCGAAGGCGGACCCCAGGGTGATGACGAGGTAGGCGGCCGCGATCCACAGCAGCGCCCGCACGACGGCGGCGGGTTCGAGGAAGTTGATCCGCTGCCCCGACGCGGTCAGCTCCAGCACGCCGAATCCGGCCGCGATGGAGGTGTTCTTGACCAGTGCGATCCACACATTGGCCAGCGGCGGCACCACCGCCCGCAGGGCCTGCGGGACGATGATGAACCGCATGTTCTCCAGGAACGAGAGGCCCAGTGCCCGTGCGGCTTCGGCTTGTCCGCGACCGACGGTGTTGACCCCCGCGCGGACGGCCTCGGAGACGAAAGCCGCGGTGTAGAAGCCGAGCGCGAGGACGGCGGCCAGCACATAGCTGGGGATGGTCAGGCCGAGCTGCGGCAGCACGAAGACGATCAGGAAGAACACGACCGTCAGCGGGGTGTTGCGGATGATCTCGACGTAGACGGCCCCGGCGCGCTGCAGGAACGGCACCGGCGACATTCGCGCGACGCCGACGAGCAGTCCGACGACCGCGGCGAGCGCGCCGCCGCCGACGCTGAGCAGCAGGGTGGTCCCGAACGCCTTCGTCAACAGCGCGGCGTTATCGGTGATTACATGCATGATGGTGTCCCTCAGTAGCTTTCGACGTCCGGAGGCGCGGGCGCCGCGCCGAGGATGCGGCCCGCGGTGCGGTCCCAGGCCGTGGTCCAGGCGCCGTCGGCGAAGGCGGAGCGCAGCGCGTCGTCGATGAAGCGCACGAGATCCGCACGCCCCTTGGCGATTCCGATGCCGTACGGCTCCTGCGTGAAGGTTCCGGGGACCAGGTCGAAGGAGTCCTTGTCGAGGCTGCGCAGGCCGCCGAGGATGGTGTTGTCGGTGGTCATCGCCGACACCTGGCCGTTCTTCAGGGCCTCGGCGCACTTGCTGTAGGAGTCGAAGAGCACGACGTCGGCGCCGGGCACCCGATTGCGCATATTGGTGGACGATGCCGACCCCTCCACCGCGCAGACGTTCTTGCCGGACAGATCGTCCGGCCCGGTGATCCTCGCCGGATTGCCGCGGCGCACCATGAGCGCCTGTCCCGCGATGTAATACGGACCCGCGAAGTCGATGATCTCCTTGCGCTTGTCGTTCATGGTGTAGGTGGCGATGACGGCGTCGACGCGGCCCTGCTGCAGGAACGGTTCCCGGTTGGCGGAAACGGTCTCCACCCATTCGATCCGGTTCGCCGGGATGCCCAGCCGGGCGGCGACGAGCTTGCCCATTTCGGCGTCGAAACCCTCCGGCCTGCCGGTGACCGGGTTCTTGAGGCCGAAGAGCGGTTGGTCGAATTTCGTTCCGATGGTGATCTTCTGGGCGTCGTGCAGCCGCCGCATGGTCGATTCCGCGGGGAATTCGACCGTGGTGTCCACGGGCGGGCCGGAATCGGACAGATCGATCGACGGCGCGCCGGAATCGCAAGCGGCGGCGAGGGTTACCGCCGTCACGCCCAGCAGTGCCGCCGCGAGGCGGGCGAGTCTTCTCATCACAGGGTTCCTGAAAGCATTGCGGTAGTGGGTATTCGGCTGTCAGTGCTGCAATACGCGGGCGAGGAAGTCCTTGGCCCGATCGGTGCTCGGGTCGGTGAAGAACTGTTCGGGAGAGGCCTCTTCGGCGATGACGCCGTCGGAGAGAAACAGCACGCGGTCGGCGCTGGCCTTGGCGAACCCCATCTCGTGGGTGACGACCACCATCGTCATACCCTCGCTCGCCAGGGTTCTCATGACGTCCAGCACCTCGCTGACCATCTCGGGATCCAAGGCGCTGGTCGGCTCGTCGAACAGCATCACCTCCGGTTCCATGGCCAGGCCGCGCGCGATCGCGACGCGCTGCTGCTGCCCGCCCGAAAGCTGCGGCGGATACGCATCGGCCTTGTGCGCCAAGCCGACTCGTTCCAGCAGCGCCTTCGCCTTCGCCTCGGCGTCGGCGCGGGTCAGCTTGCGGATGCGCATCGGCGAGAAGGTGATGTTGCGCAGCACGGTCATGTGCGGGAACAGGTTGAACGACTGGAACACCATCCCGATGTCCGCCCGCACCTTCTTCAGCGCGGCGCCGGAGGCGGGTAGCGGCTCGCCGCGGAAGGTGATGGCGCCGCCGCTGATCGTCTCCAGCCGGTTGATGGTCCGGCACAGCGTGGACTTGCCGGAACCGGACGGGCCGATCACCACGACGACCTCGCCCTTGTCGATATCCAGGTCGATGTCGCGTAGCACGGTGGTGGCGCCGAAGGTCTTGGTCACGCCGCGCATCGAGATCAGCGGGGCGGCGGGGGAGAGGCCGGACGACGCCGCGGCGTCGGTGAGCGAGGCAGATGTCATGGGCGAATCCAGTCTTGTTCGGACGGGCGTGTGTTGTAGCTAACAGCAGCCGGGCGTGAAATGCAAGCAAAATTGCATAAGTTCGAATGAATGCAATTCTGATTACGTAACCTGGGGTGGACACCTTCCGACCGGCGCCGAGCGGCGAGGGAGAATGAACGCCGTGACTGATCAGGGACCGCAGACCTTCGACGAACTGGTCGCCGAACTGCGCGCGCGGCACGACTCGCTGTCGCAGGCGCACCGCAAGCTCTCGGAGCGGGTGATGGCCGACCCGGAGGCCGTCGCTTTCATGACCGTGTCCGAACTGGCGGCGGCGGTCGGCGTCAACGAGGCGACGGTCGTCCGCTTCGCGAACGCCCTGGGGCTCAAGGGATATCCCGGACTGATCCGGCTGTGCCGAGAGCGGCTGCAAGAGCAGGCGCAGCTGCTGCGCCGGTTCGACAATCTGGAGCGCCTGCCCGCCGACGGGGGCGGGCTGCTGAATCGCACGCTGGGCTTCGATCAGGCCAATATCGCCCGCACCTTCGCCCGCATCGAGGACGAGACTTGGGAGCGGGCGGTGCGGCACCTCGCCGAGGCGCCGCGGGTCCACGTGATGGGGCTGCGCAAATGCCACGCCCCGGCCTATCTGCTGGCCTATCTGCTGGGCATGGTGCGCGAGGAGGTCGACCTGGTGACCGCGACGGCCGGTGCGCTGACCGACGATCTGCGCCGGGTGCGCGCGGGAGATTGCTTCGTGGCCATGTCGATTCACCGCTATATGGCCGAAACCGTGCGCGGCGCGGCGTGGGCGAGTTCGGTGGGCGCGCATGTCGTCGCGCTGACCGACAATCCGGGGTCGCCGCTGGCCGCCACGGCCGACGACTGTTTCTTCGTCGACGCGACCAGCCCCTCGGTGCTGCGCTCGATGACCGCGTTCACCTCGCTGGTGCAGGCGCTCACCGCGGGAGTGGCCAGGTCGCACGGGCGCGAGGCCCGCGCCTCACTGCTGCAGGAGGAGCGGTTGCTCAGCGACTTCCACGTCTACACAACGGATTCGGGCCGGTAGCGTTCCGCCTCAGCCGTGACGGTCGGCCGGTGCCGGAGCGAACCACGTCATGTAGAACGCGGTCGCCAGGCCCGCGAAGCCGCCGAGCAGTGCGATCCCGAACGGGACCGGATACTGCGCCATCGCGGCGGCGAAATACCTGGTGCACAGCAAGACTCCGGTGCAGGTCGCGATGCCCAGCGCCACCAGGGCCGACCGCTGCCGATCCCAGCCGCGGTCGGGATCGCGCAGCACGGATTCGATGGTCAGGCACAGTGTGGCGCCGACGATGAGGTCGATGCCGTAGTGCGCACCGAAGCCCAGCGTCGCGGCCAGCGTCCCGGCGAGCCAGAACGCGCCGCCCCAGCACAGCCACAGCGGTCCGCGCCGAGAGTGGATGAACAGCGACAGCGCCCAGGCGGTGTGCAGCGAGGGCATGCAGTTGCGTGGCGTGATGCTGTCGAAACTCAGCGGCTCGATCGAGTTCGACAGCGGCGGAACGATATTCGGCCAGACATCGGCCGCCTCCAGGCCGTGTCCCTCCGGTCCGTAGGCCAGGATCGGTCCCACCACCGGGAAGATCACATAGAAGATCGGCCCGATGAGCCCGATCGCCAGGAACGTTCGCACCAGGTAGTGCCGTGGCCATGCGCCCGCGGTGACGCCGCGCAGCTGCCAGGCCGCGACCACTATCGCCGCGACCGGAAGTTCGAAGTAGACCCAGCGCAGGATTCCGGACGCCACCGGCCCCGCCGCGTCGAGCGCCTGCCCGGCCACCCAGGAGGGGTTCCCGAGCGCCCGATCGGCCTGTTGCACAAAGGGATCGAGTACCTCCGGGGTGGCCCACGCGGTGACGTCCAGCCAGATGTCGCCGACCTTGGTGGCCAGGATCAGCAGCGCGCCCAGCGCGATCGTGCGCAGCGCGGTGCGCTGCCGCTCCCCGGTCCAGCGCGCGACCGCGAGCGCCGCGAGGGCGGTCAGCACCAGTGTCGGGCCGTTGCCGACGGTGAACTTGTGGCCCTCGGCGGCGCGCACGATCACGAAGACGAGATCGAGCCCGACCGCGGCCGCGACGGCGATCGCGCGCTCGCGCCAGGTGATTCCGGCCAGCGCCAGCAGAAAGCCCGCCCACGGCGTGGTCGCGGACTTGGGAATTCCCGCGTAGTCGCGGAAGAGGCTGGTCAGCGGGCCCAGCGCGTGGATGTGGACGGCCATGAGCTCGCCCGCGACGAGCACGAGCACCGCCGCCGCGATTCCGAGCCACACCGCTGCCGGCCCGTAGCGGCGGACTCGGAGTTGCAGCGCGCCCATCCGTTCGACCGGCGGGGCCGGTCTCCCGTGCGCGTCGTCGAGAAGCATTCGGACATCGTAAACAGTGCGTGAACGGAGGGTTTCGGGAGTCTTCGCCGATCGTCAGGCGCCACTGTCCTTTTAATTGCGTGGGAAGGTCGCCGCCGTATGATCCGGACCACCGTGCGCGGTCGCGGTGGACGCGCCGGGAGAACCGGCGGTCTCGGTGCGGCGCGAGTTCTGCCACGTGACGTAGGCGGCGCTCGAGCAGATGCACACGATTCCGGCCCAGCGCGGGATCGACAGGCCCTCGTGCAGGACGACGAGTCCGGCGAGGGCCGCGACGACGGGTTCCAGGGTGAGCAGTGTGCCGACGATCCCGGGGGAGAGCCGTTGCAGCGCAGCGAGTTCGAGCGAGTACGGAATCACGGCCGACACCACGGCCACGACCGCGCCCGCGCACAGCACCCCGGGGTCGATCAGGGTGCGACCGTCCTCCGCCACGCCCCACGGCACGGCCAGCAGAGCCCCGGCGCCCACACCGAACGCGAGCACGGATCGACTGTCGGCGTGCGACCCGGCTCGGCGCGACAGCAGCAGGTAGATCCCCATCGCCGCCGCCGAGAGCAGCGCCAGCGCGATGCCCTGCCAGGCCAGCGCGCCCGACGCCGGATCGCGCACCAGCCACACCCCGGCCACGACCAGCGCCACCACGCCGATATCGACGACCCGGCGCGAGGCGCACAGCGCCACCGTCAGCGGTCCGAGCAGCTGCAGGCTGCTGGCGACCCCGAGTGGAAGGTAGTGCAGCGCCGGGTAGATCAGGTTCATCCCGGCGATCGCGGCGCCGAGTCCGAGCGCGGTGCGCGACCGCGCGCCGCGGGGCAGTGCGCGCGGGCGTGCCAGGGCCAGCAGCACGATCGCCGCGAAGCCCAGCCGGAGCGCGACGACGCCGCCGGGGCCCACCTGGGCGAACAATTGTTTGCCAAGTGCCTGTCCGGTCTGCGTGGCTACGGCGGCGGCCAGGACGAAAACCGGTGCGGGAAACATGTTTTCAGCGTCATCCCGAAAAGCGTTCAGGTCCATCGGATAATTTCGATGTTTGTTATTTAGAATCAGCTACATGATTGATCTACGCCGGGTTCAGGTGCTGCGGGTGCTCGCCGATCGCGGCACCGTGGCGGCCGCCGCCGCGGCGCTGTACGTGACGCCCTCGGCGGTCTCGCAGCAGATCCGTTCGCTGGCCACCGAACTCGGCGTCGAACTGCTGCGCCGGGAGGGCCGCAACGTACGGCTGACCGAGGCCGCGCGGGCTCTGCTCGAACACGCCGACGCGCTGCACGAGCACTGGGAGCGTGCCCGCGCCGACGTGCTGTCCCGGGGCACGGATCTGACCGGTCCGCTCCGGTTCACGGGCGTCTCCTCCGCCCTGGCCGCCGTCGTCGCCCCGGCCCTGGCGCTGCTGCGCGAGCGGCACCCCGGGATCGACGGCTCCGCGCGCGAGCAGGAGTCGACGAGCTTCTTCCGGGAGCTGCTGACCGAGTCCGCCGATATCGCCGTCGGATTCCCGACCGCCGCGACACCGCCCGTCGACGACGCCCGTTTCGAGCAGCGCGTGCTCTTCGACGACGTGCAGGATCTGCTGGTGCCGCGCGGACACCCACTGGCCCAGCGGAATTCGGTGACCCTGCGTGACGCGGCCGCGGAACCGTGGATTCTCGACGAACCCGGCGGCGACACCTACGACGTCGTGATTACCTCCTGCGCGGCAGCGGGGTTCACCCCGCGCGTCGTCCATCACGTCAAGGAGTGGTTCGCCGTATCCACGTTCGTGGCACAGGGTTTCGGAGTATGTCTGCTGCCGCGGCTGGCCCCCATTCCCGACGACCACGCGGTCATCCGGATTCCGCTGCGCGGCAGCCCGCGTCCGACCCGCACCATCATCGGCGGCATCCGCCGGGGCTCGGGGGACAACCCGTTGATCGCGGCGGGCCTGGCCGCCGTGATAGAGATCGGCGAGGCCGTCGCCGCCGCGAACGGTGACCGGTAGGTCGTGTCACAGATCGGCGGCGCGCCCGCCCGGATGCCGGTCCCGCCAGACCCAGAACACGGTGCAGGACAGCACTGCCCAGCCCGCCAGCACCAGGAACGGGAACAGGTGCTGGTGACCGGCGAAGTAGACCGCGGTGTGCTGGGCGTTGACGGACGCGCCCGGCGGCAGCCACCGGCCGATGCTGCCCAGCACCGACGGCAGCAGCGGCCACGAGACCGCCCCGCCCGACGACGGATTGCCCAGCAGCACCATCAGGCCCCAGGTCGGGATCATCGCCCAGCGGCCGAACAGCGTGTTGAACATCGTGAAGATCATGCCCGAGGTGAACATCGTCAGGGCCAGGATGAACCACGACTCCAGGAAGGGCAGCCGCAGCGCGTCGAGCCACCAGTCCACCACCGCCGCGATCACGAAGCCGCCCAGCACGGAATAGGCGACGGAGTAGGCGATCCGCTCCGGCGGGTTCAGGGCCTGCGCGTGCACGCTCAGCTGGATCGCCCCGACGAAGCCGACGATCACGGCCGCCAGCGTGATGTAGAAGATCGCCAGACCGCGCGGGTCCCCGCGCTGCAGGGGATTGATATCGGTGACCGTGACCGGCACCCCGACCTGGCGGCCCACCTGCCCGGCCGCGCTCGAAATCACCTCGGCCACAGACGATCCCGAGGCGCCGGAGACCGCCACCGGCACGAGGTCGGGCTGTCCGACATCCACGATCGCGAAGACCCGCTGTGCGGCCACGGCCGCCCCGGCAGCCTCGGGCGTGTCGTACCGGATGACGTGCAGTGAACCGTCCACCGCCCGGTCCATGTTCGCCAGGAAGGCGGCTCCCGTGGTCGGCGCGGCCCGGTCGGCGTGCACCACCGCGACGGGAATGCGGTGTGGTGTCGGGTTGGCCAGCGTGTAGGTATAGGAGCCCGCGAACAATCCCGCCGCGGCCCCCAGGATGAACACCAGCACGGTCGCCGGGAAGAACGGCGACTGCCGGAAGCGGCGCCACCGTCTGCGCCATCTGGCAACGCTGCCGCTATCGGCATCGCCATGACTCTGAGCAGGATTTTCTATCTCGCTCTCGGGCATACCGCCACCATAGGCGGGGTTGCTGATGCTGACTGGCAACCGGCTGTCCGGGGTGGCGGGGACCCGAGTGGACTGTTCGAAGCGGTATTCGCTGCTCATGACGCTCACGCCAGGGCGGGTTTGCGGACCTGTGTCAGCCGTGCCCGGCGCCGATGCTGTGCAGCACCTCGTGGATGATCGGGTCGTCGAGCTGGTTGGCGACCGCGCGGCCGACCCGCGTCGAGGTGATGTACTGCCCCTGGCGCAGCACCCGCAGCGCCTGCGATACGGAGTTCTCGGTGCGGCCGGTGGCCGCGGCGAGCTCGCTCACGGTGATGCCCGGAGAGCAGTGCAGGCAGAGCAGGATCTCCAGTCGGTTCGGGTCGGAGAGCAGGTCGAAGCGCCGGGCCCAGGCGTCGATATCGACGTCGCGGAGTGCGGACCGACCGCGCCCGACCGGTGACCCCGCCGTGGACTTAGGTTCACCCATGGCCAACAAGTTAGCCGGATCCCGGCGCCGGCTCTATGATCTGTCCACCTGAACAGATGAACAGTTAGAAGGCTTTCGATGAGGGGTAGCTCCCGGCCACTGCGGGTCGCCGGTGTCCTGGTCGCGCTCGCCGCGGCCGCCTCGGCGTGCGGGGCCCCGAGCACGGCCACGGACGGGTCGCTGGTCCTGGCCGACGGCTTCGAGCTGGGTGGATACAACCCGATCGCCGGATACGGGGCCGCCGGTGAGGCGAAGATGTACGACGGGCTGCTGAAGCTGCACGGCGGCCCCGGCCTGCCCACCTTCGACCCCGCGTTGGCCACGCAGCTCCCGGCCGCGGACCCCGAGGCCACCGAGTGGACGGTCCCGCTGCGGGCGGGCGTGAGGTTCAGCGACGGTTCGGACTTCGACGCCGCCGACGTGGTGGCGACCTACCGGGCGATACTCGACCCCGCCTCGGCGTCGGAGGTGCGCTCGTCCTACGAGATGATCGACCGCGTGGAGGCGGTCGGCCCGGCCACGGTGAAATTCACCCTGCGCTATCCGTACGCGGCGTTCCCGACCAAACTGCTGATCGGCATCGTGCCGTCGGAATCGGTAGCGACGCCGGGCCCCGTCGCCGAATCTCCGCTCAACTCCGCGCCGATCGGCACCGGCCCGTACCGGCTGACCCGGCTGACACCCGACCGCGCGATCTTCGAGGCGAACGAGAACTACTGGGGCGGTGCGCCTTCGGTGCGGAAGATGACCCTGGTCTACGTGCCCGACGACAACACCCGCGCCCAGCGCATGGCCGCGGGTGAACTCGACGGCACCACCCTGCCGCCGCTGCTGGCGCGCACCTTCGCCGCCACCGAGGGAATGACGGTGTCGTCCAACACCTCCGCCGACTGGCGCGGGGTGTCGCTGCCGTCCGGACATCCGGTGACCGGTGACGCCGCGGTCCGGCGGGCACTCAATCTCGCGGTGGACCGCCGCGCGACCATCGACAACGTCCTCGGCGGCTACGGGCGGCCCGCGTACACGCCGGTGCCGGAGGTGTACGGGTACGCATACAATCCGCAGGCCGTATTCGCCTTCGACCGGCCCCGGGCCCTGCGCATCCTGGACGAGGCCGGATGGGGTGAGGGCGCGGACGGCATCCGGGTACGGAACGGGCAGCGCGCGATGTTCACGGTCGTGTACAAGTCCACCGATACGCTGCGCCGGGATCTGGCGCAGGCCTTCGCCTCCGACGCCCGGCGCATCGGCATCGAGGTGAATCTCGAAGCGCTGTCGTCGGATCGGATCGCACCGCGCGTGGACCACGACGCCGTCCTGCTCGGCGGCGGCGACGAGCCCTACGATCCGGACACCCAGACCTACAAGACGCTGCACTCGTCCTATCTGGACCCAGCCGTCGGCAGCGCGTACGACAATGCCAGCCGCTACGCGAATCCGGCCTTCGACGCGGCCCTGGACCGCGGCCGCCGCGGCACCGACCCGGCCGCCCGCGCCGCCGCGTACCGCGATCTGCAGACGGCCTACATAGACGACCCGAGCTATGTCTTCCTGGCCTTCCTCGACCACACCTACGTCACCCGCGACTCCGGCTGGACGATGTCGGGCCCGGTGCTGGAACCGCATACGCACGGCGTGGCGTGGGGTCCGTGGTGGTCGCTGCAGACCTGGAGCCGCACGCCGTGACCGCGCCGGTCATCCTGCGGCGCAGCCGGTTCCGCGATCGCGGGCTGCCGGGCATGATCGGCGTCCGGCTGCTCACCCTGGTCCCGGTGCTCGGCCTGGTGTCCGCGGGCCTGTTCGCGGCCGCCGCGGTCTCGCCGTTCGATCCGCTGGTGGGCTACCTCGGCACTCGGTACGAGACCACCGGTCAGGCCGACAAGGCCCTGCTGGCGGAGCAATTGGGCTTCGACAGCCCGTGGTACCGGCTGCTGGGCCGGTGGCTGCGCGGGGTGTTCACCGGTGATCTCGGAATGTCGCGCACCTACGGCCAGCCCGTGAGTCAGGTGGTGGCCGAACGGATTCCGTGGACCATGCTGCTGGTCGGGGTCGCGCTCGCGGCGGCCGTGCTGGTCGCGGTGGCGCTGGGCGCGTGGACCGGGATGCGGCGCGGGGGAATGGTGGATCGGCTGGTGACCACGGCCTGCGTCGTGGTGCAGGGGCTGCCGCCGTTCGTGCTGGCCTTGACGGCCATCGCGGTCTTCGCGGTCGGCCTGCGCTGGCTGCCCCCGGCCGGACTCACCGATGCCGGAGCCGATCCGGATGCCGCCCAGGTGCTCCGGCATCTGGTGCTGCCCGCGGCGGCCCTGGCGCTGTCGCAACTGCCCTGGCTGCTGCTGGCGGTGCGGGAATCGGTGTCGCAGAACAGAAGTGAGGATTTCGTGGCCGGGGCCGTGGCTCGCGGCATCGACACCGGGACCATCGCCCGCCGCCACATCCTGCCCATGTCACTCGCGCCCTTCGTGACCATCCTGGGGGTGCGGCTGCCGGAGATCGTGGTCGGCGCGGTCCTGGTGGAGGAGATCTTCTCCTGGCCCGGTATCGCGGGCGCCTTCGTCGGATCGGCGACCGATCTGGACATGCCGCTGCTGGCGCTGCTGACCGTGGGCACGACCTGCGCGGTCATGTGCGGCTCCCTGATCGCCGATATCGCCTGTGTGCTCCTGGATCCGAGGGTGCGTGCCGATGGCTGAGCGGCGATGGTGGATCGCGGTCGCGGTCCTCGCGGCGGTCGCGGCGTACGCGCTGGTCGTGCCCTGGTTCACCGATATAGATGACCGCCTGACCGATTTCGCGGCGGCCCGGCGGGCACCGTCCGGGGAGCACTGGTTCGGCACCGACGCCGCGGGCCGGGATCTGTTCGTGCGCATCGCCGCGGCCATTCGCGTCTCGCTGCTGGTCGCGCTCGGATCGGCGCTGCTGGCAACGGTTCTCGGCACCCTGGTCGGCACGCTCGCCGCGCTGGCCGGTGGCTGGACGGACCGGCTGGTCATGCGGGTGGCCGACACCACCAACGCGCTCCCGCACCTGTTGCTGGGGATCGTGATCGTGGCCCTGTTCCGCGGCAGCGTGCCTGCCGTGGTGCTGTCCATCGGGCTCACCCACTGGGTGCAGGTGGCGCGCGTCGTGCGCGTGGAGGCACTGAGCCTGCGCGAACGCGAATACCTCAGTGCCGCAAGGCTGGCCGGTGCGAGCCGCGGCCATCTGCTGCTGCGCCATCTGCTGCCCGCCGTCGCCCCGCAGGCCGTCATCGCCGTGGTGCTGCTGCTCCCGCACGCCGTATGGCACGAATCGACGCTGTCGTTCCTGGGATTCGGCCTGCCGCCGCATGCCCCGAGCCTGGGCGCCCTCCTCGAGGAGGCACGCGGCTCGCTGCTGCTGGGGGGCTGGTGGACACTGGCGTTTCCGGCGGGCGTACTCGTCGTCACCACGGTGGCCGTCGCGGTCGCCGGATCGGCGCTGCGCGGCCTGCTGATACCGCCGAAACCGACGAAGGCGGTGGCGTGACCCGCACCGCGGCGACCACGCGCGACGGCCTCGTGATCGAGTCGCTGACCGTCCGAATCCCGGTGCGTCGCAACAGGTTCGTGCACGCCGCGACCGAGGTCACGCTCGCGGCCCCGCGCGGCCGCGTGACCGCCCTGGTCGGCGAGTCCGGCTGCGGCAAGTCGATCGTCGCGAGCGCCGTGATGGGGCTGCTGCCGCCCGGCGCGCTGGTCTCCGGCACGGTGGCGGTGTCCACCGGCGACGGCGCCGTGGATGCGCTCACCGCGGGCGGCGCCTATCGCGGTCGGCATGCCGCCCTCGTACCCCAGTCCCCGGCAACGTCTTTCACCCCGGTGCGCACCATCGGCTCCCAGCTCGCCGAGACGGTCGCGGCCCTGGGTTCGCCGCACACCTGCGCCGAACTGGCCGAGCGCGCCGGATTTCCCGTGGCCGCGCTGGACCGGTATCCACACGAGTTGTCCGGCGGTATGGCGCAACGCGCCGCCCTCGCCGCGGCCCTCGCCGGTGACCCGGATATGCTGGTTGCCGACGAACCCACCTCCGGTCTCGACCGTGACCGCACCGACCGCGCACTGCGGCTGCTGCGCGAATGCGCCGACGCCGGGGCCGCCGTCCTGCTCATCACCCACGACCTGGCCGCGCTCATCCGCACCCGGGTCGCCGACACCGTCGCCGTCATGTACGCCTCGCACCTCATGGAGTGCGGTCCCGCGGACGAGTTGCTCGACGACCCCTGGCACGAGTACACGCGGGACCTGCTGGCGGCACTGCCGGGCCGGGGGCTGCGACCGCTGCCGCATCCGACCCCGGAGCTGACCGATCTCGCGCCGGAGCGCTGTCCGTACCTCGGCGGCCCGACCACCGCGGTGCCGCGAGGAGCCCGCGTGATTCGCGAACGGAGCCGGTGATGCTGGCGGCCGAGGCGGTGACGGTCGGGTACGGCCGCGGCGAAACCGTCATCGACGCGGTCGATTTCGCGGTCGAACCCGGCAGGCTGATCGGGCTCCACGGCGAATCCGGTTCCGGGAAGACCACTCTCGTGCGGACCCTGGCGGGCTTGGTGACGCCGCGCGCGGGCATGGTGACCCTGGACGGCGAGCCGCTGGCGCGGGCGCCGCGCGGCGCGGTGGCCGTGGTGTTCCAGTCGCCGCGCGCGGCCACCAATCCGCGCTTCACCCTGGCGCGGATCATCGGCGAACCCGCCCGCATTCGCGGCGAGCGCGATCCGGATATCGGAACCCTCTGCGCCGCAGTCGGTCTGACGCCGGACCTGTTGGACCGCCGCCCCCACGAGGTGAGCGACGGGCAACTCCAGCGGGCCTGCGTCGCCCGCGCGCTGGCGCAGCGCCCGCGCTATCTGCTCTGTGACGAGGCGACCGCCATGCTGGACGCGGCGACGACGGCGGCGATCATGCGACTGATCATGGGTCGCGCGGCCGACGAGGGGATCGGCGTCCTGGTCGTGGCCCACGACCAGGATCTGCTCGAGGCCTGCTGTGACCGGGTGGCCCCCATTGTGCCGAATGCTTCCTGAAATTGTCTTCAGGCTGATTCAGGTTGTCTTCAGCCGCTCCCTGCGACCGTAACGGTGTCCGAAAGGCGTCACAGCCGACAACGAGAGGTGCGGTCAGGTTATGGGCCAGACAGTGCGTATCGATGGACATCCCTACCAGGTGCTCGGCAGCGCTCGGCTATCGCTGAAGTCGCGCGCCTGCTACGGCAAGTATCGCTTCACGCTACGACGGATATCGGACGGGTCGCTGTGGACGGCCTTCGGCGCCTGGGTCACCCCGGCGTCGGAACTGGTGCGCTCCGATAGCCCGGCACGCTGAGCACCGGCGTCGGCGGACCAGTTCTGCCCGTTCGGAACTGCGGCTGAAGCCCACGATCGGCCGGTTGTCGAGATACGGTCGGCTCATTCGTCATTCTCTACAGCCGACCGTGACCGGGTGAGTGGAGGACCCAGTGCAGTACATGTTGCTGATCTACAACTGCGACCGGCCCGAACCGGACGATCCGGACTTCGCCGAGGCGCTGGCACGGGTGAACGCGTTCGCCGACGAGTGTCGGCGCCGCGGCGTCTTCGTCTCTGGACACCCGCTGCAGGGGGAGCACACGGCCACCACGATCAGCGTCCGGGGCGGCCGGACGCTGATCACCGACGGGCCGTTCGCCGAGACGCACGAACATCTCGGCGGCGTCTATGTCCTCGACTGCCGCAGCCTGGACGAGGCGCTGGAGCTGGCCGCGCTGTGCCCGCTGGCGGAGGCGGGGTCGATCGAGGTGCGTCCCGTCGCCGGGGTGCCCGGCCTGGACCACCGTCCGGCGGACGCGGCGGCCGACGGTCGATGACCGCCGCGGCGGCGCTGCAGCGGGTCTACGGCGAGCATCGGGTTCGGATGCTCGCCGCCCTGATCCGTGCGCTCGGCGACTTCGAACTCGCCGAGGACGCACTGCAGGACGCCTGCGCACTCGCGCTGCGCAAGTGGGACACGGTGCCCGACGATCCGATGGCGTGGCTGCTCACCGCGGCCCGCAACAGCGCGATCGATCGGTTGCGGCGGGCCCGGCGCGGCCGGGAGAAGCTCGTCGCGGCCGGTGAGCGGTCCGAGGCGGTGACGACGAGGCCCGACTACGGGGACGACAGCCTGCTGCGCGCGGGCGACGAGCGGCTGAGCCTGATCTTCACCTGCTGCCATCCCGCGCTGTCCGAGGACGCCCGGGTCGCCCTGACCCTGCAGGCGGTGGCCGGACTGACCGCCGCGCAGATCGCCCGCATGTTCCTGGTCGGCGAACCGGCCCTGGCGCAGCGCCTGGTCCGCGCGAAACGCAAGATCCGCGACGCGGGCATCAGCCTGGAGGTCCCCGCCGACCACCTGCTGCCCGATCGGCTGTCCGGGGTGCTCGCGGTCGTGTATCTGATCTTCACGCAGGGCTACACCTGCCCTCCCGAGCACGGCGCGCTGTGCCGCGAGGCGATCCGGCTCGCCGAACTGATCGCCAGCCTGATGCCCGACGAGCCCGAAACGCTCGGCCTGGTCGCGTTGCTGCTGTTGCACGATTCGCGCCGGGCCGCCCGCTTCGACCCCGCCGGGGACGTGGTGCTGCTGGAGGATCAGGACCGCTCGCGCTGGGACGGCGCCGAGATCGTCGAGGCGGTCGGGGTGCTCGACCGGGCTCTGCGGCTGGGCAGGCCGGGGCCGTATCAGTTGCAGGCGGCGATCGCCGCCCTGCACGCTCAGGCGCCCGCCGCGGAGCGGACGGACTGGGCGGGTATCGCCGCCCTCTACGCGCGGTTGCTCACGGTCGATCCTTCGCCGGTGGTGGCGCTGAATCATGCTGTGGCAGTGGCGATGTCGACCACTCCGGAAGAGGGGCTGGCACTGATCGACGGTATCGAGGGCCTGGGCCGCTATCACCTGCTGCACGCGGCGCGAGCCGATCTGCTGCGCCGTCTCGGCCGCACCGAGGCGGCGGCGGCCGAGTACCGGCGGGCGCACGAACTCGCCGCGGGTCCGACGGACCGGCGATTCCTCGCCCGTCGCCTGCTCGAACTCGACAGCACGGCCTAGTTTGAGGGTTTTCGGTCGGTTATCCCCAGATATGCTGGTCTAAATCTCAATCGAATCTTCAACGATACGATTCAGTCATATGAGTCGAGAAATTGGAGATTTCGCTGTCCCGCCGTGTGCGATGCTGGCGCTGGGTGAGCCCGCGCACCCGACGCGGGAACCGGCATTCGGGCCGATCCGCAACGAGCTGTTCGCATCGCTCGCGGGACAAGGCTTTCGATCCATCGCCCTCGAGACCGACCGGGTGGCGGCGCTCGCGGTGGACGACTTCGTCCAGGGCGGCGCGGGAACCCTCGACGCGGCCATGAGCGAGGGTTTCTCGCACGGCTTCGGAGACCTGGCGGCCAACCGGGAACTGGTCGCCTGGATGCGCGAGTACAACGGGGGCCGTCCGGCCGCCGAACGGCTGGTATTCCACGGCTTCGACGCTCCGACCGAGAACACCAGCGCGCCCAGCCCGCGGCGCTACCTCGAATTCGCCCGCGACTACCTGGAACTCGACCTCGACCTCGAGACCCTGCTCGGCGGCGACGAACAGTGGAGCCGCGACGAGGCGATCCTGAATCCGGCGATGTCGATCGGCGACGCCCCCGAGGCCGCGCGACTGCGGGTGGTCGCCGACGATCTGCTGACCTCGCTCCACATGCGCGCCCCCGAACGGATCGCGGCGACCTCCCGGGCCGACTGGCAGCGGGCCCGCACCCATCTCACCGCCGGTATCGGCCTGCTGCGGTACCACGGGCAGGCCGCTCGGCGAATCGAGGAGAGCGCGCGGATATCGGGCCTCATGGGCACCCGGGATGCGCTCATGGCCGAGAACCTCCTGGACATCCGGGGCATCGAGGAGCGCCGCGGGCCGACGCTGGTTTTCGCGAATATCGCTCACCTGCAACGCAATCCGAGCACCATGGCGATGGCGGGAATGAACGTCCGCTGGGCCTCCGCGGGCGCCATCGTCGACTCCCTGCTGGGTGGGCGATACTTGGTCGTTGTCGGCAGCCTCGGTCGCAGCGCAGCCCTCGGACTCGAAGCGCCCGCAATCGGCACCTACGAGGACTTCCTGCAGCGGCGCGGCGCATCGGCGGGCCTGACGGCCGCCGCCGCCATTCCCGCCGCGCGCACCCGGACCGACACCGGGCACGGGCAGGCCTACGCGCCGCTGACCCAGGACATCATCGACGCCGCCGACGCCGTGCTGCACCTCCACACGGCGTGAGTCCTGTTGTCGCGGAGTAGGTCCGCTAGCTGATCGGCAGCGCGCCGAGGATCGGGCCGTAGCCCCAGTCGAGCAGGCGCCGGGCGTCGGCGGCGGCCGCGTCCTGATCGTCCGGTGAGCTGTGCAGGACCACGCCGATCAGGGGTACGCCCGCGCGGACCGCCGCGAACAGCAGGCAGATCCCCGCGGCGTCGGTGGATCCGGTCTTGATGCCCGTGGCGCCCCGGTAGTCCCGCAGCAGCAGGTTCGTCGTCTCCCAGACGTGGTCACGATTGCCGGGGCCCGCGGGCACGTGGAAGCTCTGCAGTTGCACGATGTCGCGGAACACCGGATGGCTCATCGCGCGCATCCCGAGCGTCACCAGATCCGCCGCGGTGGAGAACGTGGAATGGCCGGTGGGGTAGGGCAAACCGCTGGCGTCGCTGAAATGCGTGCCCGCCAAGCCCAACCGGCTCGCGGTGTCGTTCATCTTGGCGATGAACGCCTCCTGGCCGGGACCGTACGCCTCCGCCAGAGCATAGGCGGCGTCGCAGCCGGACGGGAGCAGCATCGCGTACAGCAGCTGCCGCGCGGTGAGCACCTCGCCCGGGACCAGATCCGCCGTGCTCGCCCCGAACTTGTTGTCGTAGGCGATGATTCCCTCCGGCACCGTGACGGGCCGTTCGAGGTCCCCGGCCTCGATCACGACCAGCGCCGTCATCACCTTCGCGATGCTCGCTATCGGCACCGGTGTATTCAGCTGCCGCGACCACCGCACCGTCCCGGTGACGCCGTCCGCCAGGGCCGCCGCCGTCGCCTGCACCCCCTCCGGCTCGGAGAACGGCCACGGCGCCGGTTGGCTGTGTGAGCCGACCGGCGCGGGGGCGGCCACGGCGGCATGGCCGCCCGTCACCACCAGGACGCCGATGACGACCGTTTGCAACAATCGGGCAAATGTCCGCATCGGCACATTGTGCCGCTATATTCCGCAGATCCGGAGGATTTCGCGACCGCCACACCGGTATCCGGCAACGGGTCACCGGGGGTGGTGCGAGGGATGCGGGAGGGGTCGGGGCGAGGGTATGGAACATCAGGCGACCGGACGGGGCCAGCACCCGGTGCAGTTCGGCGAGGGCGGGCGCGGCGTCGGTGGGTCGAGACCGGTTCGCCGCCAACGCTTCTACACGCGTCGGCGGCGAACTCGGACTGCTGACCGCTACTTTCCGGTGATCAGGTTGAAGAAGGTGGCGTTGATCTCGGCGCCGTTGGGGCTGCCGATCGCTCCGCCGATGGCCGCTCCGATGATGCAGCCGGGGATCACGAACAGCCACGCGCCGAGCAGGCAGCCGATCACGGCGCCGACCGCGCCGCCGTTCTGCACACCCCAAACCCACTGGTTGACAAGGGCGTTGGCGGTATCGGTGAATGCGACCTGCTTCAGGGTCAGCTCGCGTCCGTCCTCGCTCACCGTGCTCGAGACCGGCACGGCCGCGCCGTCGACGGCGAGCGGAATGGATCCGATGCTCTCACCCTCGGCGCCGCGCACGTCGATGACCTGGGCGACGGGATCGACCGCGAAGTTGCCCGAGGCGAGCGTGAAGGTCGCGGTGTGCGCGGCCTGGTCGACCGTGGAGGAGGCGAGCTGCCGCATCGCCTGGTCGGGCTGAGCGGCCGGTGCATCGGCGCCCGCGGTGCTGGCGCCGACCGCCACCGCGGCCGCGGTCAGGACGGCAACGGTCGTACTGCGGAAGACCGAGCGTTTCGAGAAGGACATGAAGACCTCGCGTTCATCAACAATAAGCTGGATAGATCGCCGCGAAAATACGCCTAATTCGGACGCGATGCCAACCGAGTTACGAAATTCGGTGCGGTCGTTCACCACCGGGGCCGTGGGCCGTCGAACCCGAGCGGCGTCGCGGGCCGGATCGCACCCGCAGCCTCGGTTCAGACGTTCTACTCCCTGCGCGTCTCGTGATGTCCCGTGGCTCAGGCGCTTTCGCGTCTGGGTTCGAGTTCGGCCCTGACCACGTCGAGAAACTCGACGCTGGCCTCGGGAGAGAGCGCTTGGAGCGCTATCCTGTTCCAGGTCGTAGTGTAAGCATCAATATCACGTTCCTTGTCGAGGTAGACCGAGCTGGTGAGTTGCTCGGTATAGACGATGTCGGGCAGTTCGGGTTCGCGGAACCGTAGGATGCTGAACGGGCACCCGGGGGATACGTATCGTCCAGCGGCAGCGAATGGCAGTACTTGGACCGTAATATTCGACCGCGCGACAGCCAGGTGAATGAGGTGGTCGAGCTGGTCCCGTAGGATCTGTGACCCGCCCACTGGTCGGCGAAGAGCGCTCTCATCGACTACCGCCCACAGTCTGGGCCCCCAGGTCTGGCTGAGGACCTGTTGGCGGCGTATACGTACCTCGACACGGCGGTCGATTTCTTCCTCGTTGCCGTCGGAAAGGATCGCGCGTGCGTAGCCCGGGGACTGCAATAAGCCCGGAATAAATTGGGGCTCATAGGTTTTGATCGCCGCGGCCGCTTGTTCGAGGCCGAGATAGGTCTCGAACCACGAGGGAAGCAGATCACGATAACGATGCCGCCAGCCGGGATTGTTTGCCCACCTGGCCATATCGAGATACATCCGCCGCTGACGGGGGTCGGCTACTCCATACAGCGTGAGCAGGTCTCGAATGTCGTGCTCTTTGAATCGGATCAGGCCGCGTTCGAGCCGAGAGACCTTGGCGGTCGATGCTCGGATGTGCTCGGCGGTTCCTTCCAAGCTGATTTCGCTGCTTTCGCGTAGACGCCGCAGGCGGGCGCCGAGCAAGATCCGCGCGGCTGTCGGGTCACGATCTGCCGCAGCCAGCTCCGAATCGCAGTCGTGCTGAGCCGTGCCTTCACTGCTCTGCTCGCTGACACATTCATCGAATTCGTTGTCCGGCACCTCGGCTGCTCCGCTGGCGTAGCGCCGATTTGCCGCTTCGATGACCTCGTCTACCGTGTCGTCGGACACACGCTGTTGCAAGGCGCGGGCGCCACGGGATCCGAGGGTGGAACTGTCCATGAGCTCAGCGAAACGCTGGAGGTTCAGTCCGGTGGGGTCGTCGAGTTTGTTCATTGTTCGCGGTCCTCCTTGCCGGGCTCTTGGTTGATCTCGGGCATCCTGCGCCGGAGGCGATGCAGCGTTGCGCGGACGGCGGCATCCGAGGGGAAGTTGTACAGTTCCGCGATCTCCGCATTGGAGTAGCCATCGATCTTGGCCCGGACGATAACCTGCTCTCGTTCAGACAAGGCATTGATCCGGTCCTGGAGGTCACGGGCGTCCACGGCGGCCTCGATCGAGCCGTAGGCGCCGATGTCGGCTCCATGCGGTGAGTTGGCTGCGTGGTCGTTGATACATGCCGAATGCCGTTGGCGGTCGCGGGCAATGTCTCTACGGAATTTTCGGTACACATCGGCGAAGTCGAGAACACAGCCGCCGATGAAGTAGGTACGGACATCGGCGCCACCATCCGGATCCCAGCCGGTATTCCCGTCGACCTGGCGGCGCAGCCGCCCGATGGCACGGATGACGGTCTCGGTCACCAACTCGTCGCATAGATCATGATCGTCGTTCAGGCGTGAGAGTTCCTCTGGAGTGGGGTCGAGCTCGATTCCCTTGCGGCGCCGGACTTCTTTGAAGATGTACCGATGGCGTACCCACGCCGCCAGCACGGCTGTCGCGTATCGCACCAGACGGCGCTCCAACCGCTTGTACTGCGGACTGTCCGTTCCGTAACGGTGAGCGTCGATCAGCAGTTCGACATCACGAGTGTGCCTTTCGAGCCACTCGATGTGGTGATCGGTGCCTGGATCGTCCGAGTGCTCCTCGGCTGATGCGAACTCGCTGCCGCCGGCGGACTCTGCCATGCACACCCTCCATGCGGACACATGGCTCTCACCTATGTGCCGGAAACGGTCAACCACACAGGGTTATAGGTGTGAGGGCATCCGCAGCGTTCGCGATCGCGAGAACCTGCTGGGCCGAGACGAACCGTACGTTTCGTGTCGACTACGACCTATGACCGAGCGACCGCAGTGTGCGATTGTTCACCAGGTAGGAGAGCTAATGCCAAGTGAGTCCGACCCATCCCGGCATGTTCGGGGTGATGCCAGTCGATGGTGGAGGCTGTTTCAAGGGTTTCGAACTGTCGTGACGGTCGTCGATCTGGCGGTTCGGATCCTGCCGAAGCTGCGAGAGAACCCCTCCGGTTCGGCAAGATCAGCCCTCACCGAGCTGGCGGAGTGGCTGCTACCGTGATCCAGGCCGTCGGAAGCTGGACCGCGAGCCGCGGTTACCCAGGCAGAGCCGGGCCGCCCGTCAGGGACGACTCGGCTCTTTATCGTGGCCGAACTCGCCGGGCATACCGGCGCCGAACTCGGTGAGCGAGTCCGGGACTCGTCGGACTGGCCCGCACGTATCGCGAGTTCACCGGAGCCTCCCCGGCCCAATCCCTCGGCGAACCGGCGGTGTCCCGACTCGCTGATCACGAGGCGTAGCCGATCCTTGCGGGGAGCCTACGCTCACAGAATCGGTCTGCCACCGGTTACGGCGAGCCGAGCCCCGGAGATATAACTGCCGTCGTCGCCTGCCAGCAGGACGTAGGCGGCGGCGAGTTCGGCGGGTTGCCCGGCGCGGCCCAGCGGGGTGTCGTCACCGAAACCGGCTACCTTCTCTGGCGGCATCGTGGACGGGATCAACGGCGTCCAGATCGGGCCGGGTGCGACGCTGTTGACGCGAATCCCCTTGGGCCCCAGCAGTTGTGCGAGACTGGCCGACAGATTCGCGATGGCGGCCTTGGTGGCGGCGTAGGGCGCCAGCGTCGGCGACGGCATATCGGAATTCACCGAAGAACTGCCGATGATCGACGACCCCGGGGCCATATGCGGCAGGGCGGCCTTGACCAGCGCGTAATACGCTCCGACGTTCACCCGGAAGGTGTAATCGAATTCCTCGTCACTGACCTCCTCCACGGTGTGGTGGGTCATCTGATAGGCGGCGTTGCTCACCAGCACGTCGATTTTCCCGAACTCCGCGACCGCGGTGTCGATCACAGCGCGGCAATGGGCCGGATCGGACACATCGCCAGCGATGGTGACCGCCGACCGTCCGGCCTCACGGACCAGATCCGCCACCTGCCGGGCATCGTCGTGCTCGTCGAGATAGGCGATCGCGACGTCGGCCCCCTCGCGGGCGAAGGCGATCGCCACCGCGCGCCCGATACCGCTGTCGGCCCCGGTGATCACCGCGGCCTTGCCGGTCAGTTTGCCGCTGCCGCGATATGTGTGCTCACCGCAGTCCGGCTCCGGTGTCATCAGCGACTGCACACCGGGAACTTCCTGCTGTTGTTCGGGAAAACCCATTGTCGGACACCTCCTTGTCGCCCCCCCGGATATGCGGCTGTCAGTCCCGGGAGATCTCCTCGACGACGCGTCCGGCGGTGTCGTTCTCCAGGGCGCGGGCGAGGTCGGCCTGGGCGATGATTCCGACCAGTTTGTCGCCGTCCAGGACCGGGATGCGGCGCACCTGGTGTTCGGCCATGGCCGTCATGACGTCCGTGACGTCGGCGCCGATTTGGACCACGATGGGCACGCCCTGCGCTAGTTCACCCGCATGAATGGCGAGCGGGTCCGATTGTTGCGCAACGACTTTCACGACGATGTCGCGATCGGTGAGCATGCCCTTCAGCTTGCCGTCCTCGCCGCAGATCGGCAGCGCGCCGACGCCCGCCTCTGCCATTCGGCGCGCCGCCGCCACGACGGTGTCGCTGGAGCGTGCGCATTCCACATCGGTGGACATCAGTTCCTGCGCGGTTGTCATCGGACAGCCCTCCTGGTGTCGGAGTCGCGATACCTCGCGTTGGGGTATCTATTCGACGGCTACCCAGCGGCGAGGGCCCTAGACACCGCGCGTCAACATTGGGCGCTCAGCGAGGTGCGGCCGTCGCGGCGCAGGTAGGCGTCCACGGGATAGCGCAAGTCGGCGGCATGGGTGCGTCGCCACTGCCGCCGGTAGACCCCCGGTCGGTACTGTGGGGTGTCCGGGGCCGGTGGATGGGGGCGATCGTGGCGGCCGGGCGGGAGCGTCGGCGGGTCGTTGTGGCCGCGGCGCCGACTTCCAGGACGCGTGCGGTGGCGATGTCGAAGAACAGGCCGATACCGTGAGCCCGCGTTCGGCGACGGCACGTAGGCACCGGTGGGCAGGCAAAGTCGTCCTCAGCGCCCGAGCGCTCGGATGACAGAGCTACGCAAGTGCGGCGCAAGAGATCTCGCCGATCATCAGGAACCGTAGCTCGCATCGGTACCACCGTAAGGACATTCTGTGTCTCGACAGTCGCAACGCCTGCGCCGCAATGTAAATCGCGTCAATATGATTATCACCCTGCTCCAGAAGTGGGGTGTGGTCTTCTCGGACATGCACATCCTCACCGTCGTCGGCCGACGATCCGGAGAGTTGCGGCAGGTGCCGGTCTCGGTGGTCCGCCTCGGTGATGGGCGCTATGTCTTTCAGGCGTATCCGAAATCGGCATGGGTGGCGAATGTCCGCGCTACGCCGACGGTCACGTTGGCGCGTGGTCGGCGCTCCTCGGTGGTGCGGATGGTTGAACTGCCTGTGGACGAACGTCGTTCGCTGCTGCGCGACCATGTCGCGAACGGCCGGGCGAAGCTGGACGAGTGGTTCGTCAAGACCGGCTTGGTCGAGGAGGCCACACCGGACGGGCTCGCCGCCGCCGCCGAGCGGATTGCGATCTTCCGCGTCGAACAGGCCTGATCTGGATGCAACGGCGCCCGTCGCGGTGGCAGTTTCGCACCGCCCGCTATGCGGGATGAGAGCGCGATATATCGGCGATCGGGGGCGGAGACTCAGGTCGCGATGTGATAGCGGAGATACACAACGCCGCTTTCGAATCGGCGCTCGTCCAGGAGTTCCAGTTCGGTGCGAGTGTCACTCGGCAGCGCTGGCTTGCCTCCACCGATGATCCAGGGCCAGACGAACAGTTGGCACTCATCGACCAGCCCGGCTGTGAACGCCTGGGCAGCCAGGTGTGCGCCGCCCACGGTGAGGTCGCTGGGAGCCGAGGCTTTCATGTCGCGTACCGAAGCCGCGTCGAAGCGCTGTTCGAGCCGGGTTTTGGCGGTTGACGCCGCGGCCAGGGTGGTGGAGTAGACGACCTTGTTCGCCGCTTGCCAGGCGGTCGCGAAGTCTGCTGTCAGGGTGGACTGCGCGGCGAGGGCGGGATCGGTTTCCCAGGGAGCCATCGTTTCGTACAGGCGCCGCCCGTAGAGGAACGTGCCCACAGAACGTAGGAGGTCGGTGTAGGCCGCGAACACCTCGTCGTTGTGCGGGTACAGGGTGAAGGAGCCGTGTTTGTCCTCGATGTACCCATCGAGGGATACGTTGGTCACGTAGATCAGCTTGGCCATGTCACTACACCTCGACGCTCGATGGCGGGGTCTGGGTACCGATCAGCGCGGCATCCAGCTGGATCGGTCGCGGAGACTCCGACGATCGCTGGTTGCCGCCCGGTCGCACGTCGAACTCGATCTCCTTGCGCGGTAGCGAATTGCCTATCGGACCCGACCAGGCCACGAAGTGGCCAATCTGCGGGGTTGCTGATAGCGCTCGATCCAGTCCGCCGCCTCGCACAGCAAGCCGCTGCGGGGGGTGCTCGCGCGCTACCTGCCTGCGCGCGTCCTCCTCTGACTCAACATCGCATTGAATGAAATGAGCCTTCATCACATTCCGCCAAGATAACGCCGCCATCCGTCGCTGTAGCCGATACACATCCCGGCGACGAAGTTAGTGGGCCGAGAAAACACTAACCAAATGGTTAGCTGCGGTCATCGCCAGTGGGAGCAAAGGTTCCGATGAGGCGGTGTCGGAAGCCTCGGCGATGGCGGACTATCTCGTAGCCCGGGGAGTCCCTGTCGAGAGCGACGGGTCCGAGGAACGCTCCACCACCACCAGGGAGAATCTGCGGCCCGGTCAGCGAGATTCTCCATCGTCACGATGTGCCGATGCGTCGTCGTGGCTTGTCTGCTCAGCAGTTCGATGACGTTGCCCATCTTTACGGCGTGGGTTGGTCCCTTGCCCGGGTCGGCAGGCACCTCGGTGTTGACGCGATGACCGTGTTGAACAAGTTCCGCGAGCGCGGGATAACGGTCCATGGTGGGTCTGGCGACTCCGTCTGGTCTGGCGCCCGGCGACGAAACGCACTGTACTGCCGAATGGCGCGCGTGCTGCTGACGCGCGCCACACGTACCACGAGGTATCTGAGTACTTCTGCTGGTAGTCGTGGTTTCGTCAATTCAGGATCTCGCCACGTACAACGGTCGACAGCCGATCCCGCCAGATCTGCAACTGTTCGGGTGTGAGTCGCGTCCAGTCGGTGATCTCGCCAACGATGCGCAACGGTGCGCTGCTGCGGTACGACCGGGTGGGGTTGCCGGGAAACTTCTTATCGGTCACGTTCGGGTCATTCTCGAACTCCCCGGTCGGCTCGACCTCGTACACCCGTGGAATCGCGTCACCCTCTGACAGTTCTACAGCGATCTCCGCGGCGAGGCCTGCACCATCGACAAGAGCCGTGAAATAGATGTGGTTCATCACGATCTCCGGGCGGTAGTTGGATGGGCGGCCCGCGGTCAGGAACTCGCCTACGCGCAGATCCGCGATCGTGCCGTGAAAAAACGGTCCATCATCGAGCATTCCGGACACGTGAATCCTTTCCTCGCCTGGTAGGACGAGCGATTCTGCCGCATCGCCCGGGTCTTGCCGCAAGCCCCGGCCGGTGTCGTATCCTGAAGGTAGAGGTCATTGGGCGGATAGCGGAAACCTCACCCCCGAGTGTGCGCGTTCATGCCGCGTTGCGGGCTATTCGAAGCGGCCAGCGCCCGGTCCACGGAAGATCAACGGGTCCGGCGTCACTCGGCTGTGTTGTGATCAGATCAGGCGTAGAGTCGACAACCCGAGGCGACAGGAGTTGGCGATGTCCCCACGCGCCAGACCAGCGATAGTCCGGACTGCTGCGATCGCTGTGGCCGTGGGTGTCACCACGTTCTTCGGCGCGGTCGGTCAAGCGTTCGCCGACGTCGAACCCGGCGCCTACACGTCCACGACGTGGTCGTCTGGCGTCGTGCTCTTGCAACGCGACGCGCGCGTCGAGGGCGGGGATCTGGTCTTGATAGGGCGTTACCCGATTCATTCGACGCCCGACGGTGGTTACGTAGACCTATTTCCCGGCCACCGAGTCGTACTGATCAGCGACGGACGCGGCGGGTACGAGGGCCCGGCGTATTTCGGTGGAGTGGTGATCGGCGCCATCACGCTGACCCCTCAACGCTGACCGATCGCCCCCAATCTCTGATGGGGTGGGGGTCGCACGTCCTTGACTATCTGATTCTGCGTGCAGGTTGAACGCACCATAATGCCGCATATCGGTTGCTTGGCAGCTCGAAAGTGCTGATTGCCGCTCCGCTCACGCATTAATCAAGGCGGGTCGGTATCCGTGTCGTCGGCGAGCGGGCTGCGCGAGTATGCGGCCGATGCCACGACCTCCGAGCTGGGCGACCGGTTCGGGGTCGATCGCCGTACCGTCAGCGCCATCCTGCATCGCCACGATGTGCCGATGCGGCCTGTCGCCGGGTCAGATCGAGGAGGCGATCCGTCTCTACGGTCTCGGTTGGTCGCTGGCGCGAGTCGGGAACACTTCGTCGTGATCCGACCACCGTGTTGAATCGCCTGCGCGAGCGTGGCGTCCACACCCGCGCTACGCACGGGCGGGCTCGGTCCTGACATCAATCCCTCAGGACCAGGTGAGACCGCGACATCAACGCAAACACGGTCCCGCGGTCGTGGTATTCACAGTGTGCCCACGGACGTAATCAACACCGACGACCAGCCACACACCTTGGAGCGCTCTGACCCGTTGATATGAGATATCCGGCAGAGGCGGACTCCATGCCGGAGATACGAAAAGCCCTGATCAAGGGCGCTTTTCCTAGTCAACTTGTGGAGCTAAGGGGCGCTACTCGAACCAAACCCACCTTCGGGATCGGCTGGCTGACGTTGGACGACGTGCCGAGGAGTCGGGCCGCCGCCCAGCACGCCCGACTGCCGACGGTACCAAGTCGCCAGGCAGACGACGTGTCAGCGAGGAGGAAGCGGCGCTGATGGTAGCCAAGTACGAGGCGGGGACGTCATCGAATCAGCTGATGGCCGATCACCAGCTGGCCAAGGGCACAGTCTTGAAGGTACTGCGTAACGCCGGGGCGACGATTAGGCCGAAGGGGCGGCAGCAGCAGCCGTATGAGGCTAGTCCTCGTACAGGGCCTCGCGCGTAACTATCTCGGCTTGGGGAAAGATGCTCGCTCGTGTCCTGAAGTCAGCGGATACCTTCTTGGTAGAAGCAAAGACGATGCGTGCCGGGCTCTTGATCGGCATACCGACCAGAGTCTCGAATTTCGCCAAGGCGTCAGACTTAAGTGGCTCCGTCTTGCATTCTCCGAAGATGATCTGGCCATCTAAAATGCAAGCAACGTCCATCTCTCGTCCTTTACTATCCTTGCCCTCCGCTGGAAAGCCGACCAAGTTGATTTCAGGAGCAAAATGGAACGACTTTTTAGATTCCTTGCTGAGCCTGTATAGCACCTGAGCGACTAGGTCAGAATTATTTAGATAGAACTGATAGACCGTCTCAGCTAGCCTGTAGTACCAGTGAGGTTGCACTGGCATTTTCCAATGCCTTTGAGTAAACTGCTGGCGGTAGCCGCAACGACTGCAGACGAATTCTGTTGTCAACACGTCGATGCCATACCACGAGCTTAGAAGGCATCGCTGGCACTGAAAGATATAGCCGCGTTGTAGTACATCCTTTCCGACGAGCGTGTCAACGAGATCTGCAGCAGACTCCTCATTCCCGAGACTTGCCGTTATGGCACCCAGATTGAGATATGACCGTTGGTCGTTGGACAAGAAGATGACATTTCCATTTTCTGCATTCTGCCTGAACTTGAATTTATCAAATATCTTGCGAGTGGTCGGATCCTGGACGAACGACCCCAACGCTTCCAGGCCTCCGAAGCGGCGGAGCGTGTCGAGGAAGTAATTTCCCTTATCCGAGTATTCAACTTTCACTCCCACAGGCTGAAAATAATCCCCAAAGAGCGCCATAACATCTGGCATCTCGACCTTCGGTCGCCGAAGTATGGCATCAAGGTCCGAGCTGAATATCATAGAGTTCGGGCAGAGATACACGATTCCATCAACCGCCACTCGTGATTCAGTGGTTGAGTTGTGTAAATTTACGATCTTAGGACCAAGAGTGGCGAGCGATGGAGGTCCGTAGCCCTCGATCTCGATGGATGTTAGCCAATAGTGCCCCGGCAACTTGATTTCGCTAAAGTTCTTAGGTCGAGGTGTATCTAGAAAGCTGACACTCTTACCGTCAGCGAATATCATGTCGCGATAGTTGGCGTAGTTGTCTTGCTCGAAGACTCGAAGCACACACGTCACAGAAACCGACTGGATTGGAATGCAGTTCAAGCTCGACTTAAACCGCTCCGGATCGATGTAAATGGACGAAGCCATCTGCACCTTATATGAAGAGAGTTGTCGATCCGTCAAACTCATGCTGCATAGCTGCATGGACCTGTCCTCGTGGCCATACTTTATCTGTTCGAAGAACATATTGACCAGGGCCCTAGCCGCTTTTTCCTGCTCGCCGAGCTCAATTGTCGGCTCCCCCTTATTGCGTAGCTTAATATTCTCCTTGATAGCGGAGTTGCATTTTCTAAGCCAGGCAAGGGGGAGCCAAAATACCCTTTCATGCAAACGCGAGAGGGAGTAATAGAAGAAGAAGTCATCCGCCGTATCGCCGAGAACGATAGTGACCGACTCTTCATCTGCTCTGTGCACATCCGACTTGTAATACTGTCCAAGGTGCAGCATGCTGAGCGAAAACGGCACGGCATCCATGTAATCTTCTTGTACGCCATCCGTCGTCGGATCCACGACTGGAGACGAGCCAAATGCTCGCCGCAGGAGGTCTATGGTGCTGTAGTCGTCTGGCAGCTGTCGTGTTGGAAAATCTTCAGCATTAAGCTCCGCGACGTACTCCTCGTCGCCGAGACCTGTCTGGGAGCAGATAAGAAGGGACAGTGTGGGGTCGCCGATAGACTTCGGTAATACGACCTCAACGCGACGGGACGAAGCGGAAATAATTTTGGCGATCTTTGTGAATGGGTAGCCGAATCCTGAAGCGCGGCTTACATATTGGTCTATAGCGCCTTTGTAATGGAAGGGGCTAAGTCGATATACAAGCTCTTCTTCCAGGTCATCGGTCAGGGTAAGTTCGTCAATAGCGGACTGTGAGGCACTGTCTGCAAACCATTTTTCAAATATCTCAGCAGGGTGATCCTGTTTCTTCCATTCCTTCTCGTGGCGCTGCTTCGCATTCTCGTAGCTGATCGGGTCAGCGTGCTGCAGGTCGGCGAAAGTGAGCCTATAGACCGCGAGATAGTCTGGACTATATATCTCCAAAAGCTCCCAGAACTTCTCGTCAATACTCTGACCATCTGTTGGGACAATGAGAAAGTAGCGTCCGCCCCACACTTTTGAGGCTTGCAAAATGGCGCCGCTGGCAGCGGCCATCCAATGTTTGCTGTTCTGATTTATGAAGATGGCACAACGGGGCGGTCGAACTGTTGCTGTTATGTTTTGGTAGCTAACTTGCCCCGCCATTCGGCCGCCTCCCTGCGCTCGGTGATTTCTTTCGCCTCATTACCTCACTACTTTAGAACATTTAGGCCCATTTGTAACGTTCCGAGCTGTGCAAGACTTCAAAGGTAAACTGGCGAAGTAGGGCGAGATGGGCATTGTCCGGAAATATAGGCACACCCTGGGGGAAAGGCGCGTCGCCTGAGTACGTCAGGTCTCCGGTGATTCCGAGCGCCCACTCACCGGCACAGAGGACCCTATAGTACTGATGCAGTTTTCCTACGTGGGTCCCGCCGTCCCTGTTGGCCATGCTCAATATAATCCGCTTGCGGGTATATGCCTCGCCTTTGTAATGAAAAATTTGCTCACCGTCCCACCACTCCGCCAAGGTGACTTCGTGTAGCATTTTGACATCCAGCATGGGGATCATCACGATCGGCCGGGGACTAGTCAAATCAATCCGATGCTGCAAATAACTCCTCCAGCCGTCGGCAACTGTTGACGAAGTGACCATGCGTGTGTCACCAAGACCGAGCTGCATCATTAGCGCAATGCTATTGGATGATGGATAGTGATGAAACATTACACGTAGCGACGTAGCCAGCCGAATAGCCTCATCCTCATGTCCAATATCGTACAACTCAGATGAGCGATTCAGGAAATTGAGATGTTCGGACAGCTTAACTTGTAGCCATTCCGGCGGCGAGGAGGTTGACAAATTACCTAACCATTCCCGTGTGGTATCATGCTAGAAATATTCTCGAAGGTCACTGCGGCTGAGTTCCCCCCTCGCCTCAATCAACTTCTGCTGTGAAATCTTGTTATCCCTCAGCTTGTTGATTACAGCCTTCAGCTCTTCGTCAATGAGCCGCTGAGCCGCCCGCCAACGTAGGTTCGAGTCCGACTCGCCTGATGCAATAGTGCGCGACAGGTAGTCCTCAATCTGCATAACACCGTCCTCGCCAAACTCATATTTCAACTGCCCAAGGCGTATGAACCGATCATACAGAGGCCTAATACTTGGAGTCTTCGCCCATTCCGGCACGGTACGCGTAGTCCGGGGCTCGAACTGGGTGTATCCATCACTCACTCGCTCGGGGATTTCCCAGTAGTCCGGGATGTACCGAATCTGAAAGTCCATATTTCGTAGAGCAATCGGATCGAGTTCCTGGCCCCCATATCGAATGTGAAAAATCAGATTAAGTGCATCGAAGACAGCCTGGCGGATGATTGGGTTGAGCTGCTTCATCTGTGCATCACTCAGATGTTCGACATGAAAATCTTCCATCTCGTTGCGAATGACCATGGAGATCAAGAGCGCTTCACGCTGTGCCTGGGACAAAGACCTAAACTCATCGAATATCATAGCCATCCTCATTGAACAATATTCAGACTCGAAGATCAATGGAGCGAGATGTGATCGCGTCAGTAAAGCGCTAGTCACGATAGCGCGCGCCACCCGGCCCATGGCCGTAAGCCAAGCTCACCTTGGATCGACGACAGTCTGCGTAACGCTTGGTCTTTGCTCGCCGGATCAGCTGTGGCGACTTGTATAGCCATCGTCGTCATCCGGAACTCACGTATGTCCCGCAACAACTCGAACCCATCCCAGTTCGTAACGTCATACCCGTATACATCGCAGAACTCTGCATACTGTTTCTTAGTGATCCAACCGAACGAACTGTGCTTGATCGCTGTATGTACCAAATCCCACTCTGGCGGCCCAATCGAAGTCCGCTCCAGATCGAGCAGTATCACCCGGCCGTCTTCGGTTGAGACAACGTTGCCCACCCAGGCATCGCCGTGGATCACGCACCATGGCAGCCCTTCGGGAAGGTTCGCCCACCGCTGGCGAAGTTCCACAAGATGGTCGCGCATCCACTGCTTATCAGCGTCGGTCAGGATTGAAGCGGCCTCGATCCGCTCCTCCAGCCGGACGAACGGCTCCACCTTTCCGAGCGTGAAGGTCGCCGGCAGGTCAAGACTGTGCAACTGTCGAAGCGCTGCTGCCACCTGTGCAGGTGTGCCGGGTTGGTGCGGAGGCAACTCTTGCCAGAACGTCGCTGAACGGCTGTCAACCTCGACCGGTTGCTGCACTTCAGGGATAACCCGTACAGCCTCGACGCCGGAGACTTTCAGCCACCTAGCAACGTCGACCTCCCTGCGCGAGGCCGCTTGCTGCCCTGGCCGACTGATCCGCACCACCACGCCGCCGGGCAGCCTGAACAGGGCGTTCTCACTCAGGTTCAGCAGCTCGGCATCGGCCGAATCAACTCCGACCATCATGCAGGCAGTACGCAGGACCGACAGCAGTTCGTCGCTTGCCTGCTCTGCCGTCATACGCTCGCCAAGGTCGTGGCAACCTGACTAAGAAGTTCCTCTACTTCGGTCGCCTGACAGTGTGGCGCCGAAAGCATGGCGAGATCCCGCAGATCGTCGGCTGCCCGGCGAGACCGAACATGCCCAGCATCGAGCAGCGCAGCTTTGCCCATCGCCGCCGCCTCTATCGGATCACCGGTCGCCATCGTCAGCGACGCCAGCTTGATACCCGAAATCGCCCTGGAGCGAACGAAGGCCTCGGTATGACCATCGACCGCGGCCTGGAGCCGTGCACGAGCTTCGGAGGCGAATCGTCCGGCCACAGCGAGATCGAACAGCGCGTGACCAGTGTCGCCCGAATGCTGGGCAAAGTCGTAATAGGTCATCCACGGCGGATCGTTCGCCGGTGACGCGTGAGCAAACTCCTCGTCGGCCTGACCCACAGCCATGAGTGCTTCCTCAATGCGAAATAGCTTGGCGAGCGCACGTGCCCGCGCCGAATGAAGCATGGCGCGCTCCGTGGCCGCGAGCCGATCCGACCGCACCATCGCCAGTTCGATATAGGTCAGTCCGTCGTCAGGGTTGCCGCACCAGATCGCCTGCCGGGCCATCGAGGAGAGCACCTTGCCCCGGAGGTGCCAGTCTCCTGCGTCTTCGGCGCAGGTCCAGGCCAATCGGAACATGCTGCGAGCGTCGGCATGGGCGTAGGCGTCGAACGCCATGAAGCCCGCGGTATGGCCGAGGAATCCAACCGCACTGTGAAGCTCTGGCCGGTTCGTCTCTGAGCAGCGGGCGTTGAGCAGGTTGACGGCATAACGGAGCTGGGCGCCGACGGCTTCCCGCACCACGCCGCCGCCGTATGTGTGATCCCACGAGCTGAACTCTCTCGCAGTCGTGCGGATCTGCTCGATTTCAGCCGCACCGACCAGCGATGGAATCGGCGTCGGCTGGATCGTGCTCATCAGGTCGACCAGCGGCTGAGCGGCACCTGTCACCGTGACGCCAAGAGCCGACCGTAAGAAATCTTGGCGGTTCACATCGTCGAGCGTAGCGGCGGAACTCGTCGGCAGCTTGAACCAGAGCAGGTCGCCGGGAATGCCGAGGACCTGCGCCCACCGGATCAGCTTGGAGAGCTGTTCCGGTGCGGGCCCTTTTTCGATCCGGCTGAGCTGCGCTTGGGTCAGGCCGAGCCAGTTGCCGACGATCTCCTGCGGCAGCGGCTTCCCGTGATACGGATGGTTCCGATAGGCGAAGATCACCCGGCCCATGTGCCATGTGGCGAGCGCATCGAGCATCTGGTCTACCTGCCAGAAGGCGGGCGGCACCAGCGGCGGGAGCGTGAAGTCGTCGGGAGAGTCAGAACCGCAAGGGCTACAGAGCGTTTCGATGTTGTAGCGGTTGAGTCTGCTCCCGCAGCGAGCGCAGTAGCGCTGCGTGTCGGGTACGCGCGTCATGTGGCCGCTCCGCAAAATTCTTGGGCCCTAGGCCCCCATTTGCCCTGGTCAAACGACGCTACCACTGGCCGTGCCCTGGTCGTATGCGTTTCATACATACCGCGCATACGCCCCGGTCGTGGTGCCATCCATCCCGAAATCCCACCCTGGGTGCCTGACATCAGGCCCGTAGGAAGGGGTAGGCCATGGCGTTGTCGCTCGTTGTCCCGATATTCGGCCCTCCGGCTGCTGGCAAAACCACCCTCACACTGCGGCTCGGTTCGTCGCCCGGCAGGGCGATCTTCAGGCTGCGTGAGCACGTACCGAAGGAGGTGTTGGCCGCCACCGCCACCAGCAGCGAAAGACTGGGATGGATAGACGAGTTCACCGTTGCCGAGGCACTTCGCTCGTATTTCGAAGCGGCGCAAGCCAATCCGAACATCCATACCGTTCTGCTCGACAACTTTCCTGGCTCAGCCAGCCAAGTAGACCAACTGCTCAGCACACTGTCGGCACTCACGACTCCCTGTCGCGTCGAGGCAATCGAGGTCGTGACACACGTCAAGACGCTCGAGCAGCGGGCCAAGAACCGCAAGGTGTGCCATCGCTGCGAACGCGACCCGATCTCCGATCCTCGGCTACCGGCCATCCCCAGCAGCCAAGACCCCTGGCAGTGCTCGCACTGCGGTGGACTACTGCATCCGCGGCGAGGAGATTCACCCCGGCTACTCAAAGCCAGGATGCTGCGTTACCACCAGACAGCAGCTGGCATCCGAGCAGCCTTCGCCAATTGGGACTTGGCCGTCACTCAGCTCGATACCACCAACACCATCGACGGGGCAGCGGAATTGCTTGCCCCGCTTCCTATTTCCCGGAGTAGGTCCACATGACCACAACCCCTCTTCCCATGCCCAGCCTCAAGGGCAATGGCTACGGCCACGCCCGAATGCCGCGCGGTGCTGATGTTCCGAGGCCGGAACGCATCGACCGCGTGGCCTACGGCCGCTTCCGCAACGTCTATCTGTACATCACTGAGGCTTGCCAATTACGTTGCGAGCATTGCTATATGGGCGAGCGACTCGACCGTGCGCTCAAGATGCCGCTCTCCCAGATTGTCGAGACACTCAGCATCTGGCGTCGGCTGGGCGGGAGCAAGCTCACGCTACTCGGTGGCGAACCGACGCTGCACCCGCACTATTGCGAAGCGATTCGCCTCAGCAAGCAGCTCGGCTATGAGCACGTCATCACCACGACGAACGCTCAGAAGCCAGCGCTTCGACGGTTCCGGCAGCTGGCACCGAATGACTTCGCCTACGTACAGGTGAGCTTGGACGGTGGCAACAGGGAGACACACGACGCGGTACGGGGTGACGGCACGTTCGAACAGGCGATGGAGACCACTCGCGAACTCTGCGAGCGTGGTTTCGATACCCGCATCATCTGCACGGTAAATCGGGGCAACGAGCCAGATGTCCTGCAACTGCTCGACATCGCCGATGTACTCGGCGTCAGCCTGGTGAAGTTCCACGTCTTCTCCACCATCGGCACCGGCCACGGCAACGCAGACTTGGCCATCACTCCGCCGGAATGGGTCAGCTTCTGCGATCAGCTGAAGGACATTGCGCCCCATTACAAAACGCGCATCTGGTACCAGCCGACCTACGCCCGCCGCGACCAGATGCAGCGCTATGCCGCCGAGGGCTACCAGGGATGTATCGGCCGGACACTGGATCGGATCTCGATCTTCCCCGATGGCCGCTGCTACGTCTGCTCGTACCTGTTCGACACCGACCTGCACTTCGCTCAGATGGTCGACGGACAGGTGCAGCTCAACCACGGCACCAACGAGTTCGATCTATTCACCAGCGCCCTTGCTGAAAGTTCTTGCGGCGGCTGCAAAGCCAGCGCCTGCATGGGCGGCTGCCCGGCCGAGGAGCTGGTAATGGGCAAGGCCTCCTGCGAGGCCTACGACGACATCGTGCCGGTCTGCCGGTTGTGGAAATCCAGCGCCAAGCCCGAGAAGTGAGCAACCGAAGTGGACGACATGAACCGCATCGTGGAGAACCTGTGCTGGGTCGACTGGAGCGACATCGACGACGTCGAACTCAACTGCCGTGAAGCCTTGAACGAACTCGCCGCCGAACCCCAGATCCTGCGCACACGACTGGACGACCTACCCAACCGGCCGGAGCTGCTCGCCATGGCCGAGCACTACGACATTCTCGACAAGATCGTGCTGCACCGCGATGACAACTACGACATCCGCATCCGCCTACACATTTTCATGCCCGGCTACTTCGACCGGCCACACAATCACCGCTGGTCCTACGCCAGCCGGATTTTGCGCGGCCAGTATCGTCACTACCTGTTTGGCAACGCCGAGATGGACGAACAGGTCGACCCGACGAGACTCGAAGTGCTGCAAGCACGGGAGGAACCCGTCGGTACCAGCTATGCCCTGCACCACAGCATGGTGCACGCCGTGGTGGCGGAGCCACACACGGTGTCGCTGGTCATCCGAGGCCCAGCCGTCAAAGACCGCTTCTTGGTGATGGACCGCATGACCGGCAAGTCCTGGTGGCAGTACGGAGCGAAGCAGGAATCCGCCGATGAGGCGGAACGCAAGCGAATGACGCCGAGTCATCTGGAACGGATCAGCACGGAACTGAAGGAGTGGGGACTGTTCTAGCTGCCGGCCGACCGTTGGCGACTGGCGATGAACGCCAGCAGCTCAGCAAGAGTCGGCAGTGGGGCGCTCTGGTGTCGTGCGCACCGAAGCGCCCCACTCGCCGATCCGATCGACATACTTCGCTCCATTGACCAGCCAGCCCACAAGCCGAACAACACGCCACCGGAGAATGCAGCTCCGGCACAGTGGGTATGCCGTACTTCCACGGGAAAGGCTGGTGCTACGACGGACTCCGACCGGCTGAGCGCTACCGCCCCAAATCTTCCGGCTGTCACGATGACCCAGGCCGCCGACGTATCGGCCAGTAGCCGCCTGGCGAGCGCCGGTGCCTCCAGGTGATCGGCGTCGTTGATGTTGGTTTGTATCAAGAGGTACGGGTGGCCATCGACCGCAGCGATCACCTCAGTAAACAATTCGGAACCTCCGAGATTGAGCAGCGTCGGCACTCCGGCAGAGCCGGCAGCTCTCACTACCCTGATGGCCGCCGGCTTGAGCAGCTCGTAGCAATCGAGGTAGATGAACGACGCCTCGGCGATCGGCGAGAGGTCGGCGCGTGCCAGGCTTTCGGCCGCACCGGGCAGATGAGCGAACCATGTCCGCGTGTGGTCATCGTCGGCAGCTACGACGACCCGAGGTGTGACGACCGTCGATTTGGCACGGCTGGTGCCAGCGACTTGCCGATCGTCCAGCCACTCTCGAACAAACTGGCCTTGCTCGTCGTCACCAATGTCGTTGGCAATTAAGAACGGCGGTGCTCCAAAGGCGGCGAGCACCGCCGCTGTCATCGGTCCATCGGCTGCAACCGACCAATCAAAACTTCGAATCTCGGCTCCGTGGTTTGCCTGCGGAAACCGTGGAACCGTCCACAACTCCGCCAGCGCCAGGTAGCTGAAGCACACCACTGGGCCGGGCTGGAGCACCATCTTCTACCAGCCGTATACCGAGAAAGGTGAGCCGTCAGCGATGTGCTGCATAGCCACGCGGCAATAGTCGATCATGTGATCAGGCAAGGCGTCGACAGCGAACCACTCCAGGCCGCTGCACTTTTCAGGTTCGCGGTTGTCCGGTTCACCATCCCACTTGGTTACGGTGAAGAAGAACGCCATCCGACCGCCGGACGATGAATTGTGCATTATGTGGCTGAACTGCACGTCTTCCGGCGTGATCGTCACGCCGATCTCTTCGTCGGCCTCGCGGATCAGGGCGGCAATTACCGACTCGTCGGCTTCCAGATGACCCGACGGATGATGCCAGGCACCATCCTCGTAGCCGGTGTTCTGCCGCTGGCCGTACAGCACCTCATTGCCTCGACGCAGAACAAGGTGAACATCACCAGTTACCTTGTGCCGCTGCGGCTTTACCCCTTGGATCTTTTCTGTTTCCGTACTGCTCATAGACGTCTCCTCTCGTGATGTTGACATGATTTGGTGCGGCGAATCCTGAACTCACTGAGCCTAGATCCCCGGTCATTTGCCTAATATGCGCCGGACGTATACCGACCAACGGGTCGGGGCATGGATCGGTTCCGGCTCCGGAATCACCCTGTTTACCAGGCAATTTGGAAATTCGGCCAACATTGAAAACAGGAGTGATTGATATGCGGAACCCGGTCCTGCTCGGCCTGGCTTGTGTCGCCGGTGGCTTCGTCGGTTTGATCACGGGCATCTTCACTGTCGTCGCTCAGGCCACCAGGCGTATCGAGGGCAAGTGAACGCCAAAGCGGGTCCGCGACTGCCGAAGCCACCGCGCCACATCCGCATCGAATCCGGCGCCCTGCAGCTGGACTACCAGGCATCGGCAGAACAGGCGCAGAACGTGGCGGACGAGCTGATGCAATGGTCCCCGGAGTTTGTCATCACTGTCGACGATGACGTGAGGGACGACCTTCCGCCGCTCCCCTGCGCTCGGCTCTGGGACTAGATCGTGGTCGCCGGGCTGTGGCTCTCGAGCCTCATCCTCGCTGGCACAATAGGTTTCCGGCTCGGTATCTGGTGGAAGGCCGCGGCTGTCCATGGGCGGCATTCCGCGAGCCGTAACCAGGCGCGGGACATTATCAAACGCTATGAGGCGGAGTACTTTTCGTCATGCGGGGCGATTCGTTGGACAGCGACGAGCCAGACTGGGACGACGGTATCGCCAGCGCTGATACCGATCAATTTCCAGTTCACCGCACGCCAAGATCAAGGCACGGCTTCGGAAGATCCAAACCGACCGCAGTAGCGTCGAGGAACAGCTCTCAGCAACGACGGCAGAATGGCGGTCGGCGTCGAGGTGCTGAAGCAGGCGCTGGATCTGATCCCCAATCCTCGTCAGCTCTACGAAACAAGCGTCGACAGCGTCCGACGCCTCTTGAACCAAGCGTCTACGAGCGGATGTATCTGGACGCCGACGGCGTCCGGGCCGATGAACTTCAGCAGCCGTTTGCGGACATCCACGCGGTCGCCCAAGGGTGGGAGCTAGTGTCAGCCCAGCAGGGGTTCGATCAAGAATCAGGTGAGCAGGCCGGACAAACAAATACGGTCTTACTCTCCCCAGTTCCCTAAGGTCACTGGTTAGAGTAAGACCGCTCTTGTGGAGCTAAGGGGAATCGAACCCCTGACCTTCTCGATGCGAACGAGACGCGCTACCAACTGCGCCATAGCCCCGTGTGATCCGTTGCCGAACCACGCTGGAGAACTTTAGCAGGTGGGTGGCTGTGGTTCCGAATCGGCTGGTTGGGGGTGGTGCGGTGGGGTGGAAGGGGGTGGTTGAGGTGGGGTGGGTTCGATACGGTGGTGTATCGAGAAATCGGGAGTGTGCGGAGGTCTCGCATGGCCGGAGGGTGTCTCGTCAGCGGTTCGACCGCGCATGCCGTCGGTGGAGTTCGTGCACACGCTCGGCCAGTTCGTCGTCCGGCCCGTCCACGGGTAGGCCGGGTGCGATGTCGGTGATCGGTAGCGGGCGGACCGGGCCGGGAGGCAGGCCGAGGTCGGCGCGCCAGGCGGTCAGCTGGGCGGTCGAGCTGGCGTAGACGATGCGGCCGAGTCCCGCCCAGGCGTGCGCGGCCGAGCACATCGGGCAGTGCTCGCCGGAGGTGTAGACGGTCGCTGCGGCGCGTCGATCCCCGGGGAGGTTGGCGGCCGCCCATCGGGCCAGTTCGAATTCGGGGTGCCGAGTGTGGTCGCCGCCGCCGACCTGGTTGACCGCCTCGGCGACGACCGCGCCGTCGTCGACCAGAATCGAGCCGAACGGTTCGTTGCCGCGCCCGAGCGTCTGCTCCGCCAGTTCGACACAGCGTGCGAGGTAGGCGCGGTCGTCGGCGTCGATCATGAGCGCAATCCTACGAGCACTCGGTGCGCGGGCCCCTGCGAGCGGTCGCGGCCTGGTCGAGCGCCAGAGGTCCGCCCACTACCCGAAAAGACCGGCCTGCGGCGCGCCGATTGGGGCCAACGGCAGCGATGAGGTGTATCACTCCCGCCGCCGCCGAAATGTGCATAATGCACACTGCATGTAGTGTGCATAAAGCACACGAAGCGGCAATGAGGGAGAGACCGGCGTGCAGAAGACCGAAACCGAGCGCCCGGCCGGGATCCTGGCGGTGATGGCGTTCGCCGGGATCGTCGCGTCGTTGACGCAGACCCTGGTGGTGCCACTGCTCGGGCAGATGCCGCAGTTGCTGCACACCAGCGCGTCCAACGCCACCTGGGTGGTGACCGCGAGCCTGCTGGCGGGGGCCGTGACCACCCCGGTGGCGGGTCGGCTCGGCGATCTCCTTGGCAAGCGCAAGGTGCTGCTGGCTTCGATCGTGCCGCTGGTCGCCGGCTCGGTGATCTGCGCCGTGGCGACGTCGCTGTGGCCGATGGTGATCGGTCGCGTGCTGCAGGGCATGTGCGTGGGCCTGATTCCCGTCGGCATCGCGGCGCTGCGTGATCTGCTGCCGCCGGAGCGGCTCGGGTCGGGTATAGCGCTGATCAGCTCGTCGCTGGGCATCGGCGGCGCGCTCGGTCTGCCACTGGCCGCGGCGGTCATCGAGTACAGCAGCTGGCGGGCGCTGTTCTGGGGTGTCGCCGTACTCGCCGCGCTGGTGGGCCTGCTGATCTTCGCCGTCATCCCCGCGACCCCGCCCGGCGGCGCCGGGGGACGTTTCGACGTGCTCGGCGCGCTCGGTCTCGGCGCCGGACTGGTCTGTCTGCTGCTGGCGGTGTCCAAGGGCGCGACCTGGGGCTGGACCAGCGGCCTCACCATCGGCCTGTTCGTCGCCGCCGTTGTCGTGCTGCTGCTGTGGGGCTGGTGCGAGCTGCGGTTGCGCGATCCGCTGGTCGACCTGCGGGTGACGGCGCGGCCGCAGGTGCTGCTGACCAACGCCGCCTCGATCGTGGTCGGAATGGCCATGTACGCGCAGTCGCTGATCGTTCCGCAACTATTGCAGTTGCCGGAGTCCACCGGGTACGGCCTGGGCCAGTCGATGATGGCGATGGGGCTGTGGATGGCGCCCGCCGGCCTGATGATGATGGTGGTCTCCCCGGTCGGGGCGAAGCTGTCGGCGCTGAGCGGGCCCAAGGTCACCCTGATCGTCGGATGCGTCGTCATCGCCGCCGGTTACGGCTCGTCGATCGGGCTGATGGGCACCACCTGGGGACTGCTGGTGGTCACGCTCATCATCAACGTCGGTGTCGGATTCGCCTACGGCGCCATGCCCGCCCTGGTGATGGGGGCGGTGCCGCAGTCGGAGACGGCGGCGGCCAACAGCTTCAACACGCTGATGCGCTCGATCGGAACGTCGACGGCCGCGGCGGTGATCGGCGCGGTGCTGGCGCAGCTGAGCACGACGCTCGGCGGTCATTCCATCCCCACCGAGAACGGTTTCCGGGTCGGCCTGCTGATCGGCTGCGGCGTGGCCGCCCTCGGCGCGGTGGTCGCCATGTTCATTCCCGGACGGCGGGCCACCGCGCGCCACGCGGCGGCGAGCGTTCGCGAGGAATCGCAGCCGGCCGGCGACGGCCCTTGGCATTCGGCAGCAGATGCCACGATCGACCGCGCCGTGCTCGCGATGGAAACGTCGGCCGGGCACAGCGCCGTGGCGGCACATACCGCAGCGCGGGACGAGACCCCAATCCCTGTCTCGCGCAACGGCACGGCCGCGGGGCGAGCCGCATCGGAAGGCGCCGCGGTGCGCGACGACATGTCTGCGCTCGGCGGCGCGGGCGCGGCGGACGGCTCCGCGCCGCGCGACAGCAGGGCGGAACGGGACGGCGCGGGCGTAGACCAGGCAGCGGCGGGCGGATCCACAGCCGGACGCGGGCACACTGCGAGCGGTCCCGTGCTGTTCGGACGCGTGCACGACACGCGTGGTCTCGCGGTGACGGGCGCGACGCTGACCCTGATCTCACCCTCCGGGCAGCAGCTGGGCAGGGCGCTGTCCAGGTTCGACGGATACTACGAACTGGCCGTACCGGCACCCGGGTCCTATGTGCTCATCGCCTCGGCGGAGGGCCGCCGCCCCGACGCGTCGGCGGTGTCACTCGCGGACCGCCCCGTGTCCTGCGATGTCACCCTGTCCGCGATGGCCGGGCTGGCGGGCACGGTGACGCGGGCCGGTGACCGGACCCCCGTCCCGAATGCGCAGGTGTCGGTGCTCGATCTGCGCGGCGAGGTATTGGCTTGCGCGGCAACCGGTCTCGACGGCCGGTTCGGCGTCGATGAACTGCCCGAGGGCGAGTTCACGGTCGCGGTCAGCGCGCTCGGATTTCATCCCACGGCCGTTCCCGTGCGGGTCTCGGGAAGCGACACCACCAGGATCGAGGTGGCATTGCGGCCGGGTGTGCGGCTGCGCGGCGTGGTGCGGGTGGCCGACGGCAGCCCGGTGGTGAATGCCCATGTGACGCTGGCGGATTCGCTGGGCAACGTGGTCGACACCCTGACCACGGGAGCCGACGGCGCCTACAGCTTCGGCAACCTCGAGGAGGGCGACTACACGGTGGTCGCCAGCGGCTACGCGCCGGTGACCACGCGGGTGAGCGTCCGCGGCGGAGACGTCGGGTCCGTCGATATGGAGCTGAGCCACGCCGTGCCGTCGGTGAGTCTCGCGCCTCGGTCGTAGTGGATTCCGGCCAAAAGCGCGCCGGAATGACAGTGGCGCCGGCGTGGCGCTGCAGCTCGACGTTTGGTGGTGGATGCCGGTGTGGCGCTCCAGTTCGGCGTTGGTGGTGGGTGTCGGTGTGGCGCTGCAGTTCGGCGTTTGGTGGTGGGTGTCGGTGTGGCGCTGCAGCTTGGCGATTGATGGTGGATGCCGGTGTGGTGCTATGCCTGGGTGGCCGACTTCGCCTGGGACAGTACTGCTTCGAGCATGGCCGGGGTGAGTCGGCCGGTGAAGGTGTTCTGCTGGCTGGGGTGGTAGCAGCCGAACAGGTTCAGCGGGCCGCGGTCGGCCCGGGCCGGGGCGATCGGATACCGCACGCCGTGGCCGAATTTCGGGCGCGGGCGCGGCACCTCCCACCCCGCCTCGGTCAGCGCGGGCAGGAGCGCCTGCCAGCCCCACCCGCCGAGCGCCACGATCGAGCGCACGGTGGGCGCGAGCAATCCCAGCTCGGTGATCAGCCAGTGGCGGCACCGATCGCGCTCGTCCGGGGTGGGCTTGTTGTCCGGCGGCGCGCAGTGGACGGGGGCGGTGACCCGCGCCCCGAGCAGCTCGAATCCATCGCCGCGATGGGTGGCGGTGGGCTGGTTGGCCAGGCCGACCTCGTACATGGCGGCGTAGAGCACATCACCGCTGCGGTCCCCGGTGAACATCCGCCCGGTCCGGTTCCCGCCGTGCGCCGCGGGCGCCAGCCCGACGACCAGCAGCCGGGCGTCGGCCGGTCCGTACCCCGTCACGGGACGGCCCCAGTACTCCTCGTCGCGGTAGGACGCGCGTTTCTCGCGCGCCACCCGCTCGCGCCAGGCCACCAGGCGCGGGCAGGCGCGACAGTCGGCGAGCGCCGCATCCATCTCGGCCAGATTCCGGTACATCGTTCGCAGCCAATCACGTCCGCCCGCGCGCCCACCAGCCGGGCGAGCCGGAACCCCGGAAAGCCGAGTTCACGGAGGCCCAAGGCGCTCGCGACTCGCCCCGCTAACCCCGCCCGACCACGACCGGAGCGCCGCGACACGGTGCCGGGCCGGGGCCTGCCGGGCGGCCGAGTCGTGTCGCCGATCTCTCACGGGGCGGGTTGATAGCATGGCGTTCCTGGCCGGACGGCCCGCGCGGCACCCACCGCGTCGCGCGCAGCCCACGCGATCACCTCGAGAGAGTTTCTTCCATGCAGTTTGAGATCGTCGAGCGGGACGAGACGTGGGTCGCCGGGCTCCCGGTGCGGAGCCCCAAACGCCCGCTCGGAGAGCTGCGTGACCACGATCTGGAGGCGGCCTGGGCGACGGTCCTGCACCAGGACCTGGGCGGCCCGCTGGCATCGGCCTACACCGACTACTCGCCCGAGCTGAACACCTTCAACACCCAGATCGTCGGCTACGAGTGCAAGTCGTTCGACGAGGTCACCCGCGGTCACATCGTCGCGCGGCTACCGCGCGGTCCCTACGCGCGATTCTCCTCGGTCGGCAACTTCCCCCAGATCATGACCGATCTGTGGACCCAGATCGCCTACGCCGAGGAACACAAGCAGATCAAACGGACCTACACGGGGGATTTCGAGTGCTACCCGCACGCCTACAAGATCGACCTGTACCTGTCGGTCGAGGTGCAGGCATGAGTTATTCGATCGTCGTGCGTGAGGCGGGGGTCTACGGCGGCCTGGTGGTGCCGCGGGTGCGCCCGAGTTTCAAGGTGAGCAACAGCGAGCTGATCGAGTTCCTGCGCGATCGGCTGCGCGACCGCGACGGCGCCGACCACCCGCTGTACACGGTGTACGTGCCCGATCCGTCCGGCAACTACAACGTGCTGGTCAGCTACGACTATCCGGCCGTGGACGCGGTGCCGGTCGGCGATGTGCTGATCCGGGTTCCCAAGGGCGTGTATGCCCGCTTCGAGCCCAACGGCGACTACCACGACCCGGTGGAGGACGTCTGGGCGCAGGTCGACGACGCGACGGCCTCGGCCGAGATCACCCGGGCCTACCGCGAGGAGATCGAGATCTGGCGCGGATCCGCCGAGGTGGAACTGCTCATCTCCATCCTCGTTTAGGTAGCTATCCGATAGCTTCTCTGGTACCAACCGGTCTTTAGTTTCTACTCCGTTGGCAACCGCCTCCCTCTGACCTGGGCAGATTTCGAACCTTCCGCTCAGGTTTCGGAAGATTTGCCGGACGTCTGGTCAATTCTGGTCGGATGACGGATACTGCCTAGGCGGCCACACCCCGGGTACCGGACACGGTCCGTCCGGTGCGGGAGAGGGTCGGATGGTCGCGCGACACCGCGCAGCAAACGGAGTAGGAACTGTATGACTGTCCAAGCGAGCGCGGTCCGCCCGACGACAGCCGGGGATGCGAACGCGCGCGAGGGTCTTCGGCATTTGCCGATTCGGTGGGATACTCGGACCTACGAGGCAAATGCTGCGAAGTTGCGAGACCCACTGTTGCGTGCCGAGCCGAATGCGTCCGACGCGCGGAGAACGAGGACGCTGCGCCGGTATGGAAATTGAGATCGACTACTTGCGGCACCCCAGCGAACTCGCCGCGATTTCACCGGAATCCGGCTATACACTAGCGTCACTTCAGGGCGGATTCATCGACCTGCTGGGGGTGCCTGGACGTCGGAGTAAGGCGTCGGTACTTCGTCCGAGTCACGTGCCGGGTGCGACCGTCGGCGACGGATGGCTGCTGGCCCATGGTGCGGACGCCCGCGGATAGCACGATCGGAGACAAGGTGCCTCGGCGAACACTCGACTCACTGGTGACGCAGGTTGCCGCGGAGTTGATGGGTGTCGACGCCACGACGATGGTGGCGGCGACCGAACGCGTGCTGGCCAAGCTGGTCGAGTACTTCGACGTCGACTTCAGTTTCGTCCGCCATACCGATCGGGAGCGGCGCGCTACCGTGCTGGTGGCCGAATGGCCGCGGCGCCCGTCCATTCCCGATCCGGATCCGCTCGCGGTCGTCTACTTCGATCAGGCCGACTCCGTCTTCCGCGCGATGGAGTACGCGACCGAGCCGATGATCGTCCGCCCCACACCGGAATTCGCCGACTACCAGGAGACGATCCGGAAATCGTCGGGCATCTCGGGGGTCACCTCGGCGACCGTGCCGCTGATGTCTCGCGGCGAGCCGACCGGCCTGCTCGGCTTCATGAAGCTGAGCGACCGGGAGTGGAGCACCCGGGAGATCAACGTGCTCAAGGCGATCGCGGCGCTGCTGGGGCAATTGCAGGCCCGCGTGGTCGCCGAGGAACGCCTGCGCTACATCGCCCTGCACGACGATCTCACCGGACTGGCGAATCGGCGGGCGCTGCTCGAGCACATGGAGGAGCGGCTGCGTCCGGGGAGTCCCGGGCCGGTGGCCGCGTTCTTCCTCGATCTGGATCGTTTGAAGGCGCTCAACGATTTTCTCGGTCATACCGCGGGGGACAATTTCATTCGGACCCTTTCCATTCGGCTGCAGGAGCATCTCGACCCGAACGATATGATCGCCCGCCTCGGCGGTGACGAGTTCGTGATCGTGCCCGCCAAGCCGATGGATGCGGTGGCCGCGGAATTGGAAGCCACCCGGATTCATCAATTGATCATCAGGCGAGTGTCGGTCGGCGGGGAATCCGTCAGCCGCGGTGCGAGTGTCGGTGTGGCATTGGGGATTCCGGGTGAGACGACGGTCGCCGATGTGTTGCGGAGAGCCGATCACGCACTGTTGTCGGCGAAATCCGGCGGTGGTGACGGGGTTGCCGTCTTCACCGACGCCATGCGCGCGCAATTCGAATTGCAGGACGATGTCGAGCTGAACCTGCGCGGTGCGGTGTCCGACGGTTCGCTGCTGCTGCACTATCAGCCGGAGGTCGATCTGCGCACGGGCCGGATCGTCGCGCTGGAGGCGCTGGTGCGCTGGCAGCATCCGACGCGCGGGCTGCTGCCGCCCGGCGCGTTCGTCGGGGTGGCCGAGGCGACGAACCTGGCCGGTGAGCTGGGCCGCTGGGTGATCCGGTCGGCCTGCGCGCAGTTCGCCGAGTGGCGCCGGCGCGGGCTGGCCTCGAATGTGGTGATCCGGATCAACGTGTCGCCGGTGCAGCTGGTCAGCCTCGACTTCGTGGAGCGCGTGGAGGACGAGCTGCGTCGCTTCGGGATCGACGGCAGCTCGGTGTGCCTGGAGATCACCGAGCACGTCGTGGTGCAGGATCTCGCGCGGACCCAGGTCACGCTGCGCGGGCTCAAGCGGATGGGCGTGCAGATCGCCATCGACGATTTCGGGACGGGGTACAGCTCGCTGTCGCATCTGAAGGCGCTGCCGGTGGACGCGGTCAAGATCGATCGCGGGTTCGTGCAGCGGCTCGGGGTCAGCACCGACGACCTTGCCATCGTGAAATCCATTGTCGGCCTTGCTGGTTCGTTCGGGCTCGGGGTCGTCGGCGAGGGGGTGGAGACCGCCGTGGCGGCCCGCACGCTGGTCGGCCTGGGCTGCTACCGGGCGCAGGGCTTCCTGATCGCCCGGCCGATGCCGGGCGAGGAGGTCGAGACCCATCTGGCGCTGGGCCGAATTCCGCTCGACCTCGAGCTGCCCAGGGTCTCGCGGGGCGCCAACCGGGCCTGAGTTCGTCCCCGCCGGGGCTGTGCACCAGGCCCGCGGACGCTCTGCGATGCTTTCCGCCATGACCGGCAACGACTGGCTCCTGGTGGAGACGCTGGCCTCGGAGCCTTCCGCGCCGACGGTCGTCGCCGACGGCGGCCGGGCCCGGGAGTGGACGAGCGTGGCCCGGGCGCGGCGGGAGTTCGGTCCGAGGGCGGCCGAACTGGTGACCGCGCTGGTCGACCGCGTCCGCGAGGGTTCGGATCGGGAGGTCCGGATCGCCACCGCCGGGCTGTGCGGCATCGCCGTCGCGGTGCGGTGCGCGTTCGGTTCCGTGCACGGCGCGCAGGTGTGGGTCGGGGCGTCGGGTGACCGGCCACCGCCGCGACCGGCCGTGGCCGCCTGGGACTGGATGTCGGAAACCGAACTGGCGCACCACGGTCCGGGGTTGGAGGAGCTGGTCTTCGGCAGGGCGCCGCAGGACGTGCGAGCGGTGCGGACGCCGCCGGAGGTGTTCGGCGCGATGGTGCGCTTCGACGGTCGGATGGAGTACATGGCGATCGTCGCGGGGACCGATCCCACGGGTTACTGGCAGGGGGAGGCGGACTTTCGCGGCGACGACGGGCGGGTGCGGGTCATTCGCATGGTGGTGCGCGTGCACCGCGGCGACAAGCATGTGACGCGGGCCATGGTCTACGAGGTCGCCGAGGCCAGTTCGCAACCCTTCGCGGATCTGGCGATGACCCGCGCGGTCGCGCGAGTGGCGGATGTGGGCGTCGGGTTCGTGGAGCTCGTGATGGGGCTCGTCTACGAATGGACCAACGAGCCGCCGCCCCCGCTGCGGCGCTGGCTGACCGAGCGGCCGGAGCTGCATCCCGACGACGTGGCGGGCTACCGGGCGGCGTGCCGGGAGGTGCTGTCGGGGGAGCGGCTGCGCGAACTGGTCTACCGGGTGCGGTTCCCCGGCGCCGACTGGATCGCGGTGCGGGCGGAGCTGTCGCGACTGGACGACAGGACCTCGCACGGCCTGATTCGCGTCGCTCCCGCGTCGGCCGATTAGCCGACCCTTCGACCACCGTTCACGCCCCGTTGGCCGTCCGGGCGCGGTGTCTGGGGAATATCGGCGATGTGCGCATCGTCCAGCTGGCGAACTTCTACGGCCCGCGCTCCGGCGGGCTGCGCACCGCCCTGCATCACCTCGGCGCGGGGTATGCGGCGGCCGGGCACGAGGTGGTGCTCGTCGTGCCGGGATCGCATTGGGCCGAGGACACCCTGGATTCGGGCGTGCAGCGAATCGCCGTGCCCGCCTTGGCGATTCCGTGGACCGGCGGATACCGTGCCGCCGACCCCCGGCGGGTGGCCGACGTGCTGGTCGCGCTGCGGCCGGATGTGCTCGAGGTGTCGGATCGGTTGACGCTGAGAGGATTCGGGCGCTGGGCCCGCCGCCGCGACATCGCCGGGGTGATGATCTCGCACGAGCGGCTGGACCGGCTGATCGGGCAGGTGCTGCCCGGCCCGCTGGCGCGGCGGGCGGCCGACGCGGCCAACCGGCGCACCGCCGCCGACTACGACATCGTGGTCTGCACAACGGAATTCGCGCGGGCGGAGTTCGCGCGGATCGCCGCGCCGAATGTGGCGCTGGTGCCGCTGGGCGTGGACCTGGAGACATTCACCCCCCGCCGCCGCGATCGCGCGCTGCGGCAGCGGTTCGGCGCGCGACACCTGTTGGTGCACTGCGGGCGGCTGTCGGTGGAGAAGCGGGTCGACCGCAGCATCGAGGCCGTCGACGCCCTGCGCCGCGACGGTGTCGACGCACGGCTGGTGGTGGCCGGTGACGGACCGCGCCGCGACTCGCTGCGGCGCCGGGCGCGAAGCCTGGCGCCGCTGCCCGACGGCCGCCCGGCCGTGCACTTCACCGGATTCATCGACGACCGCGACCGGCTGGCGACGCTGCTGGCCAGCGCCGACGTCTCCCTGGCCCCCGGCCCGCACGAGACCTTCGGCCTGGCGGCGCTCGAGGCGCTGGCCGCGGGCACACCCGTGGTGGCCAGCCGCTCCTCGGCCCTTGCCGACATCGTCACCGCCGAATGCGGCGCCGTCGCCGCCGACCACCCCTCCGCCTTCGCCCACGCCGTCACCGACGTCCTCGCCCTCCCCCCGACCCACCGCCGCCGCGCCGCCCGCACCCGAGCGGAGCAGTTCACCTGGCCCGCCGCGGTAGCGGGGATGCTCGAGGTACTCGGGGGGTCGTGAGCGCTAACCGACCCCCGACCCGCCCCAGCCCGTATGCTCTCGGCAGCACTGAAAACATCAGGCGCCGGGTCCAGGGGAACAGAGGTCGGCACGGCGCCGCCCCCAGAGCATTCGAGGAACGGCGTGCGCGATCGCTTGAAGTCCGTGAGCGGCAAGAAGACCCTCGTCACCGGCGCGGCCAGTGGCATCGGGCGGGCGACCGCGCTGGCCGCCGCCCGGTCCGGCGCCGAACTGGTGCTGACCGATCTCGACGCCGACGGGCTGGCCGAGACCGTGGAACTCATCGGCGGCGAGGGCGGGAAGGTGCTGATGTCGCGGGCCCTCGACATCAGCGATTACGACGCGGTCACCGCGTTCGCCGAGGAGGTGCACGCGGCACACGGCAGCCTCGACGTGGTGATGAACGTCGCCGGGGTGTCGGCCTGGGGCACGGTGGAGAACCTCGAGCACCGGCACTGGCGGTCCATGGTGGACGTCAATCTCATGGGCCCGATCCACGTGATCGAGAGCTTCCTGCCGCCGATGGTGCGGTCCGGACGCGGCGGCGCCCTGGTGAACGTGTCCTCGGCCGCCGGGCTACTGGCGTTCCCGTGGCACGCGGCCTACAGCGCCAGCAAGTTCGGGCTGCGGGGCCTGTCGGAGGTGCTGCGGTTCGACCTGGCGCGGCACGGGATCACCGTGCACCTGGTGGTCCCCGGCGCGGTCGACACCCACCTGGTGCAGACCGTCGAGATCGCCGGGGTGGACCGGGAGGATCCGCGAGTCCAGCGCTACGTCAAGCGATTCCAGCGGCACGCCGCCCCGCCCGAGCAGGTGGCGGGTCAGATCCTGCGCGGTATCGAGAAGGGGCGCTTCATGGTCTATACCTCCTTCGACGTCCGCTTCGGGTACTGGTGGGCGCGCAAGTTCGCACTGCCCTACGAGATCGTGATGCGGCGGGCCAATGACCTGTTCGACAGTTTTCTGCGGAACTGAGGGCGCTCAGCATTCCGCCGCGCCGACTTCCGCTGGCTCCGTGGGTTTTTCGCAGCCCGGGGCGTCCGGACTCGCCTCGCAGTTGAGGTTGACGTCCAAGACGCGGGCGCCGGGGCCCTCGTCGCCGAGTTTGTCGTGGAAGTTGACGATGCGGCAGCTCGCCAGGGATAGGCAGCCGCAGCCGATGCAGCCGGTGAGACTGTCGCGCAGGCGGGTCAGCTGTTCGATGCGCTGATCGAGATCCACCTGCCAGATGGTGGACAGACGCTCCCAGTCCTTGCGGTTGGGGGTGCGGCCCTCGGGGAGGGTGCCCAGGGCCTTGCGGATCTCGCTGAGCGGTATGCCGACGCGCTGCGAGATCCGGATGAACGCCACCCGTCGTAGCGTCTCCCGCGAATATCGGCGCTGGTTGCCGCTGGTGCGACGACTGCTGATCAGACCCTCGCGCTCGTAGAAGTGCAGCGCCGACACGGCGACCCCGCTGCGCTCGGACAGTTGTCCCGGGGTGAGTTCCTTCGTGTTCCAGGTCGTGTGCTGCATACCTAAACAATACTTTAGGTAAGTCGATGGTCGGGGACTTTCCGAGACAACGCGTGCCCGCGCTCCATCATTCCCCCGCCCTCCCAGGCACGGCCAGCGAATTCCGTGCCAATGCGGCGGCGGATGACTACGGTCGGGTTATGGAAACAGAGGCTGTGCCGACGGCGCGACCGTTTTCCGTGACAAGTGAGGTCGGCACGCTACGCACGGTGCTACTGCACCGGCCCGGCGACGAGTTGCGCCGCCTCACCCCGCGCAACAACGATCAGCTGCTGTTCGACGCCATCCCCTGGGTGGAGCGGGCGCAGCAGGAGCACGACACCTTCGCCGAGGTGTTGACCCGCCGCGGCGTCGAGGTGCTGCTGCTGCGAGATCTCCTGACCGAGACGCTGGTCCGGAGCGGTCCGGGTCGCAGCATGGGCATCACCGCTGCGGTGGACGCGCGCCGCATCGGCTACGCGCTCGCCGAGGAGCTGAAGTCCTATCTGTTCGGCATCTCCCGCGCCGAGGAACTCGCCGCGATCCTGATGGCGGGCATGACCTTCGACGAGCTGCCGTTCGATCCCGGCACCTCGCTGGTGCGGCGCATGCACCACGGCACCGATTTCGTCATCGACCCGCTGCCGAACCTGCTGTTCACCCGCGACTCCTCGTTCTGGGTGGGGCCCAAGGTGGCGATCACCTCGCTGGCACTGCCCGCGCGGGCGCGCGAAACCTCGCTCACCGACCTCATCTACGCCTTCCACCCGCGGTTTCTCGGGGTGCGGCGGGCCTACGAATCGCATACCGCGCCGATGGAGGGCGGCGATGTGCTGCTGCTGGCGCCCGGCGTGGCGGCGATCGGGGTCGGCGAGCGCACCACACCCGCCGGTGCGGAAGCGTTGGCGCGCAGCCTGTTCGAGGACAATCTCGCGCACACCGTGCTGGTGGTGCCGATAGCGCAGAACCGCGCGACCATGCACCTGGACACCGTGTGCACGATGGTCGACACGGACGCGGTCGTGATGTACCCGGCGGTGCAGGATTCGCTGTGCGCCTTCACCATCGGCAAGCGCGACGACGGCACGGTGCACATGCGCGGGCCGGAGCCGTTCCTCCCGGCGGCGGCCGACGCGATGGGCATCGACAAGCTGCGCGTCATCGATACCGGCCTGGACGGCGTCACCGCCGAACGGGAGCAGTGGGACGACGGGAACAACACCCTGGCGCTGGCCCCGGGGGTGGTCGTCGCCTACGAGCGCAACGAGAACACCAACGCGCGGCTGGCGGACGCGGGTATCGAGGTGCTGACCATCCCCGGATCGGAACTCGGGTCCGGCCGGGGCGGTCCGCGCTGCCTGTCCTGCCCGCTGTCGCGGGACGAAGTGTGAGGCCCGATGCTGGATATCCCGGTCGACCACCATTCCACGGTCCCCCCGTACGAGCAGCTGCGGCAGGGCATCATCGCTCGCGTGCGTTCCGGTGAGCTGACGGCCGGGACCAAGATCCCCACCGTGCGGGCGCTCGCGGCGCACCTAGGGCTGGCGCCCAATACCGTCGCGCGCGCCTACCGCGAACTGGAACAGGACGGCGTGCTCGAAACCCGCGGGCGGCTCGGCTCGTTCATCGCCTCCTCCGGCGATCCGACGCGGGACCTGGCCGGGCGGGCGGCCACCGAATACGTCGCGGTCATCCGTCGACTGGGACTCGACGACGAATCGGCGATCCACTACGTCCGCGCCGCGCTGAGCGAATAATCGAGAGGCGTACTACTTCCAGCTGGGGAGCCAGAGGTGGTTGTGCCAGTTGCCGACGGTGATCGGCAGCGCGGTCATGATCGGCCACAGCCAGATGAAATTGGCGACCACCAGGCCGACGTACAGGCACACCAGCAGCAGGTTCAGCCGTTGCCGCTCGCTCCACAGCAGAAACCGCTGACCGGTGCCGCGGGTGAACGGCGCGGGGCCGAGGATATCGCCCAGCACCAGCGCCACGGCCATGACCAGGAACGGCGCCATCGGCACCGCGTAGAAGAAATACATCTGCCGGTCCAGGGTCACGAACCACGGCAGCAGGGCGGCGCCGTAGCCGACCAGGACGGCGGCGTAGCGCCAGTCGCGGCGGGTCGCGGTGCGCCAGATCCCCCAGCCCAGCACCGGCAGCGACACCCACCACAGCGCGGGCGTGCCGATCAGCATGACCGCCTTCACGCACACCGACTGGCCGCAGCCGGTGACGCCGCTGTCGGCGTAGTAGTACAGCATCGGCCGCAGGCCCATCGGCCACGACCACGGCTTGGATTCCCACGGGTGGTGGTTGCCTGCCGAATTGGTCAGGCTCGCATGGAATTTCAGCGACTCGCCCTGGTAGTGCCAGAGCGAACGCAGCGCGTCGGGCAGCCAGGACCAGGTGCCGCCCGCGCCGATCGCATTGCCGACCGAGTAGCGGTCGTAGCCGTCCTCGCTGGCGAACCAGCCCCAGTAGGTGGCCAGGTAGACCAGCAGGGGGAGGGCGAGGAGGGCGTAGAGCGCGGGGCCGATATCGCGCACCGCGGTGCCCACCCAGGGGCGCGGCACACCGTAGGCGCGGCGCGCGGCGACGTCGAAACAGACCGACATCAGCCCGAATGCGGCGATGAAATACAGCCCGGACCACTTGGTTCCGCAGGACAGGCCGAGCAGCAGTCCCGCGCCGAAGCGCCACCAGCGCACGCCTGGTCGCGGACCGTAGCGGCTCAGCGCGATGCGGCCCGCGGCGTCGGCGCGGGCGAGCCGCTCCCGTACCACGTCCCGGTCGACGATCAGGCAGCCGAAAGCGGCGGTCACGAACAGCGCCTGGAAGATGTCGAGCATGCCGATGCGCGAGGACACGAAGGTCACCCCGTCGGCGATCAGCAGGATTCCGGCCAGGGCGCCGAGCATGGTGGAGCGGGTCAGCCGACGGGTGATCCGGATGACCAGCAGGATCAACAGGGAGCCGAACAGCGCCGCCGTGAACCGCCAGCCCCAGCTGGTGTAGCCGAACAGCAGCTCACCCAGCGCGATCATCTGCTTGCCGACCGGCGGGTGCACGACCAGCCCGTAGGCCGGATTGTCCTCGACTCCGCCGCCGGTGACCATCTGCCAGGCCTGGGGCGCGTAGTGCTTCTCGTCGAAGACCGGGGTTCCGGCGTCGGTCGGATAATTCAGGTTCAGGAACCGGGTGATCGCGCCGATCGCGGTGAGAACCAGTGTGACCAGCCATCCCCGTGCCCAGTCGGTGGGGCCGAAGTCGGGGGTGGGGCGCAGCGGCGCCGGACTCGACAAGGCCGGGCCCGCGCCGATCGCCGGTCGTACGTCGGTCAGCTGGGTCACGCGGTCGATCGTATGTGGTGGGCCCTTCGGTGCCACGCGGCGGTGAGGCCGCGGACCCGATCCCCACGTCACGGTCGATGCTGCAGCCGCTTTCCTATGATCAGGCACCGCGAGGACCGAGCTCGCGGCGGTCTGGCGCAGCACCCGCTCGACCCCGGTGAACGCCGGTCGTGTTGTGTGGTGGCAGCGGTCACGGACGGTGGACAGGAGTGTGATGGGCGAGCAAGCTGTGGTCGTGGGTGAGCGGGCCGGGCGCTTGGTGCTGGCGGCGACTCCCCTGGGGGACGTCGGGGACGCCTCGCGGCGGTTGCGGGAGATGCTGGGGACGGCGGATGTGGTTGCGGCCGAGGACACTCGGCGCACGCGCGCGCTGGCGAAGGCGCTCGAGGTGGAGATCTCGGGGCGGGTCGTGAGCTTCTACGACCACGTCGAAACGGCGCGGATTCCGCAGCTGCTGGAGGAGATCGAGGCCGGGCGGGTGGTGCTGCTGGTGACCGATGCCGGGATGCCGTCGGTGAGCGATCCCGGCTATCGCATGGTGGCCGCGTGCGTGGAGCGGGGCCTGCCGGTGACCTGCCTGCCGGGGCCGTCGGCTGTGACGACCGCGCTGGCGCTGTCCGGGCTGCCGATGGAGCGGTTCTGCTTCGACGGGTTCGCGCCCCGCAAGTCGGGTCAGCGCAAGCAATGGCTGCGAAGCCTGCGCACCGAACCGCGCGCCGTCGTCTTCTTCGAGGCTCCGCACCGCTTGGCCGACTGCCTCTCCGACGCTGTCGAGGTGCTGGGTCCCTCCCGCCGCGCGGCCGTATGCCGCGAACTGACCAAGACCTACGAGGAGGTCGTGCGCGGGCCCCTCGCCGACCTGGCCGCCTGGGCCGTCGACGGCGCCCGCGGCGAGGTCACCGTCGTTCTCGAAGGCGCCCAACCGGTTTCGGCCGACCCCGCTGATCTCGTCGACGAGGTGGAGGCCCTGGTCGCCGACGGCGTCCGCCTCAAGGACGCCTGCGCCCAGGTGGCCTCGGCCGTGGGCGCCTCCCGCCGCGAACTCTACGACGCCGTCCTCATCGCCCGCACCAACTCCTGACCCCGAAATCCCCTGCAGCGCAAGGGCAGCAATCCTTCGAACGATTCGGCCGGTACCGGTGGGTGATCGCGGCCTGAGCGACGGTTCAGGTCTCGACCGGGGGCGGATCGAGGGAGATCTCCAGCCCTACCGCACGGCCGCCGTGCTTGCGGGGACTGCCGAGCAGGGTGGTGATCACGAAGACGCGGAACTTGTTTCCGTACTTCGCGGTGAGGGCCCGTTTCGCGACACGAAGTTCGGAATCCGGCAGCACGCGTCCCGTGCCGGACCGCCAGTGACCATGAGGTACGCCGTCGAAGGTGGCAGGAGCGATCTCGACGCGAGGGTTGCGCTGGATACGGCGGACCTTCCACGAACGCCGGGGCGTGTAGCCGTACCACCGCCCGTCCGATTCGGCGAGCCAGACCGGCGTCGACACCGCCGAACCATCCGCGCGGAAGGTACGCAGCGCGAAGAATTGATCCCGTCGCGGATCCTTTCTGAAAGCCATGGGTCCGTCAGGCCTTGGGTTCCACGTACTTCGGGAAGACCGGTTCGGGGGCGGGGAGGGGGAGGCCCGCCTCGATCGGGGTGGGAATGTCGGCGAAGGTGCGGCCGGTTTGAGCGAGCTGGTCGAGGATGCGGCCCGCGGAGCCGGGGATCACCGGCTGCACCAGGATCGAGACGATGCGCAGCACCTCCAGCGTCACATACAGCACCGTGCCCTCGCGGGCGGCGTCACCGGCTTTGGCCAGTGCCCAGGGCTGCTGCGCGGAGAAGTACTTGTTCGTATCGCCCAGGGTCAGCCAGATCGCCTCCAGCGCCACATGCATCTGCTGCTGGTCGAATTCGGCGCGGCACCGCTCCAGCAGCCCGTTCGCGCGGTCGAGCAGCGCACGGTCCTCGGCGGTGAACTCGCCGGGAGTCGGTACGGCGGAACCGAAGTCGCGGGCAACCATCTTCAGGCTGCGCTGCACCAGGTTGCCGTACTCGTTGGCGAGGTCGGTGTTGATCCGGCCCACGATCGCCTCGTGGCTGTAGGAACCGTCCTGCCCGTAGGAGATCTCGCGCAGCAGGAAGAACCGCACCGCGTCCAGGCCGTAGGTCTCCACCAGCGCCATCGGGTCGACCACATTGCCGACCGACTTCGACATCTTCTCGCCCTTGTTGTACAGAAACCCGTGCACGAACACGCGTTTCGGCAATTCGATCCCGGCCGACAGCAGGAACGCGGGCCAGTACACGGTGTGGAAGCGGGTGATGTCCTTGCCGATGATGTGCACGTCGGCGGGCCAGAACTGCTGGAACGCGGCCGATTCCGTATTCGGGAAGCCGACGCCGGTGATGTAGTTGGTGAGGGCGTCCACCCACACGTACATCACATGGTCGGGGTGGCCGGGCACGGGCACGCCCCAGTCGAAGGTGGTGCGCGAGATGGACAGGTCCCGCAGCCCGGCTTTCACGTAGCTCACGATCTCGTTGCGGCGCGTAGCGGGCAGGATGAACTCGGGATGCTGCTCGTACCACTGCAGCAACCGATCCTGGTACTTCGACAGCCGGAAGAAGTAGTTCGACTCCTCGGTCCACTCGACCGGCGTGTTCGTCTCGGTGGCGACCCGGACGCCGTCGGCGCCGACGGTGGTCTCCTCCTCGGTATAGAACGCCTCGTCGCGCACCGAGTACCACCCCGAGTACGTGTCGAGGTAGATATCGCCGTTGGCCCGCATCCGCTCCCAGATCGCGATGCTGGAGGCGACGTGGTCCTCGTCGGTGGTCCGGATGAACCGGTCGTAGGAGATGTCGAGGGCCTTGTCGAGCTGCTCGAACACGTCGGAGTTGCGCGACGCGTACTCCTCTACGGGGATGCCCTCGGCGCGCGCGGCCTGCTGCACCTTCTGCCCGTGCTCGTCGGTGCCGGTCATGAAGAACACGTCGTAACCGTCGAGGCGCTTGAAGCGCGCGAGGGAGTCGGTCGAGATGTACTCGTAGGCATGGCCGATGTGCGGCGCGCCGTTCGGGTAGGCGATGGCCGTGGTGATGTAGAAGGCGGGGCGTCCCTGTTCGCTCATGGTGTGTCTACTGTAATCGGCGTGCCTATAACCGCTCGCTCTGTATCAACCGTCGGCACGAGCTCTGGGCTCTGCGTGGTTACGCGCCGCCGGGCCCTGGCCGCTCATACCGAAATCCCCGGTGACCATGCCTAGCAAGCGACCCGCACCCGAACCGCCCGAGCCGCTGTCCCCGCTGGTGGACGCGCACACCCATATGGACGCCTGTGGCGCCACCGACGCGGAATCGGTTACGGCCCTGGTGGACCGGGCCGCCGCGGTCGGGGTCGGGCGAGTGGTGACGGTGGCCGACGATCTGGCCGCCGCGCGGTTCGCGGTCCGGGCCGCGCACTGGGACCCACGGGTATACGCCGCCGTCGCGCTGCATCCGACCCGGGCGAACGCCCTGGACGACGCGGCGCGCACCGAGATCGAGAAGCTGGCGGGGGACCCGCGCGTGGTCGCCGTCGGCGAGACCGGCCTGGACTACTACTGGCCCGGCAAGCTCGACGGCTGCGCGGATATCGAGGACCAGGTCGAGGGCTTCCGCTGGCATATCGAGCTCGCGAAACGTCTCGGCAAACCGCTGATGATCCACAACCGCGAGGCCGATCACGACGTGCTGGCGGTGCTGCTGGACGAGGGCGCCCCCGACACCGTGATCTTCCACTGCTTCTCCTCCGACGCGAATATGGCCGTGGCCTGCGTCGCGGAGGGGTATGTGCTCAGCTTCTCCGGCACGGTGAGCTTCAAGAATGCGCACGAGCTGCGCGAGGCCGCGAAAATGGTGCCCGACCAGCAGATTCTGGTCGAGACCGATGCGCCGTTCCTGACCCCGCACCCGTTCCGCGGCGCCCCCAACGAGCCGTATTGCCTGCCCTATACCGTCCGCGCCCTGGCCGAGCTGCGCGCTCAGGACCCGGTCGAACTCGCGAAGATCACGACCGCCAACGCCGCCCGCGTCTATGGATGGCTGTAACCCGCGACGAGCGAAATCCGTTGCCGCACCAGCTAACCGCGAGCATCGGCGAGGCATTCGATCGAGGTGCGAGCTGTGGCGCACTTCACTATCATGACCCGGGTCGTTATCTACCTGCGGTGTCGATACTGCACTGTGATGTGGAAATCCCCTGTTCCACGGCATGCGGTTGTCACGCCCTGACCCCTTCGTTATCTTATTGTGACAATGCCGGACTTTGGGATCCCCGCCCTGCAGCGGATCAACACGTCGCGGTCGCCGATGCTGTACGCGGCGATCGCGGCGATGCTGGTCACGCTGATCGTGGGCGCGGCCCTGGCGATCGTGAACAAGAAGACGGTCACCGTCGTGATCGACGGCCAGAAGTCCAGCTTCACCACCATGTCCGGCGATGTGCGCGGCGTGCTCAAGGCCGCCGGATTCAGCGTCGGCAATCGGGACGCGGTCTCGCCGTCGGCCGATGACGACGTCCTCGACGGCGGCATCGTCACCCTGAACCGGGCCCGGCAGATCGCGCTCACCTTCGACGGTCGGTCGCAACAGGTGTGGACGACCGGGAGCACCGTCGCCGAGGCGCTCGCACAGTTGAACATCCCCTCCGACGTGTTCGTCTCGCCCGCGCGCCCGACCCCGCTGCCGATCGACGGCGCCGCGCTGGCGGTGACCAGTCCGCGCACGGTGCTGCTCGCCGACAACGGCGGCGCGCCGGGCTATGTGCGGTTGGCCGCGCCGACGGTGGGCGAACTGCTGCAGCAGCAGGGGGTTCCGCTGATCGACCAGGACGAGGTGGTGCCCACCGCCGACACCAAGCTCGTCGAGGGCATGAAGATCACCGTCACCCGCAAGCGGGTGGAGAACCGGGTCGAGCGGGTCGCGCTGGATCCGGAGGAGAACGTCATCGAGGACCCGTCGATGAATATGAGCCGCACCGTCGTCGAGAATCCGGGCAAGCCCGGGGTGCAGGACGTCACGTTCGCGGTGTCGATCGTCAACGGCGCCGAGGCGAGCAAGGACCCGATCAAGAATTCCGTCATCGTCCCCGCGCAGCCGAAGACGGTGCGCAAGGGCGCCAAGCCGGGCACCGAGGTGCCGCCGGTGCGCGACGGTGCGGTCTGGGATGCGCTGGCCAAGTGCGAATCCGGCGGCAACTGGGCGGTCAACACCGGCAACGGCTACTACGGCGGCATCCAGTTCGACGAAAGCACCTGGGCGCGCCAGGGCGGTACGAAGTACGCGCCGCGCGCCGACCTCGCCACCCGCGAAGAACAGATCGCGATCGCCGAGGTGACCCGTGCCCGCCAGGGTTGGGGCGCCTGGCCGGCCTGCACGAGCCGCCTCGGCATCAGTTAACGGCTACATCAAAGCGCCGCCGTCTACGCGGATTTCGCTTCCCGTGATGTAGCGGCCCTCCTGGCAGGCGACCATGGCGACCGCGCCGGCCACGTCCTCGGGGTGGCCGAGGGCGCCGTTGTTCAGCCAGCCGGTGAGGCGGGCCATCAGGCTCCAGTCGGTGTCCTCGGGGACCTCCAGGTTGGAGGTGATGCCGGTGGTGATGCCGCCGGGGACGATATTGACCGCGCGCAGTCCCTGCTTGGCGTATTCCAGCGCGATCGCGTGCGTCATGGCGTTGACACCGCCCTTGGATGCCGAATAGGCGGCCATGTACGGGTGCGCACCGAATGCCGAGGTGGAGGAGAAGTTCACGATAACCGGGTGCTCGCCCTGTAGCAGGGACGGTAAGGCGGCCTGGACCATCAGGAAGGTGCCGGTCAGGTTCACCCCGATGACCTGATTCCAGGATTCGAACGGCATCTCGTGGGTGTGCGCGGTCCGCATGATGCCCGCCGCGTTCACGAGCACGTCGAGACCGCCCAGGAATTCGACGCCGTCGGCGACCGCCGCGCGGACCGAATCCGGGTTCGACACGTCGACACGCACGGTCTGCAGCCGGTCGCGGTGGTCGGCGGCCGCCTCGACGGTCTCCTTCAGGCCCTCCTCGGCGATATCGGCGGCCACCAGCGTGGCGCCCTCGCCCAGCAGGCGCAGGGCGATGCCCCGGCCGATACCGGATCCGGCCCCGGTGACCAGCACCCGTCGTCCGTCGTATCTGCGCTGCATGCGTGTGTCCTTTCGACCTGTGATGAGAAAACTAGAACGAGTACTATTTTTCGTCAAATGCGGCGTACGACACGACGGTGTCTTCCACGCCCCGTCCACCCACCACGCGCATGATCGTCATTTCGATCGCTTGGTAGGTTGTGCGGCGTGTCCGAACCCGCTTTCGTCGCCCGTGGTCAGGCCGAGCTGCTCGGTCCCGCCGAGGTGCGGGTGCTGGCGGAGCGGTTCGGGGTGCGGCCGACCAAACAGCTCGGGCAGAACTTCGTGCACGACGCGAATACGGTGCGGCGGATCGTCGGGGCGGCCGGGGTCGGTCGTGAGGACGCGGTGCTCGAGGTCGGGCCGGGGCTCGGCTCGTTGACGCTCGCGCTGCTGGACGTGGTGGACCGCGTGGTCGCGGTGGAGATCGATCCGGTTCTCGCGCACCGGCTTCCGGGCACGGTCGCCGATCGCGCGCCGGGGCTTTCCGCGCGGCTCGCGGTGGTGCGGGCCGACGCGCTGCGGGTCACCCCGGGCGAGTTGCCGGTCGCGCCGACAGCCCTGGTGGCGAACCTGCCCTACAACGTCGCCGTCCCCGTACTCCTGCACCTGCTAGCCGAATTGCCCAGCATCGCAACGGCTCTGGTGATGGTGCAGGCCGAGGTGGCGGATCGGCTGTCGGCCGCCCCCGGCTCTCGCGTCTACGGCGTGCCGAGCGTGAAGGCCGGCTTCTTCGGAACGGTGTGTCGCGCGGGATCCGTTGGGCGCCAAGTATTCTGGCCGGTACCCCAGGTGGAGAGCGGATTGGTCCGGATCGACCGCTACCCCGAATCCCCGTGGCCCCAGACCGCCGGCTTCCGCCGCCAGGTCTTCCAGGTCATCGACGCCGCGTTCGCCCAGCGCCGCAAGACCTTACGAGCCGCCCTCGCCACCTGGGCAGGCTCCCCGGCCGCGGCCGAGCAGCGCCTGACCGCCGCCGGAATCGACCCCGCGGCCCGCGGCGAAACCCTCGACACCGCGGCCTTCGTCCGCCTCGCCCGGCAGCCATAACCCGCACGCCGCGGTCGGTCAGGGTGGGCTGGTGGTGCCGTTGCCGGGCAGGGAGACCGCCGGTGGGGTCGCCTGGGACCGGGCGGTGATGGACAACCCGGCGACGATCGCGGCCGCGTCCGAACCGTCGTGGTCGGCGCGGGTGGTGATCGTCAGTTGGATCAGGTACTGGTCGCTGCCGCTGTCGACGATGGCGTAGCGGTTGTAGGCCCACAGGGTCAGCGGGGTGACGGAATAGGTCCCGGTGATGGCGGCCGAGGGGTGGCCGTCGAACTTCCCGGTGTGGGTGTCCAGCTCCCGCCACTGCGGCAGTCGGCGCGCATCGGCGAATCCGCATGCCAGCAGGGCGGCCGGATCCAACGGCTCGGACAGCCGCACCATCAGCACCACCACGTTGTCGGCCCAACCGTCCACCGGCTCCTGGGCCCATACGCCGTAGGTCCCCGCGAAGTTCTCCGGCGGCATCTGCCGCCACCCGTCCGGAACCGCGACCGAGACCACCGGCGCCCAAGCGGTATCCGGCGTTATCGGCGTGGGCTCCACGCCCGCGGCGGCGAGGTATTCAGCGACGGTGGGTGGCTCGTCGGGTCCGGTAGGGGATGTCACGAGAGTCCTCTCGGCGCGTTGGCGAACGGCGATCGCAGGTGAGTCTGCCATGCGGTGCGCACCGCGGCGTCGCCCTGTCGGCGGATACCGACGGACCGCCCGGCCGGAGCGGCCGGACGGTCCGATTCGGTGCCCTCAGCGGAACGAGCGCAGGCGCAGGCTGTTGCTGACCACGAAGACGCTGGACAGTGCCATGGCGGCCCCGGCGAGCATCGGATTCAGCAACCCGGCGGCGGCCAGCGGAATGGCCGCCACGTTGTAACCGAACGCCCAGAACAGGTTCCCCTTGATGGTGCGCAGGGTAGCCCGCGACAGGCGGATGGCCGCGGCGACGGTGCGCAGATCGCCGCGCACCAGGGTGATGTCGCTGGCCTCGATCGCCACGTCGGTGCCGGTGCCCATCGCCAGGCCGAGGTCGGCCTGGGCCAGCGCGGCCGCGTCGTTGACGCCGTCGCCGACCATGGCGACCACCTTGCCCTCGTCCTGGAGCCGCTTGACCACGTCCAGCTTGTCGCTGGGCAGCACCTGCGCGATCACCTCGTCGATGCCGACCTGGTCGGCGACGGTGCGGGCGGCCGCCGCGTTGTCGCCGGTCAGCAGGACCGGGGTGAGGCCCAGTGCCCGCAGGTCCGAGATCGCCTCGGCGCTGGTGGGTTTGATCGCGTCCGCGATCACCAGCACGCCGCGGGCGATGCCGTCCCAGGCCACCAGGATTGCGGTGTGCCCGGCCTGCTCGGCCCCCGCCTTGGCCGCGGCCAGCGGTTCGGGCAGCGCGACCGACCAGTCCTCGAGCAGTTCGGTGCGTCCGATCACGACCGCGCGCTCGGCGACCATGCCCTGCACACCCTTACCGCCGTGGCTGACGAACTGCTCGACCGGATCGATCGAGAGCCCGTGCTCCTTGGCGCCGCCCACCACCGCCTTGGCGACGGGATGCTCCGAGCCGTGCTCCACCGCCGCGGCGACGCCCAGCAGCTCGTCGGCGTCGACGCCCGGCGCCGGAATCACCTCGGCCAGAGACATTTTCCCGGTGGTCACCGTGCCGGTCTTGTCCAGCACGACGGTATCGATGCACCGGGTCGACTCCAGCACCTGCGGGCCCTTGATCAGGATGCCCAGCTGGGCCCCGCGGCCGGTGCCCACCAGCAGTGCGGTCGGCGTGGCCAGGCCCAGGGCGCACGGGCAGGCGATGATCAGCACCGCCACCGCCGCGCCGAACGCGGTCGACACCGCGGCGCCGCTCCCGAGCCAGAAGCCCAGTGCCGCGACGGAGATCGCGATGACGATCGGGACGAAGATCCCCGACACCTGATCGGCGAGCCGCTGCACCGGCGCCTTGCCGCTCTGCGCGTCCTCCACCAGTTCGGCCATCTGCGCCAACTGGGTGTCGGAGCCGACGCGGGTGGCGCGCACGGTCAGCATCCCGCCCGCGTTCACAGTGGCGCCGACGACCTGATCACCGGGCCCCACCTCCACGGGTACGGGCTCGCCGGTCAGCATGCTCATATCGAGCGCCGAATTGCCGCTCACCACAACACCGTCGGTGGCGACCTTCTCGCCGGGTCGCACCAGGAATTCCGTGCCGACCCGCAATTCGCCTACCGGAATACGGGTTTCGACGCCGTCGCGCAGCACCGCCACATCCTTGGCGCCGAGCTCGAGCAGCGCCCGCAGCGCCGAACCGGCCTTGTCCTTGGAGCGCGTCTCGAAGTACCGCCCGGCCAGGATGGCGACGATCACCACCGCCGTGACCTCGAAATACAGCGCGGACGCGGAGTCGGTTCGCGAAATCGCAAGGCTGAAGGCATGTTTCATACCGGGCATTCCGGCGTCGCCGAGGAACAGCGCGTACACCGACCAGGCGAAGGCCGACAGGCTGCCCAGCGAGATCAGGGTGTCCATGGTCGCGGCGCCGTGCTTGGCGTTGACCCATGCGGCGCGGTGGAAGCTCGCCCCACCCCACACCACGATGGGCGCCGTGAGGGTCAGCGAGAGCCACTGCCAGTTGTCGAATTGCAGCGCCGGAACCATGCCCATGGCGACCACCGGGATCGCCAGGGCCAGGCTGACCAGCAGCCGGTGCCGCAGCCGCGCGATCGGGTCGGGTGCCGAATCCTGTTCCGGGGCAGCGTTATCGGCGGCCGCCGGCGCGGTCTCGTGCACCTGCGCGCTGTAGCCGGTATCGACCACCGTGTCGATCAGCTGTGCCGACGTGACCGACTCCGGGAAGGTGACCTTCGCCTTCTCGGTGGCGTAGTTGACGGTGGCGCTGACGCCATCGATCCTGTTGAGCTTCTTCTCGATTCGCGCCGCGCAGGAGGCGCACGTCATGCCGCCGATATCCAGCTCGATCGACTGCGCGGTGGCAGGGATGCTCATGAGTGCCCTCCTTCGTGATGTCCGGCGCCCGAGGCGGGGGCGGATGTGGGTGTCGCTTCGGTGAATTCCGCGGTGTGCACCGCACCGCCGTGCTGGAAGTCCAGATATAGACGGTACGTGCCCGCGGTGGGCGCTTGGGCGTGGAATGCCACGTCGGGTCCGGCAGGGGTCTTGCCGACCTCGCCCTGCGGGTGGACGTGCAGGTAGGCGAGGTCGCTCGTGCGCAGCGCCACGAGGTGCCCGTAGGCGCCCAGGTAGGGCCGCAGATCGGTGACCGGATTGCCGTCGCGGGTCACGGTGAATCTCAGCTCGCCGCCCGCGGTGGTCAGGTCGCCGGTGCGGGTGACCCGGTAGCCGTCCACCTCCGCGGTGCGTGACACGGGTGGCAGCGGCTTGTCGACCGCCGGGCCCGGCACCTGCACCGTGCGGCTCAGGGTGAGGTCCGGTCCTCCGGCGGGGACGAAGTCGGCGAAGACCCGGTAGGTCCCGGGCTCGACCCACGTCCAATCGATGGACCAGGTGCCGTCGGCCGCCATGACCGGATGCACGTGCCGGTATCGGCTCGCATCGGACCGCACCACGATCAGGTGCAGGTCCTTGTCGTGCTGCGGGTTGAAGGCGGTGACCGCCGTGCCGTCCGGCCGCGTGATCCGGAACCGCAGGGCGCCGGGCTGATTCGGCTCGGCCGGAGCCGAGATCTCGGAGAGGGCGTAGCCGTCGCGGGCCGAGTCCAGCCCGGTTTCGGCGGTCGGGGCGGAGTGCGTGTCGCCCTGCCCGGGGGCGCGCCCGGCCGGATCGCCCACCAGGGCTCCGATGCCGAGCGCGGCCCCGAACAGCACGACTAGGCCGCCGCCGAAGGCGGCGAACCTCAGCCTGTCGTTCATCAGCTCGCCACCTGATATCCCGCCTCGTCGACGGCGGCGACGACGTCGGCGTCCGCGACCGGCGCGGTGGACTCCACCTGCACCCGCCCGCTCGCGAGGTCCACGTCGACGCTGGTGACTCCGTCGATCTTGCCGATCTCCTTCTGCACCGATCCGACGCAGTGGCCGCAGGTCATGCCGGTGACGGTGTAGGTGCTGGTCGCCATGATCGACTCCTTCGATGTCATCTTATACGGTGTGGGGGTATCGCCCCCAACAACGGAGAACATACCCCCCATGGGTACCTCATGCAAGTGATCCGGGCCACCGGATCGTGTCGGTCGTCTCTGTGACGACAGTTGTCACCCCAGCGCATTACGCTTGGAGCTCGTGCTTTCAGTTGTGCCCAGTCCCGTGGTCGTGCGGGCGCCCTCGAAGGTGAATCTGCACCTCGGGGTGGGTGATCTGCGTGAAGACGGGTACCACGAGCTGACCACGGTATTCCAGGCCCTGTCGCTGAGCGACGACGTCGAGCTCGCGCCGGCGGCCTCGCTGACGGTACGGGTCAGTGGCGAGGGCGCCGCGGAGGTACCGACCGACCGGACGAACCTGGTGTCCAAGGCCGCGGTGCGGCTGGCGCACCTGGCCGGGCGGGCGCCGCTGGTCGAGATCTCGATCCGCAAGGGGATTCCGGTGGCGGGCGGGATGGCGGGCGGCAGCGCGGACGCGGCGGCGGCGCTGGTCGGGCTGAACGAATTGTGGGATCTGCGTTTGTCGCGCGACGAGCTGGCGGCCATCGCCGCCGAACTCGGCAGCGATGTGCCGTTCTCGCTGTTCGGCGGCACCGCCCTGGGGCGCGGCCGCGGCGAGAAGCTGTTGCCGGTGTTGTCCCGCAACAGCTTTCACTGGGTGCTGGCGCTGGCGAAGGGCGGCCTGTCCACCCCGGGGGTGTACCGGGAGCTGGACCGCCTGCGCGAGCAGGGCGACCCGCCGCGCCTGGGTGAACCGCAGCAGTTGCTGCAGGCGCTGGCCTCGGGCGACCCCAAGCTGCTGGCCCCGCTGCTGGGCAACGACCTGCAGGCGGCGGCGCTGTCGCTGAAGCCGGAGCTGCGCCGCACCCTGCGCGCCGGGGTGACCGCGGGCGCACTCGCCGGAATCGTCTCGGGCTCCGGGCCCACCTGCGCGTTCCTGTGCGAGGGCGAGGAGTCCGCGGTCGCGGTCGCCGCCGAGCTGTCCGGCGCGGGCGTCAGCCGTAGCGTGCGCACCGCCGCGGGGCCGGTCCCCGGCGCCCGCGTCATCGGCGATACCCCGCCCCACGCCTGACCGTCTGTCGGGTTGCGGTCCGGCCCGATCACATCGGGCCCGATCGGTACGCTTGCCTTCGGTAATCACCGGCGCAGCACACAGAAGGATTCATGGCCAACCTGATCAATCTCGAACAAGTCCACAAGAGCTTCGGCGTCACGCCGCTGCTGGACGACGTCTCCCTCGGCGTGCAGGAGGGCGAGCGGATCGGGGTGGTGGGCCTCAACGGCGGCGGCAAGACCACGCTGCTCGAGGTGCTGACCGGGATCGAGCAGCCCGACGCCGGTCGCGTGAGCCGCCGCGGCGACCTGCGGATGGCGGTGGTGACGCAGCGCGGCGTGCTTCCCGACGGCGCCAGGGTCGGCGAGGTGGTGCTGGCCGGGCTGGCCGACGATCAGACGAATTGGGCATCGGGTAGCGATTCGATGGGGGATGGTCGGGCGACGGGCGGGCCCGACGGCGTCGCGGAGCACGAGTGGGCCGCCAACCCGCGCATCCGCACCGTGCTCGAGGGCATCGGCATCGCCGATCTGGGCATGGACGCACCGGTCGCGAACCTGTCCGGCGGCGAGCGCCGGCGGGTGGCGCTGGCCGCGGCCCTGGTCCGTGAGCTGGACGTGCTGGTACTCGACGAGCCCACCAACCACCTGGACGTCGAGGGCGTGCAGTGGCTGGCCGAACACCTGCTGTCGCGCCGCAGCGCGCTGGTGGTCGTGACCCACGACCGCTGGTTCCTCGACACCGTCGCCACCCGCACCTGGGAGGTCGTGGGCGGCAAGGTGGAGAGCTACGAGGGCGGCTACAACGACTGGATCTTCGCCCGCGCCGAACGCGCGCGCCAGGCCGATGCCAGCGAAGCCCGCCGCCGCAATCTGGCTCGCAAGGAGCTGGCCTGGCTGCGCCGCGGTCCGCAGGCGCGCACCTCGAAACCGCGCTACCGGGTGGAGGCCGCCGAGGCGCTGATCGCCGACGTGCCCGCGCCGCGCGATACCGTGCAATTGGCATCGTTCGCGCGAAAGCGGTTGGGCCGCGTGGTGATCGAGCTGGAGGACGTCACGCTGACGACCCCCGGCGAAGAGCATGCCGGGGGAATTGATGGGGAGCGTGGCGCCGGGACTGGTGGTGTGCCTGGTGGCGGGACTGGTGGTGTGCGTGGCGGCGGGACTGGTGGTGTGCCTGGTGGCGGGACTGGTGGGGAGCGTGGCGGGGCTCGCGAGTTGGTGCGTGATCTCACGTGGCGGTTGGCGCCCGGGGAGCGGGTCGGCCTGGTCGGGGTGAACGGGTCCGGTAAGACCACTCTGTTGCGGGCGCTGGCGGGCGAGGTGGATCCGGCCTCGGGCAAGCGGATTCAGGGACAGACCGTGCGGATCGGCTGGCTGCGCCAGGAACTCGACGACCTGCCCACGAATATGCGCGTGCTGGAGGCGGTTTCCGATGTCGCCGAGCGAACCATGCTGGGCGACAAGGAGATATCCGCCGGTCAGCTGGCCGAGCGGCTCGGTTTCACGCCCGCCAAGCAGCGCACGCCGGTCCGAGACCTCTCCGGCGGCGAACGCCGCCGCCTGCAGCTGACCCGCATCCTGATGGGCGAGCCGAACGTGCTGCTGCTCGATGAGCCCACCAACGACCTCGACATCGACACCCTGCAGCAGCTCGAGGACCTGCTCGACGGCTGGCCCGGCACCCTCGTGGTGATCAGCCACGACCGCTACCTGATCGAGCGCATCTGCGACTCCACCTGGGCGCTGTTCGGCGATGGCAAGCTCACCAACCTGCCCGGCGGCATCGAGGAATACCTGCGCAAGCGCGCCGCGCTGAGCACCGCCGCCCAGCGGCCCGCCACGAACGGATCGGCGAATCAGGCTGCCCCCGCGACGGATTCGGCCGCCTACCGGGCCGCCCGCAAGGAATTCGGCCGCCTCGAACGGGCGTTGGAGAAGCTGACCGAGCGCGAGACCAAGCTGCACGCGGCCCTCGCCGAGGCCGCCACCGACCCCGACAGGCTGGTCGCTCTCGGCGCCGAGCTGAAACAGGTCCAGGCGGAGAAGGAGTCGACAGAGGAGCGCTGGATGGAGCTGGCCGACGAGGTCGGCTAGATCACAGCGCCCGGTCCAGATGCGGCACCGGTAGGCAGGTGCGGACGAAATCCGTCCCGAACCTGGTCAGGGCGATGCTGCGATGGATGATCTTGGTGCCGAAGCTCGATCGCTTGAGGAGTCGGCGCACCTCGGGCTGGGATTCGAGCAGTTGATAGCGGGCCGGGTTGTCGAGCGGGTCACGGATCGACTCGACCAGACCCAGCCTGCGCAGGTTGGTGAGATAGGAGTCGACCCGGTCGGGGAAGCGCACCGCGGCATCCTCGCCGATCATGTTGAGCCCCGGCTCGATCCGCTGTGCCCCCGGGCTCAGCGGGCGCCCGGTGCGGATGTCCAGCGCCGGTTGCGCACCGTCCAGATACAGGAACCGCAGGATGCGCGCCTCGTCGGGGGCGAGGTCGGAGAGTATGCGCGCGAAGGCCGGATGATCGCCGTCGCTCTCGTGCACACTCGCCGACATCCGCAGCAGCTCGGCGCCGCGCTCCCGCAGGCTCGGGGCGGATTCGGCGACCGGGCCGCCGCCGGGCGGGGGAATGCCGAGGGCGCGGCGCACCGAATCCCGTACCTGCTCACCGGCTTCCGACAGCACGTGATGGGGCGGCCGCCCGGCCATGCTGCCCCGCACGACCGTGTCGGCGACGCCGAGCGCCGTGCCCACACCCCACGCCGTCGCCTCGGTAACCGCCGACAGCGCCACCCGCATCACGCCGGTCGCGGTGCGCACCGTGGTATGCCTTCGCGCGGTATCGGTCTCGGAGGTGACGGCCAGCTCGGCGGCCGGACGTGGCAGCAGTTCGGTGGAGTACTCGGCATCGTCGCCGGAGTCCGGTTCCCTCATATCCATTGCGTCGCAATCGCCGTTCCGAAGATCAGGATATGAGCGTAACCGGCGAACAGGCCGAGCACACCGCCGTGCAGGAACAAAAGCCACTCGTCCTGTTTGATGGCGGAGCGCAACATGTCCACGAAATCCGGCGGCGGCAGCGCCGCCATCTGTTTGGCGATGTACTGGCTGACATTCTTGCTCTGCTGCGCGTTGAACGCCGGATCGGCGAACGCGACCGGCGCCAGGCTCTTGGCCTCGTCGGTGAAGCGGGTCCGCAGCGTCTCGTAATCGCGGCTGCCGATCATGAACTTCAACGCCCCGCGCGCCGGACCCAGTGCCCGATCGGTCGCCGGGCGCAGCGTGTCCTCGAGGATCTGCATGGTGCGATCCGATCGCGGCCCGTTGAGCAACTCGTCCCCGACATTGGCGACGGTCATGACCTGGCTCGCCACCAGGTCCGCGTACCCCTCGGTGATCTCCGGCTGCCGCTTGATCAGCAGACCCTGCCGCCACGGGCACCACCACTTCGGATAGGCCGGAGCGAAGATCAGATTGATGCCGATCCAGTTCACCACCCAGCCGATGATCACCCCGCCCACCGGCAGCACCACCATCGTCGGCCAGTGCGTCAGATGCAGGATGCCGACCAGCACCGCGCCCATCGGCGCGCCGAAGTAGAAGCCGAAGTTCTGCATGAACCGCAGCTCCTTCGCGCCCAGTACCTGGAACACCATGTTCAGCAGCTGCGGTCGCGACTGGAAATAGCGGATCACCATCGACTTGACGTCGATCAGCTGCTCGATGTTGTTGCCGAGTTCTTCGGTCAGCTCACGCAGCACATCCGGCAGCTGCTGGCGCACCCGCTCGTGCACCATCTCCCGGATCTGGGTGGGCAGGTTGTACCAGAGCTGCGGATGCTCGCGGATCGCGATGTCCTCGACGATGTCGCGGATCTGCTCCTCGGCGAGGGCGGTGAGATGTTCGGCGAGCGCGTCGGGTTCCAGCTCCCGATAGAAGTCGGCGACGCTGCCCAGTTTGGACAGCCCCTTGTCGACGGCGATCGACGCCATCTTGTCCGCGCGCGAGGGCACGATGCCCTGCCAGCCTGCGCGGCCGTCGTACTGCAGCAGCGGCAGCACCTGAATTCGCTTGGGCAGATAGGGAAACAGCCAGCGCAGGCCCGGCACCCGAAAACCGTGGAAGTGAATCGGCTTGAACAGCATCAGTACGCCGGTCCAGTTGGTGATATAGCCGATGACGCCGGTGAACAGGGGGATCGTGATCAGTTCGAGCAATAAGGTCGGGTGGATATGAAAAACACTGTCAAGCACGACACCCTCCTGCCGACCCCAAACCGGTGACCGCCGCCTCAACGTACCTGTCGGCTGGGGGGGACCTTACTGTGGATTCAGGAAATGGGTCCAATTCGAGGGGGATCTGGTCCACAGCGGCCGGAGGTGGGAGACTTCGGTCACATCGGCCGCCCGGAATGTCGCATCGGACATCGGGTACCTGAAGAATGACCACCACCACAGCGGCGGCAATAATGTGAACGGATTCCCGCTCACCTAGGCGTATTCGGAGAAGCACGTGGCAGACGACAGGACCGGACAGGATGTGGTCCGACCCGGTTCCCGCGCCGTGGAACGCAGCTCGGATGTGGAGCAGCGGCAGATCAGCAACGAGGCCCGCCTGATCCGGGGCGTCTTCCGCGCGGCCGGGCTGGCGGCGGGCACCGCCGTGCGTGGCGGGCAGTGGGCGGTCGGCACCACCTACGAGGTCACCAAGGAGATCACCCAGGCCGCCATCAACGGCGAGTCCTCGGCGGATATCGCCGAGCGGGCCGGTGCGGCCTTGCAGTCGGTGGCCCGCAATATCCTGGGCGTCACCGAGGGCTCGGTCCGCGAGATCGTCAGCTACGTGCCGACCAACAACGGCCACGCCCCCCAGGCCATTCCCGGCGGGTACGTCCGCTCCTCCAGCCTCGACGATCTGCGCCGCCGCGGCGAGGCGCTGCTGGCGCGGTCGGCCGACGTCTATTTCACCGAGGACGTGCACCCGGCCTACGACCGGATTCTCGATCAGATCGCCCCCGACGAGGCCCGCATCCTGCGGTTCATGGCGCTCAACGGCCCGCAGCCGTCGGTGGACGTGCGCACCAATCGGCCGCTGGGCATCGGCTCGGAGCTGGTGTCGGGCGACCTGACCTCGGTGCCGGAGCAGTCGGGCGTGCGCTACCCCGACCGTGCCCGGCTGTACCTGATCAACCTCAACCGGCTCGGACTGCTGGTGACCTCCGACGATCCGGTGGTGCTGAGCCGCTACATGGTGCTCGAGGTGCAGCCGGTGGTGGAGTCGGCGCTGAAACAGGCCGGTCGGGTACCCAAGATCGTGCGAAAGAGCCTGCGCCTGACCGAGTTCGGCGAGGACTTCTGCAAGACCTGCTTCAGTATCAACGGGTCGTAACGCTTCCGATAGCAATCCGATACAAATTTCCCGATCCGTACAGTTCCGGCACAACGGATGGGATTGTGGAGGTATGGATACCGATGCCGTCTCCGCGATCAGCCGGCTGAAGTTCCGCTATCTGCGGGCACTCGACACCAAGTCCTGGGACGACTTCGCAGACACCCTGATTCCCGAGGCGACGGCGACCTACAGCGAGTACCTGCAGTTCGAATCGCGCGACGCGTTCCTGGCGTTCATGCGCAACACGCTCGGCCCACACGTGATCACCGAGCACCGCTGTGACCATCCCGAGATCGACGTGGACGGCGACAGCGCGACCGGCACGTGGTACCTGGCGGATACGGTCCTCATCCCCGCCCACAACATGCTGCTGCGCGGGGCCGCGTTCTACAGCGACCAGTACGTGAAGTGCGCCGACGGCCGCTGGCGCATCGCCCACACCGGCTACGAACGCACCTACGAGGTGGTGCTGTCCCTCTCGGACCTCCCCAGCCTGCGGTTGACCTCGAGTCGCTGGGGACTCATCGCCCGCGAGCCGGGAATGGCCCCGGATTCCGAAGGCCCACCCCCGGACACCGCAGAAACCATGGGCTGAGCAACCACTTTCCCATCCCGGCGTCGCTCCCGCCCTCCGCCATCCCGGCGTCGCCCCCGCCTCCTCATTCCGGCGTGGCTCCCGCCTCCTCATTCCGGCGTGGCTCCCGCCGTCTGTCATTCCGGCGTGCTTTTGGCCGGAATCTCAGTCGGTCGCCGCGACCAGAGGCTCCAGTGTCAATTCCGACATCTCCTTCTGGATGTACTGGAATCGCCATTTGTCGCTGAACAGGGCCAGGATCGCGCCGTCGGTGCGGGTGAAGACCTCGACACCGCGCTGGCGATCCAGTTCCGGCGCCGAGGCGGCGTCGGTGCGGCGGGCCAGCTGGTACGGCAGGAAGTCGAGCTGGGTCTCGACGTTGAACTCCGCCTGCATTCGAGCGGTGACCACCTCGAACTGCATCGGTCCGACCGCGGCCAGCACGGGGGAGGCGTCGCCGCGGGTGTCGTTGCGCAGCACCTGCACCACCCCCTCCGAATCCAGCTGATCGATCGCCTTGCGGAACTGCTTGTACTTGCCCGCGCTGCGGGCGCGCAGCGCGGCGAAATGCTCGGGCGCGAACGACGGGATCGGCGGGAACTGCACCTTCTTGTCCACGAACAGCGTGTGGCCCGGCGCGAGCGCGGTGGCGTTCACCAGGCCGACCACATCGCCCGGATGGGCGGTGTCGACGGTGGCGCGCTCGCGGCCGAACACCGTCAGCGCGTACTTGGTGGCGAAGGGCCGCCCGGTCTGCGCGTGGGTGACGACCATGCCGCGCTCGAACTCCCCGGACACGATCCGCATGAAGGCCAGCCGGTCGCGGTGGGCAGTGTCCATGCCCGCCTGCACCTTGAACACGACCGCGCTGAACGGGTCGCCCGGTTCGCGCGGAGCGCCGTCGACATCGTTGCGCGGGCCGGGTGCGGGCGCCAGCGCGACCAGGGTGTCCAGCAGCTGGCGCACGCCGAAGTTCAGCATGGCCGAGGCGTAGATGACCGGCGAGGTCTGTCCGGCCAGGAACATCTCCTGGTCGTGGTCCTGGCCGGTGGCCGAGAGCAGTTCGCTCTCCTCGGCGGCGGTGGCCCACACGTCGCCCTCGCGCGCGGCGGCCTGCTCGGGCGCGTACGACTCCTCCGGCGCGATGGTCGCACCGCCCGCGGTGCGGGTGAAGTGCACGTATTCGGTGGCCGCGCCCTCGGGGCCGCGGCGCAGCAGGCCGCGGAAGTCGCCCGCGATGCCGACGGGCAGGAACAGCGGGGTGGGGATGAGGCCGATCCGCTCGTTGATCTCGTCGAGCAGTTCCAGCGGCGCGCGGCCCGGGCGGTCCCACTTGTTGATGACGGTGATGACCGGGATGCCGCGGTGGCGGCACACCTGGAACAGCTTCAGCGTCTGCGGCTCGAGCCCCTTGGCGGCGTCGATGAGCATGACCGCGGCGTCCACGGCGGTCAGCACCCGGTAGGTGTCCTCGGAGAAGTCCGAGTGGCCCGGAGTGTCGACGAGGTTGATCACGCAGTTGTCGTATTCGAACTGCAGCGCGGTCGAACTCACCGAGATGCCGCGCGCCTTCTCCATCTCCATCCAGTCCGAGACCGTCGAGCGGCGACCGGCCTTGCCGTGGATGGCGCCCGCCTCGGCGATCTTCTTGGCATGCAGCGCCAACGCCTCGGTGAGCGTGGATTTACCCGCGTCGGGATGGGAGATCACCGCGAACGTGCGCCGCCGCGCCACCTCTTCGGCCAAACCTGGCGCTGCCGCGCCGGTAGTCGGAGAATTCACGGGGGTGGGCTCCTCTTCGCGGGATAGGCAACCGCTCCAGGGTACTTGACCGGGCTTTCGGCCTCGGACATGCTCTCCCTGATTCGAAATTCCGGCGCGCCGGGGGTGCCAGAGGGAGGCCCGGTGCGGGGGCATGTCGCCTGCGTGCTAATCTTTTCGGGTTGTCTCGGCGAGGGTGAGTCCTTGTGCACACCGTGATCGACGTGGCCCGGCTTCCGGCCGTCCTCGTTCGGTCTTCGCCCGACGAGCAGACCTCAGCCAGGATCAGCCCCTGGCAGCACGTAGACCGCCCGGAGAGCCGTAGGAGTTCATCAGTCATGTCCGACGCCAGCCTTCTCGAAGCCACCGTCCGCACGGAGTTCGGCAAGGGCGCCGCGCGCCGCACCCGCCGGGCCGGAAACGTGCCCGCCGTGCTGTACGGCCACGGCGCGGCCCCGCAGCACCTCTCGGTCAACGCCCAGGACTTCGCCGCCATTCTGCGTCAGCACGGCGCCAACGCGGTGCTGAACCTGGAGATCGACGGCAAGAAGCAGCTCGCGCTGACCAAGTCCGTTGTGGTGCACCCGATCCGCCGCTACATCGAGCACGCCGACCTGCTGACCATCAAGAAGGGCGAGAAGGTCGTCGCGGACGTGCACGTCGTGCTGTCCGGCGACGCCGCCGCGGGCACCCTGGTCACCCAGGACGCCACCACCATCGCCATCGAGGCCGACGCGCTGAACATCCCCGAGGAGCTCGAGGTCTCCATCGAGGGCGTCGAGGCGGGCACCCAGATCACCGCCGGGCAGATCGAGCTGCCGAAGGGCGTCACGCTGTCCGCCGATCCGGAGACCCTGATCGTCAACATCATCACCGCACCGGCCGCCGAGGCCGAGGGTGAGGGTGAGGGCGAAGAAGGGTCCGCCGAGGGCGAGAGCGCCGAATAAGAGCCTCGCGCAACGGTTTCGATGACCGAGCCGAATGCCGGTCCCGCGCTCGTGGTCGGGCTGGGTAATCCCGGTTCCGAGTACGAGCGCACCCGGCACAATGTCGGGTTCATGGTCGCCGATGTGCTCGCCGAGCGCATCGGCGGCCGGTTCACCGTGCACAAGAAGTCGGGCGCCGACCTGCTGGAGGCCCGGCTGGACGGGCGCAAGGTGCTGATCGCCAAGCCGCGCTCGTACATGAACGTCTCCGGCCGCCCGGTCGCGGCGCTGGCGCGGTTCTTCTCGGTGCCGCCCACCGAGGTGATCGCCATCCACGACGAGCTCGATCTGCCGTTCGGCACGATCCGCCTCAAGCGAGGCGGCGGCGAGGGCGGCCACAACGGATTGCGTTCCGTCTCCAGCTCGCTGACCACCAAGGACTACCTGCGGGTGCGATTCGGCATCGGCCGCCCGCCCGGCCGCCAGGACCCGGCCGACTTCGTGCTGAAGCCGTTCTCCTCGGTGGAGCGCAAGGAACTCCCGGTCTGCGTCGAACAGGCCGCCGACGCGGTCGAACTCCTACTGCGCGTCGGACTGGAGCCCGCGCAGAACCAATTGCACTGAGCGGGAATGTTATTCGCGGCCGGAGCGCAGGGCGGCGACGGCGTCGACGAAGCGGTCCAGCTCGTCGGTGGTGACGAAGCAGTGCGGGGAGGCGCGGACCACAGCGTCGAGACCGCGCGAGGTCATGTCGAGCAGGGTGGAGCCGCGGTGACTGACCGTGACGGTGATGTCCTGGTCGCGCAGGCGGTCCCGGACCTCGGTCGGCGGCACGTTGTCCACGGTGAACGACACGATGCCGCTGTGCAGGGCGCCGAGATCGCGCACGGTCACCCCGGGGACCTGCGGCAACGTCTTGCGCAGGTGTCCGGCATTGGCCGCGACCCCGGCGTAGACGTTCACGGGGCCGAGGTCGAGTAGATACCGCACGGCGGCGCCGAGGCCGAGGCGAGCGGCGACGTCGTGCTCCCAGAACTCGAAGCGCGTGGCGTCGGGCATCAGGCGGTACTCGCGCGGCGCGGTCCACTGGGCGCTGTGCAGATCCAGACGCGCGGGCTCCATGGTCGCGGCCAATTCCGGTCGCACATAGAGGAATCCGGTGCCGCGCGGCCCGCGCAGCCATTTGCGGCCGGTCGCCGACAGCGCGTCGACGTCGAGCGCGGCGACGTCGATCGGAATCTGTCCCACCGACTGGCAGGCGTCCAGCAGCACCAGCGCGCCCGCGCCGTGCGCGATCCGGGTGGCCTCGGCGACCGGATTGACCAGGCCGCCGTTGGTCGGCGCGTGCAGCAGCGACACCAGTTTCACCCGCTCGTCGACCAGTCCGGCGAGAGCGTCGAGATCGATCTGCCCGGTCGCGTCGCTGGGGATGGCCTCCACCACCGCCCCGGTGGCGCGGGCGCGCTGCAGTGCGGCGATGGCATTGCTGGCGTAATCCGCCCCCGACACCAGGATTCGGTCCCCGGCCGACAGCGGAATCGAGTAGAAGAAGTCCGCCCAGGACCGAGTCGCGCTGTCGCTCAGGGCGATCCCCGTCGGGTCGGCGTTGATCAGGGAGCCGATCGCGGACTTGACGGCGTGCAGATCGTCCAGCCGTTCATTGGCCGCCCGATAGCCGCCGATTTCGGCCTCGCGCCGCAGGTGCTCGACGACCGTGTCGACCACGATCCGGGGCGGCAGCGACGATCCGGCACTGTCGAGGAATACCGGCGACGGCCGGGTGGCATCGTCGTAGGCGGCGATGTCGGCGCGGAGGCGAGTCTGATCCAGCACCTCACCGACGATAGAAGACGATCCGAAGGTTAGATGTTTGCCCTGGTAGGGGACGGTGGTCGAGAGACCGTCACAGATTTTTCAGACTACTTGTCGGTAGCCCCCATTATTCTGGTTCGGGTCGGCGGAAGGCGGTTGGTATGGCAGTCATGGCGGTACGGGCCCCGATCGGCGCGGGCGCCGGCTTCTCCTCCCGGGCGGTGGCCGAGGCCTACGTCGGTGGCGTCTGCTTCAAACAGGGCCCACCGGCGCTGATCGGCGCCGAACTGGAGTGGCTCACCGCGCAGGGTGGGTCTTCGGCGCCGGGCGCGCGTCCCGAGCTGTCGGTGCTCGCGGATGCTCTCGGACCGTACGCGCCGCAGTCCGTCGCCCCCGATTCTCCGGCTCTGCCGCTGCCGGGGGGCAGCCGGGTCACCGTCGAACCCGGTGGTCAGATCGAACTTTCCAGCGCCCCGTTCGGGGCCGCTTCCGAATTGTGTGAGCACCTGCGCGAGGATGCGCGCCGCTTGGAGAAACTGCTCCACACCCATTCCATTCACACCGTCTCGGCCGCCGCCGATGCCGCCCGCGGTCCGTCGCGAGTGCTGCAACTGCCGCGCTACCAGGCCATGGAGCGCTGTTTCGACGGCATCGGGCCGTTCGGCCGACTCATGATGTGCAATACCGCCGCGACGCAGGTGAGCGTGGACGCGGGCGCGAATCGAGCCGAGGTGGCGGCCCGGTGGACCGCGCTCTACGCCATCGGCCCTGCCCTGCTGGCGGCCTTCGCCTGTTCGCCGGATCTGCACGGCGCGCCGACCGGCACGTGGGCCTCGCAGCGCATGCGGGCCTGGCTGCGACTCGATCACGCCCGCACCCGCCCGTCGGTGCAACACTGGTCCGATCCGGTGACCGAATACGCGCGCTGGGCCTTGGACGTGCCGCTGCTGTGCGTGCGGCAGACCGACGGCGAGGGCGACTGGGCCGCGCCGCCCGGCGCCACCTTCGCCGACTGGTTGTGCGGCGCGCTGGACGAGGAGGTCGGGCGCCGCCCCGAACAGGCCGATCTCGACTACCACCTCAGCACGATGTTCCCGCCGGTCCGGGCCTCGGGGCACCTCGAGGTGCGCTATCTCGACGCGCAGCCGGGCGAGAGCTGGAGCGTGCCGATCCACGCCCTCGACGCGCTGATGTCGACACCGGCCGTGGTCGCCGAGGCCGCCCGGGTGGCGGCGCCGGTCGCGGGGCAGTGGCTGGAGGCGGCGCGCTGTGGCCTGGCCGATCCGCAGATCCGTTCGGCGGCGGTCGATCTGCTCGCGCTCGCCGCCGAGCACGCCGCGACATCCGAAGCCGCGGAGGAACTGCACGCCGCTGTGCGCCGATGTCGCAGCGGGTGCATGCCCACCGGCGAACCGGCCGCGTACGCAGGGCCGGAGGTGGACGGTTGATGCGGCGGTACAACAGGCCGCGCACCGTCGAACGTCGTCCCGCGCGTCGCGGCGGCACCCGCATCCCGCCCGCGGCCCACCGATCCGTTCCGCTCGACGCTTGCACATCAGTACGGCTCGACGAAAGCGAAGCTCTCTCATGACTGTTCAACTCACCGGCACCGATCACGCCGAGACCGAGCGGCTGCGCGAACAGATCGCGGAGGTGCTCGTGCGGGCGCGGGCGCGCACGGCCGCGCTGACCGACTGCATCGACGAGGCGGAGTTGGTGGCGCAGCATTCGCGACTGATGAGCCCGCTGGTATGGGATCTGGCCCATATCGGCAACCAGGAGGAGCTGTGGCTGGTGCGCGATGTCGGCGGCCGGGAACCCGTGCGCGCCGATATCGATCATCTCTACGACGCGTTCCAGCATCCCCGGGCGGACCGGCCCGCGCTTGCGCTGCTGAACCCCGACGCGGCGCGCGGGTACGTCGGGTCCGTGCGGTTGAAGGTGTGGGATGTACTGTCGCACAGCGCATTGCGCGGCGCCCGCCTGGTCGACGGTGGCTTCGCCTTCGGCATGATCGCGCAGCACGAGCAGCAGCACGACGAGACCATGCTGGCCACCCACCAACTGCGCACGGGTGCGGCGGTGCTGTCCGCCGGCCCGCCACCGACGTCCCAGGCCGCCGTATCCGGCGAGGTCGTGATTCCCGCGGGCGAGTTCACGATGGGGACGTCGACCGATCCGTGGGCGCTGGACAACGAGCGCCCCGCGCACCCGGTGCACGTGCCCGGCTTCGCGATCGATGTCGCCCCGGTGACGAACGCGCAGTATCAGGAGTTCATCTCCGACGGCGGCTACGAGCGGCCCGAACTGTGGTCCGAGCGCGGGTGGGCGCATCGGCGCGAGGCGGATCTCCGCGCGCCGCAATTCTGGGAGCGCGATGGCGGGAACCGTTGGTGGCGAAGGGTTTTCGGGACGATGGAACCGGTCCGGCCGCAGCAGCCCGTGGTGCACGTGTGCTGGTTCGAGGCCGAGGCCTTCGCCGCGTGGGCCGGTAAGCGCCTGCCCACCGAGGCCGAATGGGAGAAGGCGGCGCGGTTCGATCCGGAGTCCGGGCGGACCCGTCGCTACCCCTGGGGCGACGCCGATCCCACCGAGGCCACGGCGAATCTCGGCCAGCGACACCTGGAACCGGCCGATATCGGCGCGTATCCGGCGGGTGCGTCGTCCGCGGGGGTGCATCAGCTGATCGGTGACGTCTGGGAGTGGACCGCGTCGGGTTTCGAGGCCTACCCGGGGTTCGAGGCGTTCCCGTACCGCGAATACTCCGAGGTGTTCTTCGGCGGCGACTACAAGATGCTGCGCGGCGGCTCCTTCGGCACGGATCCGGTCGCGTGCCGCGGCACCTTCCGCAATTGGGACCATCCGATCCGCCGCCAGATCTTCTCCGGCTTCCGCCTGGCCCGCGACCTCCGCCCGGACGAGCGCTGATGTGCCGCCATCTCGGCTACCTCGGCCCGCCCGTCCCCGTCGGCGACATCCTCACCCGCGGAACGCATTCCCTGCGCGCTCAATCCTGGGCGCCGCGGGAGATGCGCGGGGGCGGAACCATCAACGCCGATGGATTCGGCGTCGCGTGGTGGGTCCCGGCGGGTGCCGCTGGCGCCCCCGGACCAGGCGGCCGGGGTGTGCACGGCTCGGACCTGGCTGAGGGCGGACCGCACTCGAACGGCGTGCATGGGGCGGCCTCGGCTGAGGTCCCGGCCGGTGAGCGACTCGGTGGTGTCGCGCCGGTCGCACTCGTGGCCTCCCGATATCGCAATCCGGCGCCGATCTGGACCGATCCGGCCGTCGAGGAGGTGCTGCCGCAACTGCGGTCCACGGCCGTGCTGGGCGCGGTGCGATCGGCGACCGTCGGCATGCCCGTGGAACGCACCGCCTGTGCCCCGTTCACCCACGGCCGCTGGGCATTCAGCCACAACGGCGTCGTCCCGGACTGGCGGCGGGTGCTGACCTCCGTCGCCGCCGAATTCGACTCGCCCCCACCGGTGGAGGCGGAGTCGCTCACCGATTCGGCTGCGCTGTGGGTGATCCTGCGCGGCCTGCTGGAACCGGCCTCGCCGGACGACCCGCGGCCGGGCCATGCCGGTGTCGCGGGGCAGGCCGTTCTCACCGAAGCGGCGTCCGCTGCTCCTGCTGTCTCGAGTACGCCGGAAGCGCATGTGCGGCAGGCGGATCCCGCGCTCACCTTGCGTCGGCTGGCAGGCGTTGTGCTCGCCCGGTCGCCGCAGTCTCGACTGAACTTCCTGCTCGGCGACGGCGAAACCCTCTGGGCCACCACCGCCTACCATTCGCTGTCGGTGCTGGTCACCGACGAGGCGGCGGTGGTGGCCTCCGAACCCTACGACGACGATCCGCGGTGGCAGGCCGTCGCGGACCGGCAGCTGGTGACCGTGCGACCCGGTCATCTCGGCGTCGAGTCTCTGCAATCCGATGAATCCGAAAGGGCGCGTTCATGACCGGACCGACGTTGGAGATCCACCTGACCGACGACGACCTCACCGCGGCGCTGCGGTCGGACGCCCGGCTCGGCCTGTCCTCGACGCCGAAGTGGTTGCCGCCCAAGTGGTTCTATGATGCCCGGGGCAGCGAGCTGTTCGAGGCCATCACGCAGCTGCCCGAGTACTACCCGACCCGGACCGAGCGCGCCCTGCTGGAGCGGGTGGTCGGCGAGATCGCCCGCATCGCCCAGGCCGAGGTGCTGGTCGAGCTGGGGGCGGGCTCGGCCGCCAAGACCAGACTGCTGCTCGACGCGTTGAGCAGCGCCGGCCCGCTGAAAACCTATGTTCCGCAGGACGTCTCGGTGTCGGCGCTGCGTGGCGCGGCCGAACAGGTCGGCGTGGAGTTCCCCGCGCTGGCCGTGCACGGCGTGGTCAGCGACTTCACCGACACCCTGCATAACCTGCCCCGCGGCGGCCGTCGCATGATCGCCTTCCTGGGCGGCACCCTCGGCAATCTGGTCCCCGCCGAGCGCGCCGAATTCCTGTCCGGCGTCCAGGAGGTGCTCGAACCGGGAGAGCAGGTGCTGCTCGGCGCGGGCCTGGTGACCTCGCCCGAGGTGCTGGTTCCGGCCTACGACGACGCTTCCGGGGTGACCGCCGAGTTCAACCGGAATGTGCTGCATGTGTTGAACTCTCGGCTGCGCGCCGATTTCGATCCGGACGGCTTCCGGCACGTGGCCCTGTGGGACGCGGAGAACGAGTGGATCGAGATGCGGCTCGAGGCCACCCGCGCGATGACCGCCACGGTGGCCGACCTCGATCTCCCGGTGCGCTTCGACGCGGGCGAGCAGATGCGCACCGAGATCTCCGCCAAGTTCCGGATCGACGGGCTCACAGCGGAATTGAATGCCGCCGGATTCGACACCGAGCAGGTGTGGACGGACGCGGACGACCGCTTCGCGCTGGTCCTGGCGGCCCGCCGCTGAATCGTCAGCGGCTGAGTTCTCCCACCACCGCGCCCAGCCACTCGACGATCGGGCGCATGGTTTCCCAGGACTTGCGGATTTCCTTGGCCGCGCGCGGGGTCTCCAGCCAATCAGGGGCGCCGAACTCCTTGCTGACCACCAGCGTCTTGTGCCGGAGCAGGTCGATGCGCGGGTGGTCGGCGGGGTAGCCCTTGGGGCGGGTTGTGAGCTTCTCACCGCCGAGGGTGTACCCGGCCTTCGTCACCCTGGCGAGGATCTTCTCGAGCTCCACCCCGCGCACCTCGTCGTCGATGGTGCTGCGCAGGCGCGCAAGCTGTGCCGGGGAACCGCCGTAGAGCCCACCGGCGACGAACAGCCCCGGCGCGCCGATCTGGACGTACCATCCCGCACCCTGCGCGGTGTGGACGACCGCGCCCTGATGGTTCTTGTACGGCGTCTTGTCCTTGGAGAATCGCACGTCTCGGTAGGGGCGGAAGATCTTGGCCGGGCCGAAGTCGGCCTCCAGTTCGGCCACCAGCGCGGCCATCGGCTCCTTCACGGCCTGCTCGTAGACATGCTTGTTGGCGTTCCAGAACGCCTTCGAATTATCGGCCTCGAGATCCTCGTAGAAGTCCAGCCCCGCAACCGGAAACCCCGCGAACGTGCACATGGGTCAAACCTAACCCGACGCGCATACCTCCGTGTTCCCGCCCGCGTTCCTTTCATCGCGGCGCGCATACCTTCCATGTCCCGGCGTGCTTTTTGCCGGGACTCAGTCCTTGGGCTCGTTGCGGACCTCGATGGCGGCCACCTCGGCCGGGCGCTCGTCCTCCGTGCGCTCCTCGTCACGGTGGCGGCGACGCGTCCACTCCTGGTCGAGCTCGCTGGCGATGCCCAGGCGGCCGGTGTCCTCGTTCTCGTGGTAGCGGATGACCAGGTCGTCGGGCGGGTCGGTGATGTAGCGCTCGTACTCGCGGACCTCGTCGGCCTGCTCGTCCTCGCCCATGTCGTAGTCCAGGTCCTCGCGCTCCTCATCGCCCATCTCGAACACCTCGTCCATCAACCGGTTGTCGTCGGGTCCGTCGGCCATGACGCCCACCTCTCTCGCAGGCCAGCTCACCGCTAGCAAACCGCCGTGAACTACCTACAACGCTACCGCCGATTACGTACGAGGCGCGAGAACGAAGGAGATCCCGGCCAAAGCACGCCGGGAAATGAAGTGGGCAGCACGCCGGGAAACGAGAGAGCTGCACGCCGGGAAGTGAGGGGCAAAGAGCCGGGGAGTGAGGGGACAGCGGGCCGGGGAGTGAGGGGACAGCGCGCCGGGAAGTGAGAGAGCAGCGCGCCGGGGAGTGAGAGAGCTGCACGCCGGGGAGTGAGTGGGCAACGAGCCGGGAAGTGAGTGGGCAGCGTGCCGGGAGTGGGTGGGCAACGAGCCGGGAGTGGGTGGGCAGCGAGTTGGGCAGCGTGCCGGGAGTGGGTGGGCAGCACGCCGGGAAGCGAGGGGGCAGTACGCCGGGAAGTGAGGGGGCAGCGCGCCGGGAAGTGAGGGGCAGGCGCCGGAAATGGAGGTTGGATGGTCGGCGCGCCGGAATGGCGGGGTGACCCGTCATTCCGGCGTGTTTTTGGCCGGAATCTAGGCGGAGCCGTTGAACAGGCCGGTTACGGATCCGTTTTCGAAGACCTCGCGGATGGTGCGGGCCAGGAGCGGGGCGATCGTCAGGACCGTCAGCGAGGGGAACTTCTTGTCCTCGGTGATCGGCAGGGTGTTGGTGACGATCACTTCCCGGGCGCCGCAGGCCGACAGACGCTCGGCGGCCGGGTTGGACAGCACGCCGTGGGTGGCGGCGATGACCACGTCACCGGCACCGGCCTCGCGCAGTACGCGCACGGCCTCGGCGATGGTGCCGCCGGTGTCGATCATGTCGTCGATCAGGATGCAGGTACGGCCATCCACGTCACCGACCGGCCGATGCGACTTGACCTGGTTGGGCACCAGCGGGTCTCGGGTCTTGTGGATGAACGCCACGGGTGCGCCGCCCAGCGAATCGGCCCACTTCTCGGCGACCTTCACGCGGCCCGCGTCCGGGGAGACGACGGTGATGTTGTCGAGCGTGTAGTGCTGGCGCACGTACTCCGACAACTGCACCAACGCGTGCATGTGATCGACCGGGCCGTCGAAGAAGCCCTGGATCTGATCGGTGTGCAGATCGACGGTGATGATCCGGTCCGAGCCCGCGGTCTTGAGCAGGTCGGCGACCAGGCGGGCGGAGATGGGTTCGCGGCCGCGGTGCTTCTTGTCCTGCCGGGCATAGGGATAGAACGGCAGCACCGAGGTGATGCGCTTGGCGGAGCCGCGCTTGAGCGCGTCGAGCATGATGAGATGCTCCATCAACCATTCGTTCAGCGGGGCCGGGAAGCTTTGCAGCACAAAGGCGTCCGAGCCGCGCACCGACTCCTCGAACCGGACGAACGTCTCTCCGTTGGCAAAATCGCGGGCGGTTTGCGGGGTGATGGGAACGTCGAGTTCCTTCGCAACCTGCTCGGACAACTCGGGGTGGGCGCGCCCCGAGAACAGCATCAGGTTTTTGTGGTTATCGGTCGAGAACGCGGTCACTCTCTGTTGCCATCCTTTTGCTCGATTGCTTGACTCGACGTGTCATTGGCCGCGTTTACGTCCGCCGCCGCCTGCGCCGCAGCGGTCCCGGGTCGGTTCCGCTGCACCCAGCCCTCGATATTGCGCTGTGCCCCGCCCGACACCGCGAGTGCGCCCGGTGGGACGTTTCTACGCAGCACAGTACCTGCTCCGGTATAGGCTCCGTCACCGACCGTCACAGGTGCGACGAACATATTGTCGCTGCCCGTGCGCACGTGCGATCCGATCACCGTATGGTGCTTGTTCACCCCGTCGTAGTTCACGAACACGCTGGACGCACCGATGTTGCTGTACTCGCCGATGGTGGCGTCGCCGACGTAGGTCAGATGCGGCACCTTGGAGTGCGCACCGATGGTCGCGTTCTTGGACTCGACGAAGGCTCCGAGCTTGCCCGAGGTCCCGACGATGGTGCCCGGGCGCAGATAGGCGAAGGGGCCGATGGATGCGCCGGAGCCGATGGTCGCACCCTCGCCGTGCGTGCGCACCACCTTCGCCCCGTCGCCGACCACCACATCGGTGAGCGTGGAATCGGGCCCGATCTCGGCATCCTCACCGATGACCGTATTCCCGAGCAGCTGTACACCCGGGCGCAGCGTGGCGTCGCGGCCGATCCGCACCCCGGCGTCCACCCAGGTGGTGGCCGGATCGATGACGGTGACCCCGGCCCGCATATGCCGTTCCAGGATGTAGCGGTTGAAGATTCGCGCGGCATCGGCCATCTGCACCCGGTCGTTGACCCCGGTCACCTTGGCGGAGTCGACCAGCCGCGCGCCGTGCACCGGGTTCCCGGCCTGGCGCGCCAGCTTCAGCACATCGGTCAGGTACAGCTCGTGCTGGGCGTTGGCCGTGGTGAGGCGGCCGATCATGGTGCGCAGCACGGCCGCGTCGAAAACGTAGACGCCGGAATTGACCTCGGTGAGGGCCGCCTGCTCGGGCGTCGCGTCGGCGTGTTCGACGATCTCGAGCATGCGGCCGTCGGCGTCGCGGACGATGCGGCCGTAGCCGTTCGGGTCGTCGGGCTCGAAGGTCAGCACGGTCACCGCGGAGGGTTCCGGGTAGCTGCGGTGCTCGGCGAGCAGGGCGGACAGCGTGTCGCCGTCCAGCAGCGGAACGTCGGCGGAGGTGACCAGCAGATCCCCGGCGAACCCCGCCGGCAGCGCCGCCAGCGCGCACTGCACCGCGTGCCCGGTGCCCAGCTGCCGCTCCTGCACCGCCGGTGTGATCTCGCGACCGAGTTCCGCCGCAACGGAATTCATCGCCGCGCCCACCTGCTCGCGATCATGCCCGATCACGGTGATCAGATAGGCGGGGTCGATCTCGTTCGCCGCATGCAACGCGTGTGCGAGCATGCTGCGTCCGGCCAGCGAATGCAGCACCTTGGGTGTCTTCGACCGCATTCGAGTTCCGGCACCGGCGGCGAGAACGACGACGGCGGTCTGCTGTGGCATGGATCTCCCTCGGCTGCCTGTCCTCGTGTGGGCTGTCCTCGGTCCTGTCGGACACTGGTCCTTTCGGACGCTGCCGACCGACCATAGTCGCCGGGTCGGCCTGTCTCGATCACCGTGCCCCCGAGCTCCGCCGCCAGGACTCGAACCTGGACTAACTGAACCAAAATCAGTGGTGCTGCCATTACACTACGGCGGATTATCGCACCGGCGGACCCTCGGATCCGTCGCTGCGCCACGGCACGCGGGAATGATCCTCGCATGCCGAGGCCGTTACGTCGAACCGCTCCACGCCGCTCGATGGCCGGGAACCGCCACCCGGAGTTGCGGCGGCCGAGGCGTCTGGAAGAGTTATCGGTCGATCGGGACGGGATTCGCAGGGAGGCGGCGCTGCATGACTTCGAGTGAGGCGAGTCGGGCACCGCGCCCCCGCATGACCGGAACCCAGCGCCGCCAGCAGCTGATCGAGATCGGCCGCGCGCTGTTCGCCGAGCGCGGCTACGACGCCACCTCCATCGAGGAGATCGCGCAGCGCGCCCAGGTCTCCAAACCCGTTGTGTACGAACACTTCGGGGGCAAGGAGGGCCTGTACGCCGTGGTCGTCGACCGGGAGATGTCGACGCTGCTGGACATGATCACTTCCTCGCTCACGCAGAATCGCTCCCGAGTCCGCCTGGAACAGGTGGCACTGGCGTTGCTGACCTACATGGAGGAGCGCACGGACGGCTTCCGCATCCTGATGCGCGACCAACCCGTGTCGGCGGCGGTGGGCACCTACTCGAGCCTGCTGAACGAGGCGGTCAATCAGGTGGCCCATATTCTCGGCGGCGATTTCGAGCGTCGCGGCTTCGACATCAGCCTCGCCACGCTCTACGCGCAGGCGCTGGTCGGGATGGTGGCTACGGCCGCGACCTGGTGGCTGGACGAGCGGCAGCCCTCCAAAGAGGTGGTCGCCGCGCACCTGGTGAACCTGTGTTGGAACGGTCTGACCCACCTGGAAGCCAAACCGCAACTGACCTCCGAATGGCCCAGCGGGACAGCGACCTAGCGGGCGCGACGCGGACTCGGGCGCGCGACGCGCCGACTCGGAGGGAAGAACTGGACGGTTAACCCAAAATTTGCGAAGGAGGCTGGTCCGAATGCTCGATTCCACTGACTCGGGCCTGTCGGGTGGTACGGTTCACCCATCCTTCGAGTGCTGTTCGAGCTGAGTTGTCGGTCTACTTCGGGATGTCGGTCTACTTCAGGATGGCTGGTTTGATGACAGGCGGATCTGATGGCTAGGCAAGCGCGTGCGGAGATCACTCGCGATTCCGTCCTTGCGGGCGCGGCCGATGTCTTCCTGCGGCTGGGTTACGCGAACGCGAGCCTGAGCGAGATCATCGCACAGTCCAATGTGACCAAGGGCGCCTTGTACTTTCACTTCGGCTCCAAGGAGGAGCTGGCGCGCGCCGTGGTGGATCAGGGCAACGAGCGGCTGGTGAGCGCCTGCCAGGGATTCTTCGATCCCCGGGTGCCCGCGCTCGAGGCCAGCATCGGCATCACATACGTGGTCGCCGACCTCTCCATGAACGATCCGATGGTGGGCGCCATGCTCAAGCTCACCCACCAGATCGGCGACTACCGCGGGGCCAGCGGCGAGAACATCGCCAAGACCTGGGGCGAGACGCACCGGTTGCTGGCCGAGCGGGCCATCGCCCAGGGCGACCTGAAACCGGACCTGGAGCCCGACACCATCGGCCTGCTACTGCAGGAGATGTCCTCCGGCGTGCACATCACCGCCGTCGGCACCGACTCCATCGATCAGATGGCCACCCGCATGGAGCGGGTCTGGTACTTCCTGCTGCCATCGATCGTCCCGGACGAGAAGGTGGCGTACTTCCGCGAGTTCGCGGCCAGGCGATTACGCCGTTACGTACCCTGAGGCCGTCCCTTTGAGTGGTACCGAAAGTTCGTACGACTGTGGTACGATTTTTTGGTACCAGAACGAGGAGGTCTTTCGATGGCTATCAGCGCGAGTGAAGCTCGTACCAGGTTGTTTCCGCTGATCCAGCAGGTAAACGACGACCACGTGCCGGTGCGCATCAACTCCAAGGGGGGTGATGCCGTGCTCATGTCGGCTGACGACTATGACTCCTGGCAGGAGACCATTTACTTGCTGCGCTCGCCAGCTGACGCCAAGCGCCTTCTCGAGGCCATCGCATGGGATAAGTCTGGTGCGCCCGGTGTCGTCAAAACAATGGAGGAGCTGCAGGCCATGGTGGGTGATGAGTGAGGTCTGTGCACTTCAGTCCCGGTGCTTGGGAGGACATGCTGCACTGGCTCGGCGCCGACGTGAAGCTTGCCAAGCGGATCGGACGTCTCATCGCAGAGATCGAGCGCGATCCTTTCGCCGGTATCGGTAAGCCTGAGCCGTTGAAGGGGCAGTTGAAGGCCTACTGGTCACGGCGTATCGATGACGAACATCGGCTGGTCTATGGGGTCGATGATTCGGAAGTTCGAGTTCTGAAGATGAGATCCCACTACGGGCGCTGACTGCCGGAGACCGCCGCTGCGGGGGCGCAACGCACCGGACGACGAGGCATGTCGGAGGTGGTGATTAGACTCGATTGGCCGTCCTCAATTGCCCGCTCGCGCCAGGAGTCTGCCTCATGCCCACCCATCGTCCACCTCTTGCGGGACTGGCCGCGGTGGCCGGTGCCGATGCCGCGCTGTCGCAGGTAGAGAACCTGATCGGGCGCTCGCCCGTGCAGTTGGTGGCGCCGTCGGCGGTGCGGCCGTTCGTGGCCGCGACCATCGCCGGGCAGGCTCCGCTGGTGGTGGTGACCGCGACGGGGCGCGAGGCCGACGATCTGACGGTCGAGCTGAGCGAGATGCTCGGCGCGGGCGTGGCCCTGTTCCCGTCCTGGGAGACGCTGCCGCACGAGCGGCTGTCGCCGAGCGCCGATACGGTGGGCCGGCGGCTGCAGGTGCTGCGGCGCCTGGCGCACCCCGAGGACCCGGTGCAGACCGAGCCGCTACGGGTGGTGGTGACCACGGTGCGTTCGCTGATGCAGCCGATGGCGGCCGGGCTCGGCGATATCGAGCCGATCGCGCTGCGCGTCGGCACCGAGTACGACTTCGACGATTTGACCACCCGCCTGGTCGAATTCGCCTACGAGCGGGTGGACATGGTGGGCAAGCGCGGCGAATTCGCCGTGCGCGGCGGCATTCTCGACCTCTTCCCGCCGACCGCCGACCACCCGGTGCGCGTGGAGTTCTGGGGCGACGAGGTCACCGAGCTGCGCCCGTTCTCGGTGGCCGACCAGCGGTCGCTGCCCGAGGTCGAGGTGGATGTCGTTGTGGCGCAACCGTGCCGGGAGCTGCTGCTGACCGACGACCTGCGGTTGCGGGCCGCCGAGGTGGCCGCGGAGAACCCGGCCGATGCGGCACTGGTCGAGATGCTGGAGAAGCTCTCCCAGGGTATTCCGGTCGAGGGTATGGAGGCGCTGCTGCCGGTGCTGCGGCCGCAGGGCCTGCAACTGCTCACCGAGGTGCTGCCGCCGCGAACCCATGTGCTGCTGTGTGATCCGGAGAAGGTCCGCACCCGCGCCGCCGACCTGGTCCGCACCGGGCAGGAGTTCCTGGAGGCGTCGTGGACCGCGGCCTCGTTCGGCGGCGCGGCGCCGCTGGGGGCGCACGGTCTGGACCTGGCGGCCTCGTCCTACCGCGGGCTGGACGTGATCCACGCGAGCGCGGACGCCCGCGACCTGCCGTGGTGGACACTGAGCCCACTGGCCGCCGACGATCCCGCCGAGGTGGTGCTGCCGGTGCTCGCCGCGCCCGCCGCCCGGGGCTCCGAGGAACTGGTGGCGACGGTCTTCGCCTCGCTGCGCGCCCACGTGTCCACCGGCGGTCGCGCCGTGATCGTGGTCGCCGGACACGGCACGGCGCAACGCATCCAGGAGCGCCTCGCCGACGCCGAGGTGCCCGCGGCGTCGCTGGATCCGGGCGCCGAGCCGGTTCCCGGGCTGGTCGGGGTGCTGTGCGGATCGCTGCACGACGGCATCGTGTTCGACGACGCCCAGCTCGTCGTCGTCGCCGAATCCGACCTCACCGGCAACCGGGTCACCGCACCCGCCGAGGGCAAGAAACTGCCCGCGCGCCGCCGCAACCAGGTGGACCCGCTGGCGCTGTCCGCGGGCGATCTGGTGGTGCACGACCAGCACGGCATCGGCCGGTTCGTGGAGATGATCGAGCGCACCGTCGGCGGGGCGCGCCGCGAGTACCTGGTAATCGAGTACGCGCCCGGTAAACGCGGACAACCGGGGGACCGGCTGTACGTGCCGATGGATTCGCTGGATCAGCTGTCGCGGTACGTGGGCGGCGAGATGCCCGGCCTGTCCAAGCTGGGCGGTTCCGACTGGGCGAATACGAAACGCAAGGCCCGCAAGGCGGTTCGGGAGATCGCCACCGAGCTGGTGCAGCTGTACGCCGCCCGGCAGGCGGCCCCCGGCCACGCCTTCGGCCCCGACACGCCGTGGCAGCAGGAGATGGAGGACGCGTTCGCCTTCACCGAGACCGTCGACCAGCTGACCGCCATCGCCGAGGTGAAGTCCGATATGGAGAAGGCGGTCCCGATGGACCGCGTCATCTGCGGTGACGTCGGCTACGGCAAGACCGAGATCGCGGTGCGGGCGGCGTTCAAGGCCGTGCAGGACGGCAAGCAGGTCGCGGTCCTGGTGCCGACGACGCTGCTGGCGCAGCAGCATCTGCAGACCTTTCAAGAGCGGGTCGGGGGGTTCCCCGTGACGGTGAAGGGGCTGTCGCGTTTCACCGATCCGGGCGAATCGCGACAGGTGCTGGAGGGCATGGCCTCCGGCGAGGTCGACATCGTCGTCGGCACGCATCGCCTGCTGCAGACCGGGATCCGGTGGAAGGAACTCGGCCTGGTCGTCATCGACGAGGAGCAGCGGTTCGGCGTCGAGCACAAGGAGCACATCAAGGCGCTGCGCACCCACGTCGACGTGCTGACCATGTCGGCCACCCCGATTCCGCGCACCCTGGAGATGAGCCTCGCGGGCATCCGCGAGATGTCGACCATCCTCACCCCGCCCGAGGAGCGCCATCCCGTGCTCACCTACGTCGGCGCCTACAACGACAAGCAGGTCGCCGCCGCGATCCGGCGCGAGCTGCTGCGCGACGGCCAGGTGTTCTACGTGCACAATCGGGTGTCATCGATCGACAAGGCCGCCAAGCACATTCGCGAGCTGGTGCCCGAGGCGCGGGTGGTGGTGGCGCACGGCCAGATGAACGAGGACCGGTTGGAGAAGACGGTGCAGGGCTTCTGGGAGCGCGAATACGACGTGCTGGTGTGCACCACGATCATCGAGACCGGGCTCGACATCTCCAACGCCAATACGCTGATCGTGGAACGCGCCGACGCGCTGGGCCTCTCGCAGCTGCACCAGTTGCGCGGCCGCGTGGGGCGCAGCCGCGAGCGCGGATACTCCTACTTCCTGTATCCGCCGGAGAAGCCGCTCACCGAGACCGCCTACGACCGCCTGGCGACCATCTCCCAGAACTCCGACCTGGGCGCGGGTATGGCGGTGGCGATGAAGGACCTCGAGATTCGCGGCGCGGGCAACGTGCTCGGCGCCGAACAGTCCGGACATGTGGCCGGGGTCGGTTTCGATCTCTATGTCCGGCTGGTCGGCGAGGCCGTGGAGGCGTACCGCGCCGCCGCCGACGGTCGTCCGATCAGCACCGACGAGGAGATCAAGGAGGTGCGCATCGACCTGCCGGTGGACGCGCACATCCCGCCGGACTACATCGCCAGCGACCGGCTGCGGCTGGAGGCGTATCGCAAACTCGCCGCGGCACAGGACGATTCGGGCCTGGCCGGGGTGGTCGAGGAGTTGGTCGACCGCTACGGGCCGCTGCCGGTGGAGGTCGGGCGCCTCGTGTCGGTGGCCAAGCTGCGGCTGCTGTGCCGCGAGTACGGGATCACCGAGGTGGGCGTCAGCGGTACCACGCTGAAGCTCTCGCCGATCCAGCTGCCCGATTCGAAACAGTTGCGGCTCGAGCGTTTGTACCCCAACGCCACCTACCGGCCCACCACCTCGATCGTGCAGCTGCCGCTGCCGCGCGTGGAGGACAGCGTCGGCGCGGCCCGGGTCCGGGACGTGCAGGTGCTGCAGTTCGTCGCCGATCTGCTGTTGGCGCTGGACGGAAAGCCCCAGGGCACGGTGGATCTGCGCGTCGCCACCGAGGTGATGGCAACGCGATGAGTGCGGGTAACGGCGCCGATCCCGCCGCGGCGGATTCGGCGCGACTGGCGCACGGCCTCGCCGAGGCGGTCGAGGTGATGGACCGGCTGTGGAGTTTCGGCGGCTGGGAGGTCACCCAGACCCACGATTCGCTGCGGCCGTACCTGCTGGAGGAGACCTACGAGCTGCTCGACGCCATCCAGCACGGCGATGTGGACACCATCCGGGAGGAACTGGGCGACCTGCTGCTGCAGGTGCTGTTCCACTCCCGGATCGCCGAGGCCGCAGGCGAATTCACCGTCGACGACGTGGCCGCCGCGCTGGTGGCCAAGCTGACGCACCGCAGCCCCCACCTGCTCGACGGCGGGATCGACCCCGGTGCGAGCATCGAGGAGAAGATCGCCGCTCAGGAAAGTGCCTGGGAGGAACGGAAAGCCAGCGAGAAGGCCCGCCGCTCCTGCCTGGACGGCATCGCCATGGCCCAACCGGCCCTGGCCCTAGCCGAGAAGATCCGCACTCGCAGCCTGAAGGCGGGCCTGCCCGAGGACCTGATCCCCGACGACCTGCGCGTAGTGCACCTCGGCGGCGACGACAGCGCCGAAGAGCGTCTACGCAAAGCGACTGTGGCGTTCGCCGGGCGGCTTCGCGCGGCTGAAGACGCGGCCGAAGCGGCTCGCGGCGAACGCACGGCACTCACCGAGGAAGACTGGCACACCCATTGGCCGAGCTGAGCGATCGGCCCTTCCGGGCGCCCGGGTGGTGCGGATCAGCAAGGCGCTCAGCCGCTTTCGTCCGGTGCGGGCGGATCGCACAGTCGGGCGCACAAGGTCTGGTAGGTCCATGTCTCCCACCGCTCCGGTGACCAGCCGCGGTCCCGGACGAACAAGAGGTAGAGCTCGGGGCTGAGCAGGCAGTACAGCACATCGGCGGCGTCCGCGGCGGAGAGTCCGGCGGCGAATCCCGGCTTGCGGGCCATGGCCTCGGCCACCGTGTGGATATTCGCGTACCTGCTGTTGTCGTCCTGATTCAGTTCCTCCTTCACCTCGGCGTCGGCCGCGATCGCGGTGTCCACCACCTTGGCGATGGGTGCGACGCGGTCGAGGATGAGCCGCCCGCCGCGTACCGCGGTCCGCAGTAGGTCGCGGGCCGTCGCGGCGGTCAGGGCGTTGTCGAACCATTCCTGCTCGCGCACGGCCGTGCTCTCGTCGTCACCGGCCACGGTCGCTCGTACCAGCTCCTTGAGCAGCGCGCGCTTGTTGCCGAAGACGAAGTAGACGGACTGGACCGACACTCCGGCGCGGTCGGCGATGTCCTGCAGGGTGGTGGCGCCGTAACCGTCGCGGACGAACAGCTCCGCCGCCGCGTCGAGGATGCGGCGGCGGGTCTGCCGCGCTCGTGCGCTCTGCTTTCTCGCCATGGACTAGAGCTTACCTCTAGATATAAACTCTAGAGTCTAACTCTAGTTTTAGGAGCGTGTGATGCGGAAGACCGTGCAGATCGCTGTCGCGCTGACGGCATTGGCCCTGACCGTGGCGGCATGTTCGGCAGGCGCCCCGGGTGATGCGGGCTCGGCGGACGAGGCGGCGCTCGCGGATCTCGAACAGCGGCAATGGCAGGCCTGGGAGCGCGCCGACGGGCCCGGTTTCGCCGCCACGTTCACCGAGGACGCCGATTTCGTCGCCGTCACCGGTGAGCACATCCACGGCCGTCAGGCGATCGCCGAGAGCATGCAGCAAGGATTCGACACCTTCATGGCGGGCACCCGCATACAGCCCGCCCAGGACCGCCGCGTCAGGTTCCTGTCATCCGACCTGGCGATCGTGATCTCGAGCGGCGTATGCGTACTCCGCCCCGGCGCCACCGACTGCCGCCCGCAGGACCTGTCCATCCAAACCCGCACCGCGATCAAGCAGAACGGCCAATGGCTGTTCACCGCCTTCCACAACGGCCGCATCGGCCCGCCACCGGCGTAGCCGGGTCGGATGGCCGTACAGCCCCTCATCGCCGGGAGTTTCTTTACATCCAGGTCCGGCGCGTACGGGTCGTCGCCGAGCGCGGTGATCGCGAGCAGAATGCGGCGTGCGTCGGACGGGTCTGTGGAGCGGCAGTTGTGGAGTGACAGACTGCTTGATTGTGAGTGAGGGTGGCACGAAGGGGCGGCCTGCTCGATTGTCGCGGGAGCGGATCGTTGGGGCCGCGTTGGAGATCGGCGTACTGCTTCTCGAGGGAATACCAGCTCACTCCTGGGCTAGATAGCGCTCTACGCTCTCGACCTTCGAGGTGAGACCGTCGGTCACTCCCGGCCGGATGTCGGCCTTGATCACCAGGCTGCAGCGCGGGGATATCGCCATGACGGCGTCGGTGGCCTGCTTGATCACGGCCATCACCTCGTCCCACTCGCCCTCGATCGAGGTGAACATGGCGGTGGTCTCGTTGGGCAGGCCGCTCGCGCGCACCACGCGCACGGCCTCGGCGACGGCGCGTCCGACATCCTCACCGGTGCCGAGCGGGGCGACCGAGAAAGCAGCAATCATGGGATTAATTCCGGTTCTCGGCCATCGCGCGCAGCGTCGCGACACGCGATTCGAGGTACTTCAGTTCGGACTCGTCGAGCACCTGGCGTTGAATACCGGCGGCGACCTCGAACGCGGACTGGCGATGGTCGTCGATCACCTCGACATCGATGGCTACCGCCACGTAATCCTCGGCCTCGGGCATCGGATCGGCCACCACGCGCGCGATCCCGCGGGCGCACAGCGCCACATTGCCGCCGCCGAGGATCAGCAGCGCGACATCGGGCCGCTTGCGCAGCCGGGCCAGCGATCCACGATCGGACTTGAGGCTCAGCAGGATTCGGCGGTCTCCGGCGCGCACCGGCCACGACACCGGAATGGCGTGCGGTAGCGGGTCGCTCGTCACCAGCACCGCGATCGTGTCGAGTGGCCATTCGGGCAGAGCGTCCAGTTCGGGATGCTCCGTCGAGGGCTCTTGACGTTCCCGGGCTCCGGCTACCATGTTGTGTCACCTCACGGTCGGCTCGCGCGGCGGGCTGGACCACGCGTTGCTTGCAGTGTAAACCGTTGCGCCGCTTGCCCGCTGGGGTGTATTCGACACACAGTGACGAAGGTTAGCCTCGCCACGCCTGGCTCAGGCGCTGGTCAGGGCGCCGATCGGCAATGTGCGCGCCCATTCGACCGCCTGATCCTGAGGCCGGACAGCGGTGGAGGCGTCGTACCGGGCGTGCTCGCCGACCTGGGTGGCGCCGAGGCCGGTGAGCTTCTCCGCGCAGATCTCCCCGCCGCGGTTGAAGGTGTCGTCGTAGACGGTGTCGCCGAGGCCGAAGACCGCGAACCGCAGGCCGGTGAGGTCGGGCAGGCGGTCGTCGAGCTGGGCGAAGAACGGTTCGGCGCCGGTGGGCAGGTCGCCCGAGCCGTAGGTGGAGCAGACGACGACGTGGAAGTTGCGGATGTCCAGATCGTCGGCATCGAAGTCGGACATGTCGTGGATCGCCACATCGTGACTCGCCGCCAGCACGTCCGCGACGGCCTCGGCCGTCCGCTCCGCGGTCCCCATCTCGGTCCCGAACAGAATCACCACCCGCACGCTGTCTCCTCAGATCGTCTCCACCGAAACAATTGGTGAGCCTATCCTAACTTGTGCCCTGGCGGCGTACCTCGGGCCGTACTTTCCCGGCGGTTCGGCGCCGACCCGGTTACGGATGGGAAAAATTACGCGGGACCTGCACCTCGGCATTTGACGAACGGGCCAGACGGCCTCATCATTCGTAACAGTTCCCGAACTCTCGGGGCCACGCACGTAACCGGCCGATGATCGCCCGGTGAAGCGAGTCGCTCACCGATTCCCGGTGCAGACGAACGCAGCAACATTCATGCGACGCCGCAGCGCGTCCGGACACGAGTGAGGTGAGAGCACATGGGATTCCGATACCGACTGTGGGCGGCATTCCCGAACAGTCTCGCCTCGCGCGGCTTCTTGTAACGCGCTCAGCGGTTCAGTGAGCCCTCCGCCGCGGGCGGAGGGCGGTAATGCCTACGCGCGGGCGACTGCGCGGGTTCGCGGGGCGCGGCTTTTCGGAGAGATCAGATGTGCGTCGCAGGGCGCGACGGCTGGTCCTGTGGAGACGAGTGCATGGGCGTGCCGAGGCACCCGCACTCGCCTGCGCAGGCGATACACGTGGCTGTGGAGCGCGATGGTGTGCGTTTTGTTCATGGGTCGATGGTGCCCGCGGTTCCGCTCGGGGGATCGCGGATCGGAGTAAAGGCAGGAGATGGTGATGGCGGAATTCGATGCGATGGGTACGACCGGGCGGGCCGGGGGCGGCGCGGTCGCGAATATGGCGGTGTCGACGGCGGTGGTCGACGATCTGCGGTACCTGCGTGCCGAGTTGCTGGGCGCGGAGGTGCCGTTCCTGCTGGTGCGTGACTCCGATCATCGCCTGGTGCTGGCGGTCGACGCCGCTCACCGCGGTGCGCTGCGCCGGGTGCTGGGTGCCGCGGTGGTGGCCGGTTTCGGCTGCAACGAGGTGCGGCACAACGTATTCCGGCTCGGCCGCGACCTGGATCCGGCACACCACATCGACCTCGAGCTGTGGGAGTACCACGGCGACACCGTCGAATGCCCGCGACCGAACGCCCTGACCCGCAACGTCTTCGATCTCGCGGATATCGAACCGGCGCGGGTGCTGCTGTTCGACACCGGCTGGCCGACGCTGGCGGGCATGTTCGCGCCGCACCCCGGCGACGTCGACTTCGATATCGACATCGTGTACTCCTGGGTCGACGGCTCCGATCCCGAATTCCGTGCTCGCCGTGCGGGAATGATGGCGCAGGTGATCGTCGGCGAGGGTGACGACGCCGACGCCCGCATCCGTCAGATCGACGAGCTGAAATACGCGCTGCGCTCGGTGCACAAGAACGCGCCGTGGATCCGGCGCATCTTCATCGCCACCGATTCGCGCGTGCCCGATTGGCTCGCCGACGATCCGAAGGTGACGATCGTGCGCGCGGTGGATCACTTCCCGGATGCCAGCGGGCTGCCGGTCTTCAATTCCCATGCGGTGGAATGCCAGCTGCAGTACATCGAGGGCCTGTCGGAGCACTTCCTGTACTCCAACGACGACATGTTCTTCGCGCGCCCGGTGCGGCCGTCGATGTTCTTCACGCCGGCGGGGATCAGCCGGTTCATCGAGGCGGATACGCGCATCGGGCCGGGCGCGAACACCGAGCGGCGCAGCGGATTCGAGAACGCCGCGCGGGTGAACCGGCAGTTGCTGGCGGGGCGGTTCGGGCACGTCATCACCAGGCACCTGGAGCACACCCCGGTTCCGTTGCGGCGCAGCGTATTACTGGAGATGGAGCGCGAATTCGGCGCCGACTTCGCGCGCACCCGGCGTAGCCGGTTCCGGGCGGCGACCGACATCTCGGTCACGAACTCGCTCTATCACTACTACGCGCTGCTCACGGGCCGCGCGGTGCCGCAGGAGACGGCGCGGGTCCGCTACGTCGACACCACCAGCCACACCGGTCTCGCTCTGCTGGACGGTCTGGCCCGGCACCGCCGAGTGGACTTCTTCTGCCTCAACGACGGCAGCTTCCCCGAAATCGGGGAGGCCGAGCGCGTGCGCAGGGTCTCGGAATTCCTCCAGGGATACTTCCCGGATCCCGCGCCGTGGGAACGGGTCGCCGACGAAGACCCTTTGGCCGCCCTGGAACCCGGTGCGGCATAGGTCCGTCGCGGACCCTCGTCATTCCGGCATGCTTTTGGCCGGAATCCCGCACGGGATCCCGGCCAAAAGCACGCCGGGAATACGGGGTGGTGTGCGTCGGGAATACGGGGTGGTGTGCGTCGGGAATACGGGGTGGTGTGCGTCGGGAATACGGGGTGGTGTGCGTCGGGTGTGCGGGGTTGTGCGCGCCGCTTGTGCGGGGTGGTGTGTGCGCCGGGTGTGCGGGGTGGTGTGCGCCGGGAGTGCGGGCGTGGTGGATGATGCCGGGCAGGCCTCAGCGGACCGATTCGTCGTCGGACTCCGGGGCTGCGGCTTGGCGCTGCATGACCTGGGGGATTCGGGAGGCGGGCGGGATTACTATGCCCGCCTTGGCCAATCGGTCGGCGGCCTCGTCCGGGGTCGCGGGCTGGCCGACGGTTGGGCCGTGGTCGATCGGGACCACCGAGTGCACCACCGTGTCGGGGTAGACGTGTACGTAGTTGAAGCTCTGCGCGCCGTCGCGCCCGCGCTGACCGCCCTCGGCGACGGCCAGATCCTGGCTGTAGCAGGCCGAGGTGGCCACCGACACCGGGATTCCGGCGAAGGTCGCGGTGGTCGAATAGTGTAGGTGACCGGCCAGGATGCTGCGCACGTCGGTGCCGTCGAGCACGTCGGCAAGGCGGCGCTGATCGCGCAGCTCCACCGTCACCGCCAGATCCTGAATGCACGGCACCGGCGGATGGTGCATGGTCAGGATCGTCCCGAACGGCGCGGGCTCCGCCAATACCGAACGCAGCCAAGCCAATTGCGCCTCGCTCAGCTCGCCGTAGTGGTGCCCGGGCACGGTCGTGTCGAGCACCACGATCCGCAGCCCGTCGAACATGTGCACCCGGTCGAACGGTTCGGCCGAGCCGTCCTCGTCGAGCAGGTGCTCGCGCAGCACGGCCCGATCGTCGTGGTTGCCGGTGACCCAGACGACCGGCGCACCCAGCCGGTCGGCGAACGGCTCGACCAGCCTGCGCAGCTTGCCGTAGGCCAGCGGCTCGCCGTGATCGGTCAGGTCGCCGGTGAACACGATCGCGGTCGGCGTGATGCCGCTCGCCTCGGCCCGAGCCAGCAGCTGCCGCAGGCGGTGTTCGGCATCGACCGACCCGTAGAGCCCGCCGTCACCGGCGATCAGGTGGGTGTCGCTGAAGTGAAAGAGAACGTGGTCCGGACGCGGGTACTCCGCGACTCTGCTGATGGGCACCGGTTTCCTCCCGGCGGTAGCGCTGCCTCGGCTTCGAATTCCCGGTCGAGGATAGCGAAGCCGCTTCTCTCACAGTGCCCACGCGCGATGACGACATGCTTACGCGGAGGTGAGGGTTTCGTGTCAGCTGGAGGTACCGAAGCTACCGGCCAGCACCCGCGGCTCGGCCCGCTCGCGCACGTCCAGCAGGGAGAAGTAGCGCCGCAGCATCAGCACCGCGGTAGCGGCCAGACCCGCTGTCAGCCCCCACCACACGCCCGCGGCGCCCAGCCCGACGGGGTAGGCCAGCAGCAGGGCTGTGGGCAATCCCACAGCCCAGTAGCCGACGAGCGACAGCCGGAAGCCCGCGCGGGTGTCCTCGAGCCCGCGCAGCAGCCCGTTGCCGATGTTCTGCGCCGCGTCGAAGAACTGCAGCACGATCGCGATCAGCAGCAGGGTGTGCGCGATCTCGACGGTATCGCCGTCGCGGCTGGTGAGGAACGGCCGCAGCACCGCGTCCGGTGCCGCCACGTACAGCACGCCGACCAGGGCCGCGACCACCGCGGCCTGCTTCAGCGCCAGCCAGGCCAGCCCGTGCGCCCGATGGTGCTCATCGCGCGCCACGGTCTTGCTGACCAGGATGGACACCCCGTGCGAGAGCCCGATCGCGATCTGGAACACGATGTAGACCAGCTGATAGACGATATTGTGCGCGGCCAGGGCGGCCGGGCCGATGGCGCCCATCACCAGCGCGAGCACGGAGAACATCCCGGCCTCGGAACCGTAGGTGAGCGCGATCGGGGTGCCGAGCCGCAGTTCCGCGGTGATGGTGCGCCACTGCACGGGCCATATCCGGACCGGCAGCGTCGCCCCGAGCCGGGCATCGCGGCGGACCATCGCCCAGAACACCCCGAAGGTGATCAGGAAGACCAGCGAGGTGGCGATGCCGATGCCGGTCAGTCCCATCGCCGGGAGGCCCGCCCAGCCGTGCATGAAGGCCAGGGCCAGAACGAGATTCAAGCCCACCGAACCGAGCGTCACCAACAGCATGGCCTGCGGCTGCTGCATGCCGACGGTGTACTGGCGGATCACCTGGAACCACAGGCACGGCAGCAGGCCGGGCGCCAGCGCCACCATCATCGGTCGCGCGGCGTCGAGCACCGCGACATCCTGCCCGAGCCACTGCAGCGCCCAGCCCAGGACGATGAGGACCAGCCCGCCGACCAGGCCCGCGGCGGTCGCGATCAGGAAGCTGGAACGCACCACCTCGCGGATCTCGCCGTCGGCGTTCTGCTTGCGCTTCTCGGCACGACCGGCCACGGCGGCGACCTGGTTGCCGGTGGCGGTGATCAGCCCGACGCACATGGTGCGAATCTGGTTGAACAGCGTGATCGCGAGGCCGCCCGCGGCGACCTGGGTGATGCCGAGCGAACCCATCAGCGCGATATTCGTGGTCGACACCGCGACCTGCGCCAGCTGCGTCAGTGCGATGGGGGTGGCCAGCGTGGTCAGGCTGCGCCAGTCGGACGGCGCTCGTCGGTCGGTCATTGCACCCCCTCGCGGTGGATGATCATCAGGTTAGTTAGGTGTACCTTACTTATGTAAACGTCGTTCACGAAAATCGTGAATCCGATTTCCGATCCGCCCGTCGATGTCACCGCACGCCCACCAGGTCTCGGTGTGCGGGCGAGTAGCGGTCGAGCAGGTCGAGCACTGTGGTCTCGGCGGATTCGTCCAGCAGATCGCGATCGTTCATCCAGTCGTCGTCGAAGACGGTGTCCAGATACTTTTCGCCGCCGTCGCACACGATCGTTACGACCGTGGAGCCCGCCGGGAACTCCTCGAGGCGGGTCAGTGCGGCGTGCACCGAGCCGCCCGCCGAGCCGCCGATCAGCAACCCCACCTTCTTCGCCACCGCGCGGGTCGCGGCGAACGCTTCCACATCCGACACCTTGACGCCCTCGTCGAGCAGCGAATAGTCCACGGCGGTACCGACGGTGGCCCCGGGCGGCGTGCCGGTACCGGACTGCCAGTACGGCCCGCCCGGTCCGCCGAAGGCGATCGAGCCGACCGGTTCCACGCCGATCACCTGCGGGCGGCAGCCCAGTTCACGCAGCCGCCGGGCGGTGCCGAACAGCGAGCCGCCGGTGCCCACCGCCGACAGCAGGATATCGACGCGGCCCAGGTCGGACAGCAGTTCCTCGGCGACGGCGTAGTAGCCGAGCGCGTTCGCGTCGTTGTTGTGCTGCTCGGTGAAGTAGGCGCCGGGCCGGGCAGCGGCCATCGCCTCGGCCAGGTCCTCCCGCGCCGAGGTGGCCAGACTGTCGTCGCCGTCGTCGGCGACGTATACGAGTTCGGCTCCCATGGCTTGCATCGCGCGCAGCTTGTCCTTGCAGGCGTGGTGGTCGACGACCGCAGTGAAGCGGTACCCGCGTTCGGCCGCCACTACCGCCAGTCCCAGTCCGGTGTTGCCGGATGTCGACTCGATGATATGCCCGCCATCGCTCAGCAAACCGCGACGCTCCGCATCGAGCACCATTTCGCGGGCCATGCGGATCTTGGCGGCGCCGGTCGGGTTGAACTGTTCGAGCTTGAGCAGCAGCCGGGTGCCGGTGTCGGTGGTCGCGAGCTCGAACAGCGGGGTGTTGCCGATCAGGTCGGTCACGCGCGAGACGAGCGCCATGAGGTCTCCTCGGACTGGGATAAAACGTGTGTGCGGGTGTGGTGTGGTTCGGCTATCCGGCGTCGAGCGTCCAGCGCAACCGGCCGCCGGGCGCCTCGTGCAGCACCACCTTCGGCGGGATCGGCAACTCGTGGAATGCCGATTCGTTGGAATCCATCTGGTAACCGGCGGTGTTCGGATAGACGATCAGGTCGCCGGGTGCGGCGGGCCGTGGCAGCGGGATGCGCCGCCAGCTGAGCATGTCGGATTCGAGGCAGGTGGCCGCGCCGACGCTCGCGGGGGTGACGGCGCCGGGGCGGGTGGGGCACAGCACCGGATCGGGCAGGTACTCGCTGTCGAACCACTGCTCGGACAGGCTCAGGCTGCTGCCGTCGACGGTGAGCAGCTGATACGGGTGTCCTTGTGCGGTGCGGGTTTTCGCGCCCCGCACGCGAAAGACGGTGGATCCGGCGCGGTCCAGCAGGGCGCGGCCGGGTTCGATGGCGAGGCGGACCCCGTTGTCGCGCAGGTGTTTCGCCAGGTCGCGGTGGTCGAGCACGGCGGCCAGCGCGGCCGGACCGGCGACCGGGCTGTGGTACGGGTAATAGGAGTCGAAGTTCCTGCCGGAGTGGAACCACCGCGGGTCCGCGGTTCCGGTGAAATCGGCCCAGTGCCGCTCGGGCACGTAGTCGACCGCGAAGCCGCCGCCGATCGAGATGGTGGCCGCCGGATGGCCCAGGGTGCGTGCCTCGCGGCAGCGGGCGATCAGGTCCGCCGCCAGCTCCGCCCGGGGGATCGGATCGTAGCCGGAGAGATGGAAGCTGAAGCCCTCGATGCGCACCGGGTCGAGATCGGTGCGGGCTAGGGCGATATCGAGTTCGTCGCGGGTCATGCCGAAGCGGCTGGAGGAACCCTCGGGGAGCACCCGCAGCAGCACTCGCACCGGAATGCTGAGGGCGACAAGGCGGTCCAGTTCGGTGTGCTCGTCGATGGCGATCAGCGCGCCGTGCCGTGCCGCCAGCCACAGCAGGTCGTCGGACTTCGCGGGGCCGGTCACCATCAGATCCCCGCCCCGAACCCCGTGTGCCAGCGCCGAACTCAACTCGCCAGCGCTCGCGACGTCCACCCCGGCCTCGTGCTCCGCGCAGGCGCGCACCACGCACGCGGCCTTGTTGGCCTTCTTGCCGTAGTAGATCGAGCCCTCGACCCCGGCGCTCTCGAATACCTTCCGGAACGCGTCGACATTGCGCCCGACCCGCGCCGGGTACATGACGTGAAACGGCCCGCCGACGGCGAACGCGATGTCCGCCAACAGGTCCGGGTGCGCGAGTAGCCGCTGTTCCCATTCGTCGCGGTGTGCCGGAAGCGCGGCGGCGATGAAAGCGCCGAGTTCGGTCGCGTCCGGCTGCGGGGTGCGGTGCGGCGGTGCGGCGGCGTCGCCTCGCGGGTGGTGTGCGTCCTCCGACTCCTCGGTCTCGTCCGCCGCTACACGCCGCTCGGTCGTATTCGACTGTGCCGCACCAATGTTCAGTCCCATATGGGCACCTCCGTGCCCCTCCCGCCGGCGATGGCGCGTTCGGCGAGGGCGTGGGCGACCGCGATGTCGGTGAGGACCAGGCCGCTGTTGTAGACGAAGATGCGCTGGTCGTCTCGCGTGCGACCGGCGGTGCGGCGGCCGAGGATCTGCGGCAGCTCGGCGTCGACCGGGCGTAGCCTGCCGTCCGGACCGGCCATGTCGGTGCCGGTGAGCGACATCTGCTCGGCGTTGGTCGCGACCACCCGGTCGGCGTCGGTCAGCGCCGACGGGGCCAGGCCGTAGCCGACCAGCACCGCCACGGCGCCCGGCGCCAGATCGTCGGATTCGATGGCGACCTTGGTTCCGGGGCCCGCGGTGGCCAGCACCACGTCGGCCGCGCGCGCGGCCGCGTACGGATCCGACACCGTCTCCAGCTCGGTATGCGGGTGATGGGCGGCCAGCTGCTCGTGCACCGCCTTCAGCCCGTCTGGGTGGGTGCCGTACAGCATCAGCCGGTTCAGCTGCGGATTGGCGGCGAGCAAGTGCGGCAGCGCATTCCGGCCCTGCGTGCCGGTGCCGATCAGCAGCACGCTGCGCGCGTCGGCGCGGACGGTCTCGCGCACCAGCAGCGCGGAGACGGCCGGGGTGCGCAGCGCGCCGACCCGGGCGCAGTCCATCATCGCGATGGGCAGGCCGGTGGCGTCGTCGTACAGCGTGATCGTGGTGTAGTAGCGCTTGGTGCTGCGGTCGTGGCTGGGATCGAACTTGTAGGACGTCTTCATCGCCACCACCCGGCGGCGGCCGTCGCGGCCGAGCATGGCGTAGGCCACCGACCAACCGTCTGGATGGGCGACGCTGAGTTTGCGCGGATTGTCCGAATCACCGGAAGCCAGCGCCAGATATGCCTCCTCGACGGCGCGCACCACGTCGACCGGAGTGATCGGAACGTCGGCGAGATCGCTGCGGCTGAGCACGCGCAGCGGTATCGGTCGGGTAGTCACTGGCTTCCTCGGTTCATCGGCGGTGGGTTCATCCTGGGGATACTTCTGGTGTCTCAGCGTATTTCGTGCCGAACGGGGTGACCGTCGCCTGCCCGTAGCCACTCTCGCCCGCCTCGGTCGCCCGGCGGCGGGGCAGGCGGATGTTGACCCGCTTGAGCCAGCGGTCGGTCCCGTCGTACCGCGGGGTGAACGGTACCCGCCCGTGCACCACCACGTCGTTGTCCACCAGCAGTAACTCGCCCGGCGCCAGCACGGGGGTGCGGCACACCCGCTCCAGCTCCGCACCGAGATGGGCGTAGGCGCTGCGGAATTCGGCGTCGGCGTCGTCGAGCGGGGTGTAGGCGGGGTCGTAGCGCAGCGTCGGGCGCCCCTCGTCGTCGCCGATCGTGGCCACCGGGGCCGCCGGATACTGGTGAAAGTCGGTGCCGTAGGAGACATCCGGCAGGATCGGCAGCTTCGGCTCGCTCAGCCGACGGCGCTGGTTCTCGTCCATTCGAACCTCGCGGATCGACGACACCGTGGTGCCCACCCGGTCGGGGTTGCGCAGGCAGCCCAGCATGAGCAGGTGCGCGCGACGGGGGTGGAAGGCGTCCTCGGTGTGCGGGGTGAGCAGGGTGGCGCTCGACGCCCCCGACTGCTCGTGCTCGTGCCCTGGGGAGGGGACGATGTTGTTGACCAGCCGCCCGTCCTGCTGCCCCTGCCAGCCGAACGGCTCACCGGCGCCGCGGGCCAGCAGCAGCATGGTGATATCCAGCTGGAGCGAGGCGTGCCTGCGGTCCGGATCGCCGCTCCAGGCGGCGGCCTGCCGCCAATCGCGCGGGGTCGGGCCCAGTTCGTCGTCGCGCAGCGGCAGACTTCCGACGACCGCGGCCCCGGCGGCGGACTCCGGCGGGCGCAGCACGGTGCGCACCGATTCGGGTAAGCGAGCGGCGTGGGTCTCGACCAGCTCGATCAGCGCCGGATCGGTGAGGGTGACCGCGGCCCGCGCGGACAATCCCGGCATGGTGTCGATTGTGGCGGCTATCTCGCGCGCCGTATCACGAACGGCCTGTGCGGCGGCCGCGGGCAGCTCTCGGCGCTCGATCGCGTCCGATTTGGTGGGTTGGTGTGTCTTACGTTCGCAGAGAACGTTTTTCACCAGGCATTCCCTTCTTCGCAACGGTGGTGAAGCAGGTGGTGAAGACTCGGTCTGCGAAATTAGTCCCTCGCAGGAACTTAAGCAAGGCTTACCTAAAGTGCGTCTACAAGAATAGCGAATCGGTATCGCCGAGACCAGTCAGCAGGGTAACCCGCCGCGAGTCGCGTCGGCGCGTCGGCGGTCCGGGGTCGGACATGGACGAATGCCCGGTCGCTGCCGCAGAATCATTAGGTTAGCCTTGGCTGCTCATAGCAGACTCGGATGAGGGACGAGGCCCCGCGATGACGATCATGACACGACGGCGGATTCTGGGCGCCGGACTCGGACTGGGCGCGGCCCTGGCACTGGGTGCCTGCGGCCGCGATTCCGGCGACACCGGCACCCTGCGTGTCGGCGCCCTGGGCAAAGTATCAGCACTGCAACGAGATCCGCACGCCAACCTGAGCAACGAGAGCGATTTCCTGATCACATCGCTGATCTACGACCCGCTCACGGTGCCCGGCGCCGATCCGACCGTGCGCCCGCGGCTGGCCTCGGACTGGGCGGCGGATCCGGACCAGCGGCGATGGGTGTTCACCCTCGCCGAGGGAGCGAAATTCCACGACGGCAGCCCGGTCACCGCCGACGATGTGGTCTGGTCGCTGCGGCGGCTGCGCGAGATCGGCGGGGAGTCGAAGATGCCGGTCGCGCGGCCGGAGGACATCACCGCCGAGGGGCCGGGGCGGGTGGTGGTGACCGCGGCCACGCCGAATACCCAGATCCCCCTGCTGGTCCGGCTCATGACCTTCACGGTCAAGCAGGGCGCCACCGACTTCGCCGCGGCCGTCGGCAGCGGGCCGTTCCGGCTGGAGTCCTACCGGCAGGGCAATGCGCGGCTGGTGCGCAACGACGCCTGGCACGGGCCGCGCCCGCGGCTGGAGGCCATCGAGGTCACCATGTTCGACAGCGTCGACGCGATGTCGAACGCGGTGCTGGGCGGGCAGATCGATCTGGCGTCCAATGTCGGGGCCATCGCGGGGCGCACGGCCGCCGGGCGCGGCGATCTCCAGATGATCCGCCGCCCCAACGACACTGCGGTCGCGATCGCCATGCGCACCGCCGACGGGCCGTTCGCCGATCCGCGGGTGCGTACGGCATTGCGCTTGGCGGCCGACCGCGACGCCCTTGTCGCCCAGGCGTTCTCGGGATTCGGCACCGTCGCGAACGATATCCTCGGCACCGGAGATCCGCAGTACGCCAAGGATATTCCGCAGCGCCGCCGGGATCTGGACCGGGCGCGGGCGCTGCTGGCGGAGGCCCGATTCGACACCGGTGCCACGTATCAGCTGTTCACCAAGGAGGAGGCGCCCGGCGAGACGGAGTCGGCCAAGCTGTTCGCCACCCAGCTGCGCGATATCGGGGTGAATCTCGAGGTCGTGGTGCAGGAGTCGGGCACCTTCTACGACCGCACCTGGCTGCACGCGCCGCTGTACACCGTGAACTGGGGGACCAACGATTCGGTGCTGTTCTACGCCTCGAAGCTGATGGTCTCGGGCAGCAACCGCAACGAAACCGCCTTCGCCGACCGGGAATTCGACGCCGCCACCGCCACGGCGCTGGGCTCGGCGGATCCGGCCGCCGATGCCCGGGCGAGCCGGACGGTGCAGCAGATCCAGCACGAGCGGGGCGGATACCTGGTGTGGGGCATGGCCGACGGCATCGATATCGCGTCCAGCCGGGTGCGCGATCTGCCGACGCTGGGCGGATTCGGGCGGGTCCAGCTGGAGCGGGTCTGGCTGACGTGAGTACCGTCAGCGAACGCGTGATCGTCGCCGATGCCGGTCGGCGCGGCGGTGTGTGGGTGGCCGCCGCCGGACTGGTGCTGCGCCGCCTCGCGCTGCTGTTCGCGTTGCTCATGCTGGTGTTCGCCGCGATCGCGCTGCTGCCCGGCGACGCCTCGCGGGCGGCGCTGGACCGCGGCGCGACCCCGGAGACGGTGTCCGCCAAGCGACACGAACTGGGTCTGGACCGCCCACTGCCGCAACGGTTCTGGTCGTGGCTGAGCGGTGTGATGACCGGCGACTTCGGCACCACGGTGCACGGCCGGTCGATCGCCGATCTGCTCGCCTCCTCGGCGCCGCAGACACTGCTGCTGGGCGGTCTCGCGTTCGTGCTCACCGTGATCGCCTCGCTGGGCTTCGGGATGTGGTGGGCGGCACGGCCGTCCGGCTGGGTGGCGCGGGTGCTGCAGCCCGCGACCGCGATGGTGGTCGCCCTGCCGGAGTTCGTGGTCGCGGCGGTGCTGATCATGGTGTTCTCGTTCGTCGCGGGATGGCTGCCCGCGGTGACGGTGGCGGGCAGGTCCGGATTTCCGGCCACCGCGGACATGCTGGTGCTGCCCGTGCTCGCGCTCGCGGTGCCGCAGACCGGCTGGAACACTCGTGTCATACGCGGTGCGCTGGCCGACGCCGCCCGCGCCCCGCACGTGGAAAACGCTGAGCTGGAAGGCATTTCCCCGCGACAGCTGATGCTCCGCCACGTCTTCCCGGTGGCGCTGCCCGCCATCGCCGCCTCCTACGCGACCACGGTCGGAATGCTGCTCGGCGGCGCGCTGGTGGTCGAGAGCCTGTTCAACTACCCCGGGCTGGGGGCCTTGCTGGCCGGTTCCGTCGCCGACCGCGACACGGCCCTGGCCGCGGCCACGGCGGCCGTAGCGGCGGCCATCATCCTGTGCGTGCTGCTGGCCGCGGACGGCCTGCGCGCCTGGGCCATGCGGGGGCGGCGATGAACGCACCACTCGAGCGTGCCGGGAAGCCGAAGGCGCGGCCAGGAAGTCGAATGTGGCGGTTTCCCGGGGCGGGAGTGGGGCGATGACCAGAGGACTCATGGTTCGGGCATTGCCCGCGCTTGTCGTGGTGGTCATGGCTGTGGTGGGGCCGTGGGTGGCGCCGCGGGAGGTGGATGCCACCGTCGGAATCCCGTTCGCCGGACCGCATTCGGGGGCGCCGCTGGGCGGGGATCGGCTTGGGCGGGACGTCTTCAGTCAGCTGCTGCACGGTGGGTGGGGGTTGATTCTGCTCGCGGCGGTGATCGCGGTGGTTGTGACCGGGCTGGCGGCGGTGCTGGGGTCGGTGGCCGCGCTGTGGCCGCGGCTCGGTGTGGTTATCGAGCGCGGGGCCGATCTGGCGATTCTGCTCCCGGCCGTGCTGGCGCTGTTGCTGGTGGTGGTGTCGTGGCCGCAGTCGGGCGCCTTCGGCGTGATGCTGGTGGCGATCGCCTTCGGAACCCCGTACTCCGCACGGGTTTTCGCGGCGGCGGCCACGGGTGTCGCGGCCACCGGTTACGTCGAGGCGGCTCGGCTCAGCGGGGAATCCCCGGCCTTTCTGATCACGCGGGAGATGCTGCCCAATATGCGCGAGCTGGTCTTCACCCAGCTCGGACTGCGCTTCGTGGAGGGTGTGTACATCGTGTCGACCGCGGCGTTCCTCGGGTTACCCGCCGATCTCGGGCAGTCGAACTGGGCGGTCATGGTGCGGGAGAACGCTTCCGGGATCCTGCTGAATCCGTGGGCGGTGGTGGCGCCGAGCCTCGCCATCGGCGTCGTGGCGGTCAGCGCGAACCTGTTGGCGGCCGCGCTGGGCCGACGGGAGGTGAGCCGGACATGATTGTGGTGGAAGACCTTTCGGTGACGGTGCCGGATGGCGCGACGCTACTCGAGCCGATCTCGCTGAAGGTGCCGGAGGGCGGCATCACGGCGCTGCGCGGGCCGTCCGGCTGCGGCAAATCGACGTTGATGAAGGCGCTGCTCGGCCAGGTCCCGGCGGGGACCACGGCGGCGGGCACGGTGCAGGTGGGCGGCCGGGACGTGCTGGCCCTGGACCCCACCGCGCTGCGGCGATTCCGGCGGGAGCAGATCGCCTTCGTGGGCCAGGACCCCGGCGTGACCCTGAACCCGACCATGCGCGTGCGGTCGCTGCTCGGCGAATTGGCCGACCACACACGGTCGTTGGAGGCGCTGTCCGCGGTCGAATTGCCGGAGTCGTACCTGCGGCGCCGCGCCGCCGAACTGTCCGGCGGCGAGCAGCGACGCATCGCCCTGGCCCGCGCGCTCGCCCGCCGCACCCCGGTGCTGGTGCTGGACGAGCCGCTGGCGGGCCTGCACGGCCGGTTGCGCACGGCGGTGGTGCGGCTGCTGCGCCGCCTCTCCGACGACCACGGCACCACGGTCGTGATCTCCGGCCACAACACCGCCGTCCTGCACGAACTCACCGAGCATCAGGTCATGGTCGGCGGAGAGCTGTTGCCCGGGGTCGAATCACGGTCGGTAGGCCACCATCCGCGCGGGGTGCGGGCCAACGGCGCTGCGGACCGCACTCGACATTCCGCGACAGACGGATCCGGTGGTAGGACGGCCGCAAGCTCGAACGGGGACTCGGAGCGCACGCGTGGTTCCGATGCGGATCTCACCGTGGCGGGCAGCGCCTCGTCGGAATCCGAGGTGGTGTCGCGCGCGGCCACGGCGGGTGCCGGTGCATCCCGTCGGCCGCGAGGCGGGGAAAGCGCTGCGGCCGTATCCGATCAGGAGCCGGACAGGGCGTCGCCGGGGACCGTGAGTGATCGGCCCGGTTCGAACGGGGTGCACGCAGACGACATGGTGCACGCAGGGGCCGGTGGCAACGGCGGTGTCGGACAGGTGCTTTCGATGTCGGGCGCCGATGTGTCCATCGGCCGCCGGCGGGTGCTCGCGAGTATCGACCTGAGATTGGCGCCGGGGGAGGCACTGGCGGTGGCCGGGCCCTCGGGAGCGGGTAAATCCACGCTCGCGCGGGCCGCGGTCGGGTTGCGGCGTCCGGTGGCGGGGTCGGTGCACGTCGACGGGCGGATCGCCCTGGTGCCGCAGGACAGTGCGGGCAGCCTGAATCCGCGCCGCACGGTGGCGCAGACCCTGTCCCGGCCGCTGCGGCGGCATCGCCGGGTGCCGGGATCCGCTATGGCGGAGTCGATCGCGGATCTGCTGCGCACTGTCGAGTTGAAACCCGAACTGGCGCGACGCTATCCGCACGAGCTGTCCGGGGGGCAGCGGCAGCGGGTGGCGCTGGCGCGCGCCCTGACCCTCGATCCGGCGGCGCTGGTCTGTGACGAGATCACCTCGGCGCTCGACCACGACACCGCCACGGCGATCATGACCCTGCTCGACCGGCTCCGCCGCGACCGCCATCTGGCCCTGCTGGTGATCACCCACGATATGGACGTGGTGGCGCGCTACTGCACCCACATGAGTGTCCTCGAGTCCGGACGCATCGTGGAGGCAGGCCCGGTTCCTGGCATCCTGGCGGCCCCCACACACGATGCGACCCTTGCGCTTCTCGGCTGACGGGATAGCAACGTCACGAAAGGCTGATGTCAGGCGAGGTCGACCTCGATGGTGCCGGTGGCCAGGAAGAAGGGTGCCGGTACCGGAGGTCGCTTGCGCGGACGTCGGGTCCTCGAAAGCAAGCGTGGGCACATAGGTTCCGCGGCCGAACCACTCCGGTGTGCCAGGCGCGGCCGTGTCGAGCAGACCGTCTGGGTGCGGACCAGCCGGACCGGCCCGAGCAGGGGGACCGTGCGGTCATCCACCACAGCCCCTGTTCCGGGAAGTCAGGGGTGCCATGCAGGTTGGAGCCCCGAGCGACCGCGTTGTCGAAAAATCCCTGCCGTCCTCGCTCTGCGTGTAACGCAACTCGTAGTCAGGCCGTTCGCCGGGGCCGATCTCGCGGGGAGTCGCCAGGTACCACATCCGGAAGCAGCCATCGGCGTACACCACCGAAGGTTCGAGGACGCTCCGCCTGCGCACGTCGCCGACGATGACGGGAGCGTCTCGTCGCACCCATTCGCTGCCCCGCCGCTCCAGCACACCGATCGCGTAGCGGCTGCCCGGACCGTAATGCTTCGAGTTCGCGCGACCGGCGTAGTAGATACGCTCCCCGCGACCCGACCCCGGCTGTCGGCGTCGATGTTCCATGTCCCGCTCGCCAGTTCGGCGCCGGGGGTGAGCGTCGCACGGTAGAGACGATTGCGAAAAGACGTCGCGAAACCACCAACGAACATCGTCCACTGGCCTTCGATGTGGTGGACATCGGGATCGCTCACACCAAGGAGGCCACGAGGCATCGGCCCGTCGACCATGTCCCAGAGCACACGGGCCTCGGACGCGCCTTGTGCCCGCCACAGATCGGAAAACGGTGGTGTCATGACAAGGACCTCCTGATCGAGATCCGCGCTGCCGCGCGGTGACTCCCCTGGGGATCAGGTAGGTCGTTGCCACGATGGTAGCTAGCAAAGTTGGTCTCGGCCAACGTTGCTGTGCCAGGCCAGGCTGGGCTTGCAGTGGATATCAGGTGTGCCGCCCGTCCGCGACCACAGGGACGGGTGGTCAGGCTCCGGGGTTGGTGAACTCGCCGTCACGGACGTCTGCGGTGAAGGCATCCCATTCACCCGGCGTGAAGACCAGGGCCGGGCCGGTCGGGTTTTTGGAGTCGCGGACGCCGACCATGCCCGCGTCGAGGTGGGCAACCTCCACACAATCACTACCGCCCGCGCTTCGGCTGGACTTGAACCATTTCGCGCCGGTCATGTCTACGTTCATTGCGCATACTCCTCGGCTCTGTGCCGTAGCAGGTGCTTGTTGTCGGGCGCTCCAACGTTACATGGTGGATCGCGTTGAACGCCTTGCGATTTCGAGAATGCCACCCAGCGCTTGCGATGGCGGCTGGTCGTCAGGCTTCGGGCCTGGTGAATTCGCCGTCACGTACGCCTGTGGTGAAGGCGTCCCACTCGCCAGGAGTGAAGACCAGGGCCGGGCCGGTTGGGTTCTTGGAGTCGCGAACGCCGACCATGCCCGCGTCGAGGTGGGCGACCTCCACACACTCCTTGCCGCCCGCGCTTCGGCTGCTCTTGAACCACTTTGCGCCGGTTAGATCGATGCTCACTGCGCATACTCCTTAGCTACCCGCCTCAGCAGGTGTTTGCTATCTGCTATGTCCAACGCTACCCGTTGGATCGCGTCGAACGCTCTACGATAATCGCGGACGCTCTTGGTTCGCTCAAGGTACAGGTCTCCCGTATAGCTCTCGACGTAGACCACGGGCGGCTCATGCGGGTAGCCCCTACTGTCCACTCCGAAGTCCAGGAGAATGAAAGGGCCGGTCGCGATGCCCAGCGGGAAGCCCGCTGAGTTGGGCAGAATCCGAACCCGCACGTTCGCGGGCATATCGGCAAGATGCCGGAGCTGCTTCGACATGACTTCCGGGCTGCCGACGACACGGTATAGAACTCCTTCGTCCATCACCAGATCGACCGACAGGGGAGACCTCTTCCGCATGATGAGGTGCTGTCGTTCACGTCGGACCCGAACGCGCCGTTCGAGTTCGGGGATGGTGTCATCCGGGAAGTAGCGCGCATCGAGCGCTTTGGCGTAATCGGGTGTCTGGAACAAGCCGGGGATTATGTCCGGGCGGTAGATCCGCAGTTCTTCGGCTGCCGCTTCGAGACTCATGTACAGGTTGAAGTTGTCCGGGATGATGTCGCCGTACTGGTGCCACCAGTTGGGCACCTGCCCCTGTGCCGCAAGGGCTTTCAGCGCGGACAGCATGTCGCGCTGTTCGTACAGTTCACACAGGGCCGCGAGATGGTCGTCGTGGACCACCGATGCCCCGCCGGTTTCCAGGCGCTGCAGGGTGCCGTCGCCGACGCCGATCGCCTTGGCCGCGTTGCGGATCGACAGGCCGTAGGCCTGCCGCATATCACGCAGGTAGCGGCCCAATTGCCGTCGCGGTATACCGATCGCCAGCTTCGTATTCGCCGGGCCGCCCTTGGTCTCGCTCATGTGTGGTTCCTCCGTCGGTCGTGGATCACGCAGAGTGCTGGTGGTGGATCACGGGTACCGAAGGCTGTGGATCACAGAGCGGACGTCTCCTGGATCATTCGCTGGGAGAATGCGAAGATCCCCGTGGATTACTTATCGAATCATCCAGAAGCGCTCAGCCTGTGCTTCGATCCCCGTTGTGTACCCGGCTGCGGTCGACGTTCTCTCCGGTTCGGCGCTGCGAGTTGGCTACACCTTACACCCGGCATCGGAGACCAGGGGGTCAATCGATGAACAATGCACATGGCGCGCTGCCGCAACGCGACCCGGCCAGTTGGATGATTCTTTTTGGTTCGTCCATTCCGCTGGTTGCCGGACTGCGGCTCCCGAAAGTAGACGAGATCACGGGGGAGCTTCTGTCGAGAACGCTGACCGGCTTGCGGGCGTGGGATCCCGAGGAGGAGTCGTGAGCTGGGCGGAGGTATTCCGAGGTCCGGCGGCGATCAGCTACCTGGACAAGGACGTGTCCGGACCGCGGCAGGCGGCCGACGAGGAACGACTACGTTCGCATGCGAAACGTCTGGGATACAACCTGGTGAAGACGATTGCGTTCGGCAGCCGGACCGACCGGCCGATGCGGCGGCTGATCAATGTGGTCGAACATCTGGGGATCGAGACCGTCTTCGTTCCCAACCTGCATCATCTCGACGGCTCCGAAATTCCCCGGGAATTGCACGAGTTGGCGACTGTCATCACGGTTGATCCGGAAAGTACGTATAAGCGAAGGCGGCGAAGGGTGGTGTCGTGATGTCCGGAAAATATCCGTGGAGGTCGGTTCGGATGAATAACGGTCCGGTAGCCTCGAGTAATCCAAGGCTTTTCGCGCGATGGGCCATCGTGACCACAGGTGGCGCCTGCGGTAGTCATGACGGCCCGTGCCCGAATGGAGTATGGGGGCCGTACCACAGCCTCGGCGATGCGGAGTCGGCGGCGAGGTTCGTGACGGCGGTACACAATCCGCACGTGGTGCCGTATTGGTCGCGGGGCAATGGGGTCGAGGCCGGGCCATTATGAATGACGGGGGTGCGCGGTCGGCCGTTTACACTCGACGGGTGTCGGGAGCAGCTACCTCATCGGCGCCGACCGGTGGTCGGCAGGCGCGCTGGCGGCCGCACAACGACGCCCGGCGGATGCGCCTGGTCGAGGCGGCGATCGAGCTGCTGGAGGAGAACCCGCCGGGTTCGGGCCTCTCGGCGCAGCACATCGCGGTGCGGGCCGGATTGGCGAAATCCGTTCTGTACCGGCAGTTTTCCGGCTTGGAAGAGCTGGAACGCCGGGTCCGGACCACGATCGCCGAGCGGTTCACCGATGCGCTGGACGCCGCGCTGAATATCGGCGACGGGTCGATCGGGGAGATTCTGGCCCGCGCCGTCGCGGTGGTCGTGGACTGGATCGGCGACCACCCGCGCCAGCACGAGTTCCTCCGCACCGGTCCCGCCGCGGACGGGCCCGAGGACCGGGATGCGCTGAGCGGCTTGATGATCAGCATCACCGCCCGCGCGAAGGGGCTGGTGTCCGGGCTGGCCGGTGTCGTCGGCGTCGCCGATCCGCCGGTCGTGGACACCATGACCTTCGCCATCGTCTCCATGACCGAGGCGACCGTGACACGGTGGGCGCACGAGCCGGATTCGGCGCTGAGCCGAGTCGAGCTGATCTCCGAGGTCGCGGGCTACGCGTGGAGCATTCTGGACGGGGTGTCCCGCGCTCACGGTCTCGTGTTGGACCGGGATCAGCCGCTGCTGCAGTTGATCGAGGCCTTGGCGGCCGCTCAGGACAGATAGTTTGTCAGGCTGCTCGGCGTACAGGCTCGCTGCGGTAGCGGGAGGTGGGGCCGTCGATATTCAGTGCGCGCCATAGCATTCGGGCCGGCGCGGGGAGTAGGCCGAGGTCGTCGGCTAGTTTGCGTACGTCGTCGAAGTAGCTCGAGAGGATGCGCCGGGAGGCGGGGGCCCGCCAGAACGCCTCCTTGACGACCTCGCGCGGAATGTCGAACCGGCGGCCGAACGAGCGCGGCGGGGCCATGATCTCCCCGGCCAGCCACCGCATCGCCAGTGGGAAGGCCAGCGCGCACACCGCCTTTCCGGGCACGCCCATCTTCTCCAGGTGGGCGGTCAGGTACTCGTGCGCGAAGGAGATGTGCCGCGCCTCCTCGGCGACGTGAATCTGCATGGTGCGCAACACCATCGGCGGCATATTGGCCTCGGCGCGGATGACCGCCTTCTGATAGCGGTCGATGGGCTCCTCGCCGCCGAGGATGCCGATGAACAGGATGACGTGGAAATAGCCGCCCGCCACCCCGATCAGCGGCGACAGCAGCTTGAACGCGGGCCGCATCCCCGGCACGTCCACGCCGATCCGGTTCACCAGCTCCTGGAACATCTGGATGTGGTTGCACTCTTCGGTCATCTCGTGCAGGCAGTACCGGAACTCCGGGGAGCCGTTCGGCAGCTTCATGATGTACTGCATCATCCCGCGGATCAGGATGCTCTCGAACGCCGCTCCGACCTTGACGACGTTGGCGATTCGCCACTTGCCGATCTCGATCTGCTGCTCCAGCGGCAACTCCCGATACCACCGGGTGGCCCCGAGCGGATCGATCTCCGGGTCGAGCACCCACCGCGGATCGTCCGGGTCGATCGCGAGTTCCGGACTGTCCCAATCGATATCGAGATACGGGTCGAAATGCCGGTGTACCGAGCCCTCGGACAGGGTCGCCAGCGCCTCGCGGTACTCGGGACGGAACGGGTCGGTGTGCATGGTGTCGGACAACGTCATCGGTGCCTCCTGAACTCGGGCTCACTATCGAGAATACGTGGGACTCCGAGTCTCACACAACTGTGTTCTTGCGCGGATCTGGATGATGGAGGGGTGCGTCCGAGAAAAACCGGTGCTAGCGCCGTATCCAAGATTCGCGCCGGTGTGCTGGCGGTCGTGGCGGCGGCCGTCGTGCTGTCCGGATGCGGTGTGGGGGAGGACCTGCCGCCGATACCCGAGGGCATCCCGCCGGGCGCGGGCACGCCCGTCCCCGCGATCGATCTCGACGCGCCCGGCCGCACCGCCGTGCAGTTGCGCGGCTGGGCCGAGGAGCAGTCCGACGCCCTCGGCATTCCGGTGGTGGCGCTGGAGGCGTACGGGTACGCCGCGGCCATCATGGCGCGCTCGCGCCCGGACTGCGGCGTCGCCTGGACCACCCTCGCCGGAATCGCGCGGGTCGAGAGCAAGCACGGCAGTCACGGCGGGTCGCGCGTCGATGCGGACGGCCAGGTGAGCCCGCCGATCCGCGGCGTACCGCTGGACGGATCCCCGGGCATACAGCGGATCGTCGACGAGGCCGCGACCTCGAACCCCGCCGAGCCGGTCTACGTGCGCGCGATGGGCCCATTCCAGTTCCTCCCCGAGACCTGGCAGCGCTGGGGCGCGGACGCGAACGGCGACGGCACGGCGGATCCGGACAATATCGACGACGCGGCCCTCACCGCCGCCCGCTACCTGTGTGCCAGCGGCGGAAATCTGACCTCCGCCGAGGGCTGGCAGCAGGCGCTGTTCATCTACAACCACTCCACCGCGTACATGCACAAGGTCCGCAACCACGCCGCCGCCTACAGCGTCGGCCGCAGGGTCTGAGTACACGCGCGCAAGTGGCCGGAATGCGGAAGCCCTCCCTACGTTAGGCTCGCGTAAGCACGGGTTCGCCGTGCGACCTGCTCATGGACGGCGGTGGGCGGGACCGAGTCAGCAGCCGAAGGAGTGTCGTTTTCGTGGCCATCATCGAACAGGTCGGAGCGCGCGAGATCCTGGATTCGCGCGGCAACCCCACCGTCGAGGTCGAGATCGCTCTCGACGACGGCACCCTGACCAGGGCTGCCGTGCCGTCGGGCGCCTCCACCGGCGAGCACGAGGCCGTGGAGCTGCGCGACGGCGGTGAGCGCTACGGCGGCAAGGGCGTGCGCAAGGCCGTGGAGGGTGTCCTCGACGAGATCGCACCGGCCGTGATCGGCCTGGACGCGGTCGAGCAGCGCACCGTCGACCAGGTCCTGCTGGATCTGGACGGCACCCCCGACAAGTCCCGCCTGGGCGCGAACGCGCTGCTGGGCGTGTCGCTGGCGGTGGCCCGCGCGGCCGCCGAATCGTCGGGCCTGGAACTGTTCCGCTACCTCGGCGGCCCGAACGCGCACGTGCTGCCGGTGCCGATGATGAACATCCTCAACGGCGGCGCGCACGCGGATACCAGCGTCGACGTGCAGGAGTTCATGATCGCCCCGATCGGCGCGCCCACCTTCCGGGAGGCGCTGCGCTGGGGTGCGGAGGTCTACCACGCGCTGAAGGGCGAACTGAAGAGCAAGGGCCTCAACACCGGCCTGGGCGACGAGGGCGGCTTCGCCCCCGATCTGCCGGGCGGCACCCGCGAGGCCTTGGACCTGATCGTCGCCTCCATCCAGAAGGCGGGCTACAAGGTCGGCACCGATGTGGCGCTGGCGCTGGACGTCGCGGCCACCGAGTTCTACACCGCCGGTAGCGGTTACAAGTTCGAGGGCAGCGTCCGCTCGGCCGAGGAGATGACCGAGTTCTACGGCGAGCTGCTGGCCGCCTACCCGCTGGTCTCGATCGAGGACCCGCTGGCCGAGGACGACTGGGACGGCTGGGTCGCGCTCACCGACCAGATCGGCGACAAGGTGCAGCTGGTCGGCGACGACCTATTCGTCACCAATCCGGAGCGCCTCGAGGACGGCATCGAGAAGGGCGCCGCGAACGCGCTGCTGGTCAAGGTCAACCAGATCGGCACGCTCACCGAGACGCTGGACGCGGTGGAGCTGGCGCACCGCAACGGCTACAAGTCGATGATGAGCCACCGGTCCGGCGAGACCGAGGACACCACCATCGCCGACCTGGCGGTGGCCGTCGGCAGCGGCCAGATCAAGACGGGCGCCCCGGCCCGCAGCGAGCGCGTCGCCAAGTACAACCAGCTGCTGCGCATCGAGGACGCGCTGGGTGATTCGGCTCGCTACGCCGGGGACGTCGCGTTCCCCCGCTTTGAGTTCGCGGGATAGTACCGTCGGAGCTGGCGTGTTGCGGCGCCCGCGTTCCGCGGGCGCCGCCACGAATTCAGCCGACTTTCGAGGTGTGAGATGACAGAGCGACGCGGGGCCGGTCCGGCAGGACGCGGGGACCGCCGCTCGTCGCGGGCCGCCGGGTCGCGCACGCGGAAACCGGCCGCGGGTTCGGCAGCCACGGCGCGCACGGCCGCGGGTAAGCGCGCGGCGCAGCGTCGCGTGAGCAAGACGGAATCCCGTGCGGCCGCGCGCGATAAGCACGAACGCAAGATCCTGGGCCTGTCCACCGGCCGCGCGGTGATCCTGGCCGCCGTGCTGTGCGCGCTGGCGCTGACCCTGGCCGTGCCGATGCGGACGTATTTCAGCCAGCGCAGCGAATCCGCGCAGCTCGCGCAGGAGCGCACGGAGCTGGAGAGCGATCTGGCCCGGCTGCGCGATCGCCGGGCGCAGCAGCAGGACCCCGCCTACATCAGGTCCGAGGCGCGCGATCGGCTGCGGCTGGTCATGCCCGGCGAGACCGCCTACATCGTGCAGGTGCCCGGTATCGAGCAGCCCGCCGTGCCCGCGCAGCCGACCCGCGAGCGCCGCCCGGACCCCTGGTACACCGAGCTGTTCCGCAGCATGTCCAATCCGCAGCCGGCGGCGGCCGCGCCGGAGTCCGATCCGGCCGTGCCGAATCCCGATGGTGCGGCCCCGCCGCCCCAGCACCCCGAAGGAGCGCCCCGGTGACCGAGCCAGCCTCTGACGCCGATCTGGAGATCGTCGCCCGGCAGTTGGGTCGTCCGCCGCGCGGCGTGCTCGCCATCGCCTACCGCACCCCGGACGGCCAACCGGCGGTGGTGAAGACCGCGCCGCGGCTGCCCGACGGCACGCCGTTCCCGACGCTGTACTACCTGACCGATCCGCGGCTCACCGCGGAGGCGAGCAGGCAGGAGGCCGCCGGGCTGATGCGGGGGATGTCCGAGCGGCTGCGCACCGACGCCGAACTCGCCGCAGGGTACCGGGCCGCGCACGAGAGCTATCTGGCCGAGCGGAACGAAATCGAGTCGCTGGACACCGATTTCAGCGGTGGCGGCATGCCGGAACGAGTGAAATGCTTGCACGTGCTGATGGCACACGCGCTGGCGAAGGGGCCCGGCGTGAATCAGCTCGGCGACGAGGCGGTGGCCCTGGCCGCCGATAACGGTCTGCGCGGCACCGCTGTTCCGGCGGACTGGCCGAAATACGAGCAGTACCACCGTGATCCGGTGGGGAAGGACAGCGATGAGTGACCGGGTGGCCGCCGTCGATTGCGGTACGAATTCGATCCGGCTGCTGATCGCGGATGTCGGTGCGGACAAACAACTGTCCGATGTGCACCGGGAGATGCGGATCGTGCGCCTGGGCCAGGGCGTGGACGCCACCGGCGAACTGAACCCGGAGGCGATCGAACGCACCCGGGCCGCGCTGCACGACTACGTGGACCGGATGCTGGACGCGGGAGTGACCCGGGTGCGCATGGTCGCCACCTCCGCCACCCGTGACGCCCGCAATCGCGACGACTTCTTCGCCGCGGCCGCAGCGGAATTGGGCCGCGTGGCGCCGGGCGCCCAGGCCGAGGTGATCACCGGCGACGAGGAGGCCCGGCTGTCGTTCTCCGGCGCGGTCGGCGAATTGTCCAGTGCCGAAGGGCCGTTCGTCGTCGTCGATCTGGGCGGCGGTTCCACGGAGGTGGTGCTCGGCAACAGCCACGGTGTCGAGGCGGCCTACTCCGCCGACATCGGCTGCGTCCGGATCACCGAGCGGTGCCTGCACGGCAATCCGCCCACGCCCGAAGAGGTCGTCTCCGCACGGTTTTTCGCCGCCCAGCGGCTGGCGCAGGCATTCGGCGTGGTCCCGGCCGAGCGGGCGCACACCTGGGTCGGCGTGGCGGGCACCATGACCACGATCGCGGCGGTTGCGCTCGATTTGCCCGAATACGATTCGGAGCGTGTGCATCTCACCCGGCTGAGCCTGGCAGAGGTTCGGGCCGTGTGTCATCGGCTGGTCGAGATGGACCATGACGAACGCGCCGCGCTCGGGCCGATGCACCCGGGCCGGGTGGATGTGATCGGCGGCGGCGCGGTGATCACCGAGGTGTTAGCCGACGAGCTGGCGCGGCGCGCGGGCATCGGCGAGCTGATCGTCAGCGAGCACGACATCCTCGACGGCATCGCCATGTCCATCGCCTGACGATCCCGGCAGCGGCGGTTCGAATTGCGTTGCGGGCGTGGTGAAACCACGTCGGGTGCCGGTTCGCTTGATGGGCTCGGCGGCGCGAACGGCAGCGAACGCTCCGGCCTTGGGAACACCCGCTTGTCCGCGGACTCCCCGGGGCGGTATCCGTATTCGTGCGAGCGCCCTACACCGCTCCGGTGGGCATGCGGTCCGACGATCTCAACGTGGAGACGACGCCGCGACGGCGAGGACCTACATCGTGCCAAGTTACCGGGGGACGAATTGTGCAGATTGCGTGCAATCTGCGCATTGTCTGAACATTCTGATGGGAATCCACCTCAAGGAGACAAGCGTCCAGTTACTCTGCCCTGCGGCGGTGGACCAGACCCGGTGCACCGAAACGATGCGACCGCCACCCTGGTTGCTGGAAAATTGCGTGACATGGAAAGGTCGTACGCATGACGGGAGTAGTGCAGCGGTCCGGCCGACCGGCCGAGCGGACCCTGTTCGGGCAGCCGATGGGTTTGGCGAACCTGTTCGGGGTCGAGCTGTGGGAGCGTTTCTCCTACTACGGCATGGTCGCCATCCTCGGCTACTACCTGTACTACTCGGTGACCGACGGCGGCCTCGGGATGAAGACGTCCACGGCTACGGGCATCGTCGGTGCCTACGGCGGCTTCGTCTACCTGGCGACCGTGCTCGGCGGCTGGGTTGCCGACCGGCTCCTGGGCATGGAGCGCACCGTGTTCTACGGTGGCGTCGTCGTGGTGGTGGGGCATATCGCGCTGGCACTGCTGCCGGGCCTGAGCGGGGTCGGCGTCGGCCTGGTGCTGGTCGCGCTCGGCAGCGGCGCGCTCAAGGCCAACGCCTCCTCGCTGCTGGGCACTCTCTACGAGAAGGACGACCCGCGGCTGGACACCGGCTTCACGCTGTTCTACCTCGGCATCAATCTCGGCGGTTTCATCGGCCCGATGATCACCGGGCTGCTGAAGGACCACCTGGGCTTCCATTACGGATTCGGGGCCGCCGCGATCGGCATGGCGCTGGGTCTGACGCAGTACGCCGTGTTCCGGCGCCATCTCGGCGAGCACGGGCGGGTGGTGCCGAACCCGTTGCCGCCCAGTGAGATCGGCAAGACGGTAGGTTTCGTCGCGGCGGTGCTCGCGGTGGCCGTGCTGGCGATGGTGACGGGGCTGATCACGCTGGACAACCTGCCCTGGGTGATCACCGGTGTGGTCGCCGTGGTCTCGCTCGCCTACTTCGTGATCATGCTGACCAGTCCGAAGGTGAACCCGACCGAACGCACCCGGGTCCGCGCCTACATTCCGCTGTACATCGCCACCGCCGTGTTCTTCTCGCTGTTCCAGCAGATCTTCACGGTGCTCACGGTGTACTCCGACGAGCGGATGAACTGGTCGATCTTCGGGTGGGACGCGCCGCCGAGCTGGGTCAGTTCGATCGATCCCGTGTGGATCATCATCCTGTCGCCGCTGTTCGCGCTGCTCTGGGCGCGGCTGGGCACCCGCGCGCCCAGCACCCCGCGCAAGTTCTCCTACGGCGTCATCGGCATGGGCGCGGCCTTCCTGCTGTTCGTGCCGCTGGCCGGGATCGACGGCAAGCAGGTGCCGGTGCTGCTGGTGTTCTTCGTCATGAGCCTGTTCGCGGCCTCCGAACTGCTGCTGTCGCCGATCGGCCTGGCGGTGACGACTCAGCTCGCGCCGGAAGCGTTTCGCGCGCAGATGATGGCGCTGAACTTCTTCGCCATCGCGATCGGCACCTCGATGTCCGGCGTGCTGTCGAAGTACTACGACCCCGGCCATGAGGTCACCTACTTCGGCACCCTCGGTTTGATCACCATCGCGGTCGGTGTGGTCGTCCGATTCCTCGCCCCTTGGGTCAGCCGACATATGGAGGGCGTCCACTGAGCAAATCTCCGGAGAATTCCGAGACGCCCGTACAAATTCGGTAGGCTGACCGGACGCCCCCGTAGCCCAACTGGCAGAGGCAGCGGACTTAAAATCCGTCCAGTGTCGGTTCGATCCCGACCGGGGGCACTGTCGAATCGCAGGTATCGCACTGTTTTCGGGGTGGTCCGACCACACCCCCGCCCCCGCGTCGCAACCCGATTCCGGCACCCCCGCCGCCCCTGGGCTCATCCACCGTCCGCCCCCTGCGGAACCGTCCTCCTCGTCGCCCCCACATCCCCGCGGCGCACAGTTGGCACAATCACGACAGTGGCGTGTACTAGCCGCACCCCCTACTCCACCCTCTCTCGCGACGCCCCGACGCCGAGCCAGCGATCACCGGGCAACGCCGATCCCGGGCTCCCGGACCGTCGGCGCCCACGGCGACTACAGCGTGTAAAAGCCATCGCCCCACAGGGTTTGCAATCTCTGGAAGTAGTAGTCGTATTGCTTCGCGACCACCTCGGTGGAGAACCGGGCCACCGCGTAGTCCCGAATACCTTGGTAGTCGAGCTTTCCGACCGCCTCGGCCGCGTCGCAGAACTCACGCAGCGTGCGGCACCGGAAACCCTGCACGCCCTGCTGCACCGTCTCGCTGAACGCGCCCCAATCCGTGGTGATTACCGGTGTGCCGCACAGCATGGCCTCGACATGAACGGCGCCGAACGGTTCCAGATACAGCGACGGCACGAACACCGCGCGGGCCCGGCTCATCAGCTCCCCACGCCGCCGCACGTCCACCACGCCGACGTACTCGACACCGCTCGGCGGCGTGCCCGCGCCCGCCACGACCAACTTGGCATTCCGGCGTCGGCAAGTATCGATCGCGATCTGCACCCCCTTGGCCTCGATCAACCGCCCGATGAACAGGAAGTAATCGTCCTTCTCGGCGGAGAACGGGAAGTCTCCGACGTCGAAGTAGGCGGGGATCACCGCATCGTAGAATTGGCCTCGCTCGGACATGATCCCCGGAATGGTCGTACTCGCCCCGTACACCGCGTGCATCCAGGCATAGCTCTCGAACACCCGGTACTTGGCGAACACGCCGCTGTATCCGATGCCGAATTCGACGGTCTGCAGTTCGGGAAAGGCGGCAGCGATCGGCTGCTGGCAGGAGCCGCCGATGACACAGATGAAGTCGCGCGGCCGCTTGCGCTTGGAGATCTCGGTGATGATGCGCGCGTTGGTAATCAGCCAGTGCCGGTCCTCCGCGTCCCAGGAGAAGGGGAAGCCGTCCTCGAGGAGTTGCTCGCCGAACCACTCGCGCTGATCGTCCTTGCTGACGACGGTGATCAACTCCGTGCAGGCGGCCTCGTTCTCCTCCCCGGCGTACAGGTACACCTCGTGGCCGAGGCTCGACATCATGTCGCAGAACAAGCGCAACTTCTGCGTGAAGGGGCAGGGCGAGTAGTACTTGGTGGTCTGAGTGTGGGGGAGGGCGGCTACGTGGAATCTCATCCGATCACTTTTGCTTTCCGTGGTGCGCTGTTTCGCCTCCGGGACGGTACTCGCCGTCGGCCTCGGCCTGATACGACTATCGCCAGCAGCGGTGGCCGGGGCAGGGGTACTTCGCGATCGCGTCGGGACCCGGCCGATAACCCGCCTGTAGTCGTACCGGTCCGTGAGGCTCGATGAGCGGCTAAACTGCCCTCGCCGGGTTCGGGGTCGGACTACGAGGACGGGCGGATGACTGGCGTCGGCGACAGGATCGCGGACCGATACGTGCTGCGGGGCTTGTTCACTCGCGGCGGCGAGGGCATCGTCTGGCGGGCAACCGACGAGGATCTGGACCGGGACGTGGTGCTCAAATGCCCGCGTGCCGACGATGCCGAGGGCGCGGCGCGGCTGCGCACGGCGGCGCGCAACGCGGCGGCCCTGCGACATCCGAATATCGTTGGCGTGCACAACATCTTCGAGCACGAGGGCGTCTGCTGGCTGGTCATGGAGTATGTCCACGGTCGCTCGCTGGCCGAGATCGCGCGCCGGGAGCGGAAACTCGACTCGCCGCAGGCCGCCTCGGTCGGCGAGCAGATCGCGGGCGCGCTGGCGCACTGCCACGAGCGCGGCATCCTGCACTGCGATGTGTCGCCGGAGAACATCATCGTCACCGCCGACGGCGACGCCCTGCTGACCGACTTCGGAAGTTCCCTGGACCTGCGCAGCGCCGGGACGGGCGAAACACCGAAAGCCGATGCGGCGCGCGGGAAGTGGCAGTACCTGGCGCCCGAGGTCGAGCGGGGCGGGCCCGCGAGCCCCAAGTCGGACGTGTACGCGCTCGGCGCCTCGCTGCTCGCCGTGACGGCCCGGCGGCGGCGACCCGGACCGCTCGACGCGCTGCTCACCCAGTTGACGCTGACGGGCCCGAACCACCGCCCGGCGGCCGCGGCGGCCGCGGCCCGCTTCGAAGCCCTCGACCAGCCCCCGCGCGGGTGGGACCGCACGGTGCTGCGCCGCGTCGCCCTCGGCGCCGCGGAACTGGCCGCGGTGGCCCTGATCGTCGCGGCCGGTGTGGCGATGCCGGTCACCGCGGCGACCGACCTGTTCGGTGACCCGCAGTCGGCGGACCCGTGCGCACTGGTCGATCCGGGGTCCCTGGCCCGGTTCGGGCGGATCGACCTGACCACCGACGGAGGCAACTTCGATACCTGTGATCTGCGGGTGCGGGCGTGGGGGGACGACTTCCACCCGGATATCGGACGGGTCCGCCTGACGCTCACCACGCAGGCGCCCGCGCAGACCTCGCACGTCACGCTCACCCCCGCCGGTAATGTCACCATCGTCTCCGAACCGGCCAGCGGCACCAGATGCGTTCGGACGTTGATGCTTTCGGGCGGTGGAAACGTCGAGATCACCGGCGAGCGGCGGCCCGACGGGTCCGCTGGGCCCGATCCCTGCGCGCTGGCCGACGCCGCCGTCGAATACGCGCGAAATGTGCTGTGGCACGGCCCGATTCCGCGCCGACCCAGTCCGTTCCCGCCGGAATCGCTGGCCCGGCACGAGGCCTGTGCCCTGGTCGACGCGGCGACCCTCGGCAAGGTGGCGGGCGTCGACGCGACGCACCCGTCCGCCGGGTTCGGCAAGTGGTCCTGCCGTTGGGACAGCACCATCAACGGCCACATCACGGTCCGTTACGACCGCGATTCGCCGAAGACCGCCGCGGCGGGCCAGCCGCTGACCCTCGCCGGTCTGCCCAGTTTCCGCCGCGAGGAGGAGAACGACGACTGCATCGTGCAGATCCAGTATCGGAGCTTCCGGGCGACCTCCGGCGGCGACCGGGCCGAGGTCGTTGTGGTCAAGTTCTCGGGAGCGCGGCCGCCGGCGCGGCACTGCGAGACCGTGACCGATGTGGCGGCGACCGTCGCGGCCAACCTGACCCGATGACGCGCGCGGACCGGTCCGGCGCACGGCGTGTGAGGCTCGGATCCGAACCGTAAGGAGGATGTCGTGCAGCAGAGAGCGGGTGCGCCGGGACGTCGCGGCGTGTATGCGCTGTCCGTATCGCAACACGGGCTGGCCAGGGGGGTCGGCGACGCCGAACCGGGCACGATCTCGGTGTTGTCGACGGCGGGCGGCGTGTGCGGGACGCCGGACGAGGGCAACGTCATCGAATTCGGCCGCAACATCGAGCAGGTCGACGTCGGAGTCGGCCAGGACGACCTGCGGATCAGCCGGGTGCACGGCAGCCTGGCATTCCGGGAGCGCTGCTGGCAGCTCAGCAACACCGGCAGCGTGCCGATCCGGCTGCCCGAGGCGCGGATGGTATTCGAGGGGGAGGAGCCGTTCCCGCTGAGCACCGGCTACACCCCGATGTTCATTCGCGGATCCCACAATCGGGAGCATCTGCTGGAGGTCTACGTGACCGGCGTCGACGGAGCCCTCCCCGCTCCCCGGCACGAGCATGTGACCGATGCGCCCAGGCCGTGGCCGCTGGAACCGGAGGAGAAGCTCGCGCTGGTCGCCCTCGGACAGCGGTATCTGTATCAGGAGCGCTGGCCGCAGCCGTGGACCTGGAAGGAGACCGCGGCCCTGCTCGCCGCGCTGCAACCGGAGGCGGGCTGGACCGAGCGGCATGTCGCGGATCTGGTGGGCCGGGTCCGAGCGCGCCTGTCGGACAAGCGATATGCGCGCGGCTGCGGCCGAGAGCCCGTCGAGGGACTGACTCGGGAACAGGTCGGCGAGCCCATCGGCAATATGCTCAATCACAACCTGCTCCACGAGCTGACCCAGTCGACCACCCTCGTGCCGCGCGACCTGCTGCTGCTCGACTAGCGGTACTGCCTGCCGTACTGATCCTTGTTCTGGTCGTAGTCGTAGGGCTTGTACCCGTTGTCGTACGGGCCCGCGCACCCCGGCTGGTAGTTGTCGCACGCCCCGTAGGGGGAGTAGCAGCCGTACTGGTTCGCCCCGCACGGGTCGTACGACGTTGCGACGCTAGGGATCTGGGCGCCTTGGCCGATTCGGACCGGTTGCGCCTGTGCGGCCTGATACGACATCGACAAGGCGGTGGCGACGAACGCGGCGGCGGCGAGTGCGTTGCGCGCGTGGATGTTTCGGTGGGACATCGTCTTCTCCTGTTCGAACGACTGTGTGCCGGTTTCCGGTGCTCGGCGCCGCCCGGCCTGGCCAAGTTAACGGTGGCCGCACCGGACCGGTCCGGGCGCGAGGGAGTGAGGTACGCTGTTCGTACGCGTACGAAAATGACGGGAGAGCGATGACCACCATCGACGTTGCCGAGGTAGGGGAGCGGTCCGCACCGCCTCGGCCGGATGCCGAATTCGCGTCGGGGCCGAGCGTGGCGGGGCTCGTGCGCCCGTTCGCCCGGGGTTTCGCCGCCGTCGTCATCCTGCAGATCATCGGCGCCGTCGCGGGTCTGGCGCCGCTGCTGGCGGTCGTGGAACTGGGCCGGGCGCTGTTGTCGCCCGACCCGATCGATCACGGTCACGTGTGGTTCGTCGTGACCGTCGGCGCCGTCGGCCTGTTCGTGCGGCTGGTGTGCACCGGCGCGTCCTCGGGGATCGGGCACCTGCTCGACGGCCGGGTGGAACTCTCGTTCCGCCGTCAGCTGGCGGCGCGGCTGGGGCGGGTGCCGATCGGCTGGTTCTCGCGGCGACGCACCGGCGAGCTGGCGAAGGTGGTCGGGCAGGACGTCGGCGCCGTGCATCCGCTCATCGCGCACGCGCCCGGCGAACTGGTGTCCGCGTTCGTGGTGCCGCTGGTCGCGCTGGTGTACCTGTGCACCGTGGACTGGCGGCTGACGCTGATCACGATGGTTCCGGTGGTGCTGGCGATCGCGCTGGTGCCCCTGATGATGACCCCGAAGCGACAGCGCGAGCAGGTGGACTTCGACGACGGGATGGGCCGGATCGCCGATGCGGCCATCGAGTTCGTCCAGGGGATCGCGGTGGTCAAGGCGTTCGGTGGCGGCGAGCGCGTGCACGGGAAATTCCGCACGGCCACAGATGATTTCGCCGATTCCTTTCTCCGCTGGGCGGTCGGTCTCTCCCCGATCGCGGCGGCCATGCAGCTGATGCTGTCGCCGCCGTTCGTGCTGGTGGTCGTGCTGATCGGCGGGACGGCGCTGATCACGAACGGCTCGCTGGCCCCGGCGGACCTGCTGCCCTTCCTGCTGCTGGGGCTGGGGCTGACGGCCCCGGTCGCCGCGCTCGGCCACGGCTTCGACGACCTGCAGGCCGCCCGGCGCGCGGTGGGCCGGATCCGGGATGTGCTTGCGGTGCAGCCACTTCCGGAGCCGAAGCGCCCGGTGGCGCCGCGCGGGCACCGGGTGGAGCTGCGCGAGGTGCGCTTCGGCTACGACGACGGTCGCGAGGTGCTGCGCGGTATCGATCTGGTGCTGGAGCCCGGGACGGTGACCGCGATCGTGGGACCGTCCGGCAGCGGGAAGTCCACGCTGGTCCAGTTGTTACCGCGGTTCTTCGACCCGACCCACGGCGCCGTCCTCTTGGGCGGGGTCGATCTGCGCGAGCTGGGCAGCCGGGAACTCTACCGCCGGATCTCCTTCGTGTTCCAGGACGTTCGCCTGCTGCGCGCGTCGGTCGCGGACAATATCGCGCTGGCCGTGCCGCACTCCGACCTCGACGACGTGGTCCGCGTCGCCCGGCTGGCGAATATCCACGACCGAATCGTGCGGCTGCCGCACGGCTACGATTCGGTGATCGGTGTGGACGCCCAGCTGTCGGGCGGTGAGGCACAACGGATCTCGCTCGCCCGGGCGCTGCTCGCCGATACCCCGGTGCTGGTGCTCGACGAGGCCACCTCGTTCGCGGATCCGCAGACCGAACAGGCGGTGCGCCAGGCGCTCTCGACGCTGGCGGGCGATCGCACGAGGCTGGTCATCGCCCACCGACCGGAGACGGTCGCCGACGCCGACACCGTGGTGGTGCTGGAGGACGGGGAGATCGTCGAACGCGGCGGTCCCGCCGAGCTGCTGGCACGCGGCGGCCGGTTCGCGGAGTTCTGGCGATCGCATCGGCCGGCGATCACCGAGGAGATCGAAATCCACACCGGCGCAACAGGAGACGAGCCCCGATGATTCGAACGCTACTGCGGGTGCTGGGGCGCGAGTACGCCCGTCCGGTGCGCCGCACCGTGGCCCTGATGACGGTGACCGCGGTGGTCGAGGGGCTGTCCTACGCACTGCTGGCGCCGGTGCTGCGGGCGCTGTTCGGGAGCGACCCGGGCGACGCGTGGCCCTGGCTGGTCGCGTTCGGAGGCGCGGTCGTGATCTACGCGGCGCTGCGCTACAGCAGCGATCTGTCCGGATTCCGGGTCGGCACAACGCTTTTGCGCGGGGTCTACCGGCGGCTCGGCGAGCATCTGGCCCGGCTGCCGCTCGGCTGGTACTCGGCCGGGCGCGTCGGCGAGGTGTCGGTGCTGGCGAGTCAGGGTGTCCTGCAGGCGATGAGCGTGATCGCGCATCTGCTGGCGCCGCTCGTCTCCGCGTCCGTGACGCCGCTGACGATCGTCGCCGTGATGTTCGTGTTCGACTGGCGGCTCGGACTGGCCGCGCTGATCGCCGTCCCGGTGGTGGCGGCGGTCCAGGTGTGGACGGGTCGTTCGGCGGCCGCCACCGATGCCGAGCGCCACGAACGCGGCGACGAGGCGACCGGGCGGGTCATCGAATACCTCCAGGCCCAGCCGGTGCTGCGGGCCGGTGGCCGGACCGCGGAACGCTTCCGATTCCTCGACGACGCGCTGTCCGAACTCGAGCGCGCGGGACGTCGTTCGACGCTGTCGGCGCTGCCCGGAATCGTGGGCCTGACGCTCACGGTGCAGGCGGTGTTCACCGCGCTGCTGGCCCTGGGTTCCTATCTGACGCTTCGTGGAAGTGTCGGCGCGGCAGAGGTTTTGGCGATCCTGGTGCTGGCCGCCCGCTGCGCCGACCCGCTGCTGTCGCTGACGGATATCGGCGGCAAGCTGCGCGCCGCCCGGGCCGAGCTGGTCCGGCTCGATACGGTGCTGCGCACCGAACCGCTGCCGGAGGCACGCGAACCGGTCCGGCCGGTCCGCCACGACCTGGAGTTCGAGTCCGTGATCTTCCGGCGCGGCGACCGCGCGGTGATCGATGCCGTGTCGCTGTCGGTCCCGGCGGGGCAGCGGCTGGCCGTAGTCGGGCCGTCCGGCGCGGGGAAGAGCACGGTGTTGCAGCTGCTCGCGCGGTTCTACGACGTGGACGCGGGCGCGGTGCGCGTCGGCGGCGTGGATGTGCGCGAGATCGGCACCGAAACGCTGAGGGAGCAGATCGCCATCGTGTTCCAGAACGTCTATCTCTTCGATGGCACCATCGAGGAGAACGTGCGGCTCGGTCGCCCCGACGCCGACGCTGCGCAGGTGCGCGCCGCGGCGACTGCGGCGCGGCTGGACGAGGTGATCGAGCGGCTGCCCGGCGGCTGGTCGGCGTGTGTCGGCGAGGGCGGCGCGCTGCTGTCCGGCGGTGAGCGCCAACGTGTTTCGATCGCCCGCGCGCTGCTGAAGAACGCCCCCGTCGTGCTGCTGGACGAGGTGACCTCGGCGCTGGACCCGGTGAACGAGGCCGCCGTCCACGAGGGTATCGAGCGCCTGATGGCGGGCCGCACCGTAGTGATGGTCGCGCACCGGCTGCGCACTGTGCGGCGCGCCGACCGCATCGTCTTCCTCGACGGCGGGCGGATCGTCGAGGACGGTGCCCACGACGAACTGCTGCGCCGGAACGGCCGCTACGCCGAGTTCTGGAATCTCGCTCCGGCCCGGTCCTGACGCCCGTGCTATCGGCTGGGCCGGGACGGCAGTAGCCCGTCGACGATCGCGGTCAGGCCCAGCCGGTGCGAGGGGCGAGTGGTGAGTTCGTCCCAGCGGTCGGCGACCCCCGCGAGGTGCGGGTAGGTGCCGGTGGCGGCGTCGGCGAAGGCTCGGTCCCGGTAGACCGGCTCGGACCGGGCCCGGCGGCGTCCGCTGTTCACCCGGATCATCAGATTGCCGACGATGTAGTACCAGATCGTGCGGTAGACGTCGACGGCCTCCTCGGGGGTGCAGCCGCAGTCGACGGCGGCGCCGATCATCATCTCCACGAACCAGAGTGCGGCGGGGGCGAAGAGGTCGTCCGCGGTCAGGACCTCGATGATCCAGGCGCGTTCGGAGAGCAGTTCGTAGAGCAGGACGGCCGTCGCGACGAGCCGGTCCCGGGGGTTGTCGGGCAGGTCCGGGCGCGGTATGTCCCGGGCATGCGCCTCCAGCACCAGCAACAGCAGCTCGTCCTTGTCTCGCACGTGGTAGTACAGCGTCATCGGCGCGCTGCCGAGCTCGGTGGCCAGCCGCCGCATCGACAGCTTGTCCGGCCCCTCCGCCCGCAGGATGCGATCGGCCGCGGCGACGATCGCCTCCAGGGACAACCGCGACGGGCGGCCGACGCTCTTCGCACGAGGTCCTTCTGCGGGCATCTGCCCATCCTCCCCCGACCGCCCGCAGCGGCCGTTGCCGGTCCCATTCCGCACCGCTGCGCATATGCGCCATTGCGACCAGCGTTGTTGCCGGGCCATCGAGATCTCTGGAGTATCGAAGGTGGTCGGCCGAAGACGTTCGAGCAGTGTCGGCGGGCGGCCCCGTAATGCGCAACACAGTTCGTAACACGCAACTTCGGCCCCCGATCTCGTCAGCGGAAAGGACCGAATGTGATGCCACCACGAACTCTGATCGACTTGCCCACCACCCCCATGCAGGTCGCCCAGCCGGGCCCCGCTCCGCGACCGCGACGGGGCAACCCGGCCCGCCCGGGCATGGCCGACCTGTGGCAGCAGGCGAAAACGGTGCTGGTGACGCGTGTTACCGGCCCCCAGCAGCTGGTGACGGTTCCGCGGTTGGTGGTTCCGGTCGGCGACAACCAGCTGGCCTTCCGCGTCTCCTCCCATGCCCCCGAGGCCACCCAGCTGGCGCACGACGACCGGGTCCTCGTGCAGCCCGGCGACTGGCGCGGCAGCCCCGCGCTCGGATCTCAACAGCGTCCGGGCCGGGCCCAACTGGTGACCGGCGGCACGCTGCTGCCGTATGTGCAGTCGGAGATCGACGCCAAGTACAAGTGGCGAACGTCCTTGGCGCGCTTCGCCCATCACTTCGCGCGCGGCGCCGCCCCCTACGGCGATGTCATCGTGCTCGTGACGGTGCACGACCCCGTCCCCATGCTCATGCCGCCGCGCTGAGTTCGCGCTGACCGCGGCGCCGCACGCCGATCGGTTGTCAGCGCTGGGCGGGCAGTCCGCGCAGGAAGATCTCGAACGCCTCCGGTTGCACCGCGATGGAGCCCACGAACGGCTGGTCGAGCATCATGATCAGCCCGAGCGACAGCACGACCAGCACGGCCAGCGCGCCCACGAGCAGCAGCTGGGTCCAGAATTTGGGCAGGCCGAAGAAGAAGGTGAATCCGACGGTCACCACCGCGCCCACCGCCATCGCGATCCACAGCACCGTCGGCACGTTGTGGCCGCTCTGGCTGAGCCGCTCGCGGCGCGCGGCGGCGAGATCGTTGACGGTCGCCAGCGAATGCTCGAAGACCAGTTGCGTGCGCGGGCTGTCGGTGGGCAGCGCGTTGATCTCGTCGCGCATGCGGTACACCAGCGCGGTGGCCTCGGGGCTGTAGCCGCCGTCGCCGAGCAGTGGCCATTCCTTCGCGACGACCACGCGCGCGTACTGCTGCGTGGTCGCCTCCAGGTCGCGGCCCACCTCCGGCGGCAGGGCGCGGGCGTCCCAGTACAACGCGCCCAGGTGGTTGGCCTCCTCGAAGGTATTGGTGCTCGCCTCCTGCAGCGAATTCCACTCGTTGACCACGATGAACGCCAGCAGCACCGCGTACAGCGCGCCGACCGCCTGGAACACCGTCCCCGCGGCCTCGTTGTAACCGCCGGGATTGCGGCCGCGACGCCGTGCTCGCCACATCACCACCACGCCCAGGACGACGGTGATTGCCGGTACGAGCAGTGCGAACCACGCCCACGCCATCGACGATCTCCCCTGCATCGAAGGAACTCGTGTGTTGCTGCGGTCGAGGAGCGTACCTGCGCGACCGCGCGACGCGTGGTGAACACGCCCGGCCGGAGGCGAGTATCCCCAAGAGACTGCCTCGGATGCGCACCGGGGTGCTGCGCCGTACCATTCGGTCGTCCTGCAGGGCTGTGCCGGTCGACCTAGGTGGCGTGAATGAGTCTCAGCGGTAAGCGATTTCTGGATGCGGCCGGAAGCCGGGACACGGCGGTCGCCGTGCTGGCAACGATCACCGGGCTGTACTACCTGATCGTCGCGGTCACCAACTGCCTCGACACCGACACCAACCGCCGCGGCGTCACCGCGGTGCTGTCGATGCGCAGCACGACCCACCATCCCGCCGTCGACTGGCACGCCGTCACCAATCCCACGGTGGTGTGGATCGCCTACATCGGCGTCGTGATCTGGGAATTCCTGACCGCATTCGTGTTGCTGGCGGGGGCCGTGGCGGGCTGGCGGGCACTGCTGGGCCGCCGGGGCGCGACGGCCGATACGGCCGCGAAGCTGTCCAGCCTCGGCTGGGTGTTGGCGGTGTTGCTGTTCGCCGGAGGCTTCCTGACCATCGGCGGGGAGTGGTTCCGGATGTGGGCGAACAAGGAGGTGAACGCCTCGTCGGCGGCGCTGCAGAACGTCCTGATCGCCGCCGTCGGCCTCATCCTGGTCCATCTGCCCGGACGCTCGGAGGTCCGGGCGCGGTCCTAGCGAGCGGCCCCCGAACGGCCGATCGGCGATACCGAGCGGGTGCCCGGTATCGCCGATCGGCGGGAACGGTCAGCTGGTGACCAACTCGGGTTCGGTGCTCCCGATCTCGTCGCCGGACTGGTCCGACTCGTCCGGGGCGCTGGACCGGTTCGGCAGCAGTACCGCCATCACGATCACGATCAGCGCCAGGGCCGCCGAGACGGCGAAGGCCAGCTTCATGCCGTCCAGGTGCGCGGCGATCGGTTCGACGCCGTCCTCGATCAGCGCCTCGCCGCGGGCCGCCATCACGGTCACCACCAGGGCGCTGCCCAAGGCCGCCGCGACCTGCTGCAGCGTGCCCAGCATCGAGCTGCCGTGCGAGTACAGGTGCGTCGGCAGCGCGCCCAGACCCAGGGTGAAGACCGGGGTGAAGGCCGCGGCCAGCGACACCATCAGCAGGATGTGCAGGCCGAGCAGCTGCCAGTACGGCATGGTCAGCGAGATCTGGGTGAATCCGGCCAGCGCGGCCGCGATGCCGATCGAACCCGGAATCACCAGCACCCGTCCGCCGAACCGGTCGAACAGCCGCCCGATGGTCGGGCCCAGCAGGCCCATGGCCAGACCGCCGGGCATCACCAGCAGGCCGGTCTGCAGCGGACTCAGGCCGCGCAGGTTCTGCAGGTATAGCGGCAGCAGCAGCATCGAACCGAGCATCGCCAGGAAGGCGACCGCCATCAGGACCAGCGCCTTGGTGTAGGTGCCGGACAGCAGGGTGCGCAGGTCCAGCAGCGGAGTCCCGTTGCGCTGCAGCCGAATCTGACGGACGGCGAAGATGCCGATCAGGGCCAGTCCGGCGGCGACGATCAGCGCGGGGGTGGCGACGTTGCCGGTCTCGAACCGGCTGAGCCCGTAGACCAGGCCGCCGAACCCGAGGGCCGCGAACGCCACGCTGGACCAGTCGATCGTGCCGGTCTCCGGCTCACCCACGTTCTCCAGGTGCCGCAGACCGAACCAGGTCACGGCGGCGGCGATCGGCAGCACCAGCACGAACAGCCAACGCCACGAACCGATCTGGAGCACCAGGCCGGAGATGACGGGCCCCATGGCCGGGGCCACCGAGATGGCGAGGGTGACGTTGCCCATGACGCGGCCGCGATCCTGCTCGGGGACCACGGTCATCAGGGTGGTCATCAACAGCGGCATCATCACCGCGGTGCCACCGGCCTGGATGACCCGGCCGATCAGCAGCACGGCGAACGACGGGGCCACCGCCGACAGCGCGGTGCCGGCGAGGAAGACCCCCATCGCGATGGCGTAGGCGCGACGGGTCGTGACCCGCTGCAGGAACCATCCGGTGACCGGGATGACGGCCGCCATGGTGAGCATGAACGCGGTGGACACCCACTGCGCCGCGCGCTCGGTGACTTCGAGATCGGACATCAGGCGCGGGATCGCGTTGATCATGATGGTCTCGTTGAGAATCACCACGAAGGTCGCGAGAACCAACAGCCGGATGACTGTCGGTGTCCGCCGCCCGGTCGAGCGATCGGATATTTCGGCGGGCATGGGGTACCTCCGGGTAGTTCTCGAAACTGGGGACGACGTATGGGCTCGGGGCGGTTCATCGACGATGATGACCGGGCCACACGTGATCAGACGGAGCCGATTCGCTCAACTCATCGGTCGCCCGCCAGTATTCCCGGTGACGGCGGGTCGGGGCATTCCATTTTCGCGCCCGCCCGCCGACGGACCGGCCGCCCGTCCGGTGGCCGATCTCGCTGGCGAGGATCATCGCAGTGCTCCCGTAGTCGTGTTTCCGTCTGCTGTCGACCAGCATCGAACATCAACTATGGTTCAGGTCAAGAGGTCACCGCTGGGTGGTCGGGAACGAGGAGATGGTCACGCTGCCGCCGACTCCATGCTCAGGGTTTGCGGGCCACCCCGCCGTAAGCGGCGATATCGCGCAGCCCGGCCACCTCCAGCTCCGATCGGCGCCAGTGGGTGATCTTCCCGAAGCCCGGTTCGAGCATCTCGAAGCCGTCGAAGACCGCGCGCAGCTGATCCTGCGTGCGGGTGTAGTACGGCACGCCGCCGGACTTGGCGTATTCCTCGCACATCTTCGTGTAGGTGGGGCTGTCCACGGTGCCGTCCCAGTACACCAGGTAGCTGTCGGACGGGACCGCGTCCATCACGGTCCGGACGATTCGGAGCAGATCCTCGTAGGTGCGGGCGTGGCCGAGTACCCCCATGAACATCACGCCGATCGGCTGGGTGAAGTTCAGGATGTTGGCGGCGTCGGCGATGATCTGCTCGGGCTCGTGGAAGTCGGCCTCGATGTAGGTGGTGACACCCTCGTGGGTGGTGCTGGTCAGCAGGGCCCGCGCATGGGTGAGCACCAGCGGATCGTTGTCGACGTAGACGATCCGGGCGTCGGGGTGGACGCTCTGGGCCACCTGGTGGGTGTTCTGCATGGTCGGCAGGCCGGTGCCGATGTCGAGGAACTGTCGAATGCCGGCCTCACCGGCCAGATGGTTGACCGCGCGGATCAGGAACCGGCGGCTCTCGGTGGCCATCGTCCCGATATCGGGATCGATCTGCATGCTGGCGTCGCCGACCTCGCGGTCGATATCGTAATTGTCCTTACCGCCCATCCAGTAGTTCCAGATTCGGGCGGAGTGCGGGATGTCGGTGCGGATCTCCGTGTTGTGCCCTGTCGGCATTGTGGGTCGGCTCCTCGTCGAGGTCTCGAGGCGGTGCCTCCGGCCCGCGGAGGCACGAACGGGTGATTGTCTGATCTGTCCAGTGACAGTACAAGATTGGGGAGTAGCCGACAGGCGGATCGCGACTCCGGTCCGAGATTTCCTGCACGAGAGAACATACTGGTCAGCAGGCGACGCGCGAGTATGATAGTCCTTCGACGCAGTGTAGTCAGTGGGTTTGCGGGCACCCCGCAGGTGATCGTCGAGCATCGGAGCAGAACTCATGATCGCAGATTCCGTCCCGTTCCGGATCGGCAGCGTGGATTCGCTTGTCGCCGAACGCGGTCCGACTGCGCTGCGCATTGCCGTCGGTGGTCAGCTGCGCAAACTGCGGGAGCAGTGCGGGATCACTCGCGAGGCCGCCGGTGAACACATTCGCGGTTCGCACGCGAAGATCAGCCGTCTGGAACTGGGCCGGACCGGATTCAAGGAACGCGATATCCGGGATCTGCTGACGCTTTACAAGGTCACCGATCCCGGGGACCGCGAGGCGTTCCTGGATCTCGTGCGCAAGGCCAACCAGCCCGGCTGGTGGCACCGCTACAGCGATCTGCTGCCGCAGTGGTTCGAGACGTTCATCGGCCTGGAGCACGCCGCGCACTCGATCAGAACCTTTGAGGCGCAACTGGTTCCGGGTCTGCTGCAGACCGAGGAGTACACCCGGGCCATCGTGGCGCTGGGTCACGAGGAGGCCGAGGCGGCCCGGCGGGTGGAGTTACGCCGGCACCGGCAGGAGATCCTGGACCGCGAGGGCGGCCCTACCCTGTGGGGGGTGCTGGACGAGACCGTGCTACACCGGCCGATCGGCGGAAACGACGTGCTGCGTGGGCAACTCGAGCATCTGGTCGAGATGTCCGACCGGCTGAACGTGACGATTCAGGTCCTGCCCTACGCGGCGGGCGGACATGCGGCGGCCGGAAGTTCGTTCACGATGCTGCGCTTCGCCGAGCCGGAATTGCCCGATATCGTTTATATCGAGCAACTGACCAGTGCGCTCTATCTGGATCGCCTACAGGATCTGGAGCTCTACCGCCGGGTGATGGACCGCCTCAGCGTGCAGGCGGAGCCGCCGGATCGCTCCCGCAAGATGCTGGTGGCCGCGGCCGAATCGCTGTGAGGGCGCCCGGTATCTATCGGGCGGCGCCGAATGTGGTGGTCAGCGTGGCGGAGCAGCGATAGTTCCGGTGCGGTCCAGATTTCGACACTGTCCGATTCGGTGATTCGGCGTGCGCGAAGGCGGATCGATCTGAGACGGTAGAGCCATCGGAACCGACTAGACACGTAGGAGCTTTTTCGATGTCGATGGTTGTCTTCCTCGCGCTGCTGCCGTTCATGGGGCCGGACAGCGCGCAGTCGCTCGCGATCCAGCATTCCGGAGTTCTCGGCGGCTGGTGATCTCCGGCGCGTCCGCGCCGGAAGCCGTTCCATACCGAAAGCGTTCGAGCGCCGGTGGTCCTTCCGAGCTGCCGGTGTTCGACGCGCGCTTCAGGACGGTTGGGGGCCGCCAATGCCGGTGGCGGCCTTGACCACGACCTTGTCCTGGGTGACCTCTTGCACGGTGAGGTTGATCCCGCTGGCGGGCTGGGTCTCGCCGACCGGCACGTCCACCTGTTGACCGGCCACCTTCAGGGTGACGGTGTTGCCGTTCACCGCAACGAGTTCCGCCTCCACCTCGAGGAAGCTGGCCTTGGCGTTCACGCCACGGTCGAACGTGATCGTGCAGCCGCTGATGTCGCAGTCGGACGTGGTGCCCTGCCCCTCCGTGCTGCAGGCGGCCACCCCGAACGAGGCGACCAGGGTGAACAGGGTCAAGGCAAGTAGCCGTCGAACACGCACGCGGCCCAGTGTAAGCGGAAATACGGTGCTCCGGGGCGTCCGATTCCCACTCTCGAGGGCGGAATCGCCGGACAGGCCGGCCTCGACCGCCGCGCCGATCTCGCGGGCGATGACGGCGGTCCGATCCCGGCGACCGCGGCCCCGCACAGCAGCCGCCGGTGGGGATCTCGGATTCGCCCACCACGCCGCGGGATCAGGCCCGCGCCGCGGTGGTGCGTCGGCGCTTCGCCGTCGCCACGTACACCGCCACCAGCAGCACGCTCAACCACACATAGGTATTGCCGATGATGTGTTGCCAAGGGGTCCAAGTGAATTCGCGGTTGTCCTCACCGGGCATCCAGTTCTGCGGGCCGATGACGAACACGACCGCGGCGGCCGCGACGACCGCGTACCAGATCCGCGCCTGGCGCCGCGGGAGCCGGGTCGCGGCGCCGACCGCGGCCAGCAGCGCCGGTGCGATCCACACCCAGTGGTGCGACCAGGAGATCGGCGAGACCAGCAGGGTGAACACGGCATTGAATGCCAGCGCCAGCCCCGGATGGTCGGCGGCCTGCCGCATGGCCGTGACGACGAGCGCCAGCAGTGCCAGCGAGAGCAGCAGCCAGAGCACGGTGAACTCCGGCTTGTGCACCTGCAGGCGCGAGAGCACGCCCTGGATCGACTGGTTGGTGTGGAACGCCGACCCGCTCAGCCCGGACACGTTGCCCATGCCCCCGAACCAGTACCGCGTCGATTCGCCCGGCATGATCGCGAAGGCCACGGCGGACGCCACCGCCCCCGTGATCGCCGCGGTGGCGGCGGCCTTGTAGTCCTTGCGCACCAGGAAGTAGAGGACGAACGCCGCCGGTGTGAGCTTGATGGCCGCGGCCAGGCCGATCAGCATGCCGCGCTTCCACTTCGGCCGCGCGGTCAGGCAGTCGGCCGCCACCAGCACCATCAGGATCAGATTCACCTGCCCGAAACCCAGCGTCTGGTGCACCGGCTCCAGCAGCATCCCCACCGGCAGGGCACAAGCGGTGGCCCACAGCACCAGTTCGGTGCTGCCGTCCCAGATCCGCCGCGCCACCAGGTAGATCGTCACAGCCAGCGCCGCGGTGGAGACAAGGAAGAACGTGATCGCCGAGGCGTGCATGGGCAGCATCGCGAACGGGCTCAGCGCCAGCGCCGCGAACGGCGGGTAGATGAACGGCAGCCCGACCCCGAGGGTCGTCTTGGGCAGCGTCCCGTACATGTCGGCCCCGTGCCACCACGCCTGCACGCCCAGCCGGTACACCTGTAGGTCGATGAACTCCCCGCCGATCGGCTTCAGCGGCCAGGTGGTCCGCAGCAGCCACAGGGTGGCGGCCGCGATCAGCAGTGCCGGAATCAGCCACGCGGCGCGGCCCAAACGGCGGCGGCGCGTGGACTGCGGCAGGGGAGGGGTGGAGACACTAACCATCCGGCCCCAGGTTACCGGCCCGCCCGCTTCCGTATCGCGGATGGGTCCGACTTCGCCGATCGGGCCGCGCCCAGCGCCGTTCCCGGCGCTCTGCCGGAGATTTGCGGTGCGGTCCGTAGCATGAGGTCCGCTATGACGTCTCTTCGTGAGTCCCGGCGGTCCGCCGAGGCGCCCCTCGTTCTCACCGCGGACTCGCCCCGCAGCCTGTCCTTCTGGGACCAGTCCGCATTCTGGGCCAACCTCGGGGTCAGCCTCATCGGTTTCACCGGTGCGGTCTACGTGCTGCAGCCCGGGGGTCATCCGCAGCTGCCGGTCGCGGGCGCGTTGCTGGCCACGGTTCTCGGCACGGTCATCGGCACGGCGATGGTGGCGGCGGCCGGTGCGGTCGGCGCGCGAACGGGGGCGCCCGCGATGGCGAACTTCCGGGGGTTGTTCGGCACCAGGCTGTCCTACCTGCCGACGGTCGCCAATATCGTGCAGTGCGTCGGCTGGGCGGTGTACGAGCTGACGGTGATCTCCGGCGGCGTCCGGGTGCTGACTCACGATCGCGTGAGTCACGCCGTGGTGATCGTCGCCGCTGGGATCCTGTGCACGGCGATGGCGATCTGGCCGCTGAACGTGCTGCACATCCTGCGCAAGTACGTGACGGTCGCGGTGGCGATCTCGATGGTGTACTTCACGGTCCAGCTGCTGCGCCATCCGATGCCCGCGACGCCCGATACGTCGTGGAGCGGGTTCTTTCCCGGTGTGGACACCGCGCTGGCGGTCGCGGTCTCCTTCGTCCCGCTGGCCGCCGACTACACCCGCCACGCCCGCTCCGTCCGGGCCGCCGCCGGCGCCACGATGCTCGGCTACTCGGCCGCGCAGATCTGGTGCTATCTGCTGGGCGTGGTGGCGCTGCTGCAGGTCGGCGGCGACCCGAACCGGATCTTCGACACCTTCCTCGGGGTCGCGGCGGGTTGGCTGTTCTTCGCGGTGCTGGTGCTGCGGGAATCCGATCAGTCCTTCGCCAACGTGTACTCCACGGCGATGTCGATCCAGAATCTGCTGCCGCGCGTGGACCGCCGGATCCTGGCCGCCGGGGTCGGCGCGCTGGCGACCGTGCTGGCGCTGGGCGTGCACGACTTCACCGGCTTCGCCAACTTCCTGTTGCTGATCGGTTCGGTATTCGTGCCGCTGTGCGCGGTGCTGGTGGTCGACTTCTGCTGGGGGCGTGGACGATACGGCGGCGACCTGACGCGGCGCATCCCGGCGCGGCCGCTACTGCTGCTGCCGTGGCTGCTGGGTTTCGCGGTGTATCAGCTGTGCAATCCTGGCTCGGTGTCGTGGTGGGCGCGGCTGTGGACCGGTGCGCAGGACGCGCTCGGGTTCCATCCCGGCTGGTGGTCGTCGGCCTCGCTGTTCTCGTTCGCGGCCGCGGGCGCGGCCACCGGCGTGCTGGTGTTGCTCGAACGGCGTACCACCGAACGCGCGGCGTGACCGGCGGCCGCGTGTTCGGCATGGGATCGGACCCGACGGCCGAACCCGACTGGCCGCCGCTGACCCTCGCCGAGATCGGCGAGGTGATCTCCGATGCCGCGGTGGCCCTCGAATGGCGGAGCCCGCGACCGCTGTCGTCGACCGCCGGGGTGCGGCTGGCCGTCGGTAGTCGGGTCGTGGTGAAGCGGATGCCGATCGCGCTGCGCGACGCGGCGGCGCTGGCCGAGGAACACGCGTTCATGGCGCACCTGCGGTCCCGCGGCATTCCGATTCCCGCGGTATCGTCCTGCACGCGTGGCGAATTCAGCTATGAGATCCACGCGCTCGGCGCCGGGGTCGATCTGTATCGAGACGCCTTTTCCTGGTCGCCGTACCTCTCGGTGACGCAGGCGGCCGCCGCGGGCAGGATGCTGGCGCGCCTGCATCGCGCCGCCGAAGGTTACGATGCCCCGGTCCGGCCGCCACGGCCATTGCAAGCCGGGATGTGCACCGACCTCGTGGCGACGATCGAACGGCGCTGCGTCGAATGGCCTGCGGTCGGTGACTTCCTTGCCGCCCACGAATGGCGGGAAGAGGTCGACCGGGAGGGCTCGGTGCGGGGCGGGGCCGGCCCTCTGCACGTCGACGTCGCCGAGCTGTCACCGCTGTGGACCCACAACGACTGGCACGGCACGAATCTGCTCTGGACCGGCGACGAGGTCACGGCGGTCATCGATTTCGGCCTGGCCAACCGCACCGCCGCCGTCTTCGACCTGGCCACCGCGATCGAGCGGTTCGCCGTCGACTGGCTCTCGCTGCGCGGCGGCGGGCCCGCGCACATCCACGCCGATCAGCTGGCCGCGTTCCTGCGCGCCTACCGCGAGTCGCGGCCGCTCACGGCGGCCGAGCGCCGCGCCCTGCCCGCGCTGTTCCCGCTGGTGCACGTCGACTACGAGCTGTCCGAGATCGACTACTTCCTGACCGTCCTCCCGCGGCCCAACCACGAGAACGCCGAAATCGCCTACCGCGAGTACCTTCTCGGCCACGTCCGGTGGGCGGGTTCCGCCGCGGGCCGGGACTTCCTGGACCTGCTGTCGTACCTGTGCGCGGAGTGAACCTCGTCGTGCCGGCATGCGGGCGGCATCATATTGGTCTCGAGTCGGGTACCCGAGACGCAGATCACACCGCGTGCTGTTAGATTTTGCCAGCACGTCTGAAAGCGCGGTGTCCCGTGCGGCGCTGCGGACAGAGGAGAAGGACTTGGCTATACCGGAGCCAGAACAGCAGGTAACAAACTCTGCGTCGGCGAGCCGGTGGAGTGGGTTGTTTCGCACCAAAAGTGTCGAGCAGTCCATCCGCGATACGGATGAACCGGGCGCACGACTGCGCCGGGAGCTCACGGCTTGGGATCTGACAATTTTTGGCGTCGCCGTGGTGGTCGGCGCGGGCATCTTCACCCTGACGGCGAGAACGGCCGGAAACGTGGCCGGGCCGTCGGTGTCGCTGGCGTTCGTCTTCGCCGCTATCGCCTGCGGGCTCACCGCTCTGTGTTATGCGGAATTCGCATCGACGGTGCCGGTGGCGGGCAGCGCGTACACCTTTTCGTACGCCACCTTCGGGGAATTCGCCGCCTGGATCATCGGCTGGGATCTCATCCTGGAGTTCGCGCTGGCCGCGTCGGTGGTCGCCAAGGGCTGGTCGCAGTACCTGGGCCAGATACCGGGCGGGATCACGCCGATCGCGCACTTCGGCTCGGTGAGCTTCGACTGGGGCGCGGTGCTGCTGATCGCGGTGCTGACCGTGCTGCTGGTGATCGGCACCAAGGTGTCGTCGCGGGTGTCGGCGGTCGCGGTCGCGATCAAGCTGGCGGTGATCGCGCTGGTGGTGATCGTCGGCCTGACGTACTTCAAGGCATCCAACCTGAGGCCGTTCATTCCGCCGTCGGAGCCGAGTGACGCGGGCAGCGGTGTGCACCAGTCGCTGTTCTCGTTCCTGACCGGCGCGGGCAACAGCACCTTCGGCTGGTACGGGCTGCTGGCCGCGGCCAGCCTGGTGTTCTTCGCGTTCATCGGGTTCGACGTGGTCGCGACAACCGCGGAGGAAACCAAGAATCCGCAGCGCAATGTGCCGCGCGGGATCTTCGGCTCGCTGATCATCGTCACCGTGCTGTACGTGGTGGTGTCGCTGGTGCTGACGGGCATGGTGCCCTACACCGACCTGGCCGGGAAGGACGCCACACTCGCCACCGCGTTCGCGCTGCACGGAGTGGACTGGGCCAAGAACATCATCTCCATCGGCGCCCTGGCCGGGCTGACCACCGTGGTGATGGTGATGTTCCTGGGCCAGACCCGGGTGCTGTTCGCGATGTCGCGCGACGGACTGCTGCCGCGCAAGCTGGCCCATACCGGGCGGCACGGCACGCCGGTGCGGATCACGGTCATCGTCGGCATCGTGTGCGCGCTGCTGGCGGGATTCGTGGAGTTCGGCACGCTGGAGGAGATGGTCAACATCGGCACGCTGTTCGCGTTCGTGCTGGTGTCGGTCGGCGTGCTCATCCTCCGCCGCACCCGCCCGGAATTGCCCCGCGGTTTCCGGGTTCCGCTGGTTCCGCTGATCCCGATCCTCGCGGTGCTGTCGTGCCTGTGGCTGATGCTGAACCTGTCGGTGGAGACCTGGCTCCGCTTCCTGGTCTGGATGGCCATCGGCCTGGTCCTCTACTTCACCTACGGCGCGAGGAAATCGGTGCTCCGCACCGGCGCGAAATAACGGAGCCGCCGGTCGGTGCCCGCCCGGGCATCGACCGGCGAGTCTCGAGCCGTACCCCGCGGAGTGAAACGGAGATACTTCCTCCGATTGGCGTTAGACTGTGGAAGCTGGATGCGTTGACCCCCCGAATCGTCGAGAGCAGGGACGGATCTGATGACCGACAGTGACGCAGCACCGCACATCGACCCCACGACAATCGATTTCGAACAGCTCTACCGCGACGGCACCCTCGGGGAGGGCGTCGTGCTCGAGAAGGCGCCCTGGGATACGGGCGAACCTCAACCGCTGCTGGTGGAACTCGAGGCGGCCGGGCGCATCTCCGGCGATGTGCTCGATATCGGGTGCGGCCCCGGCGATACGGCGGTGTACCTCGCCGCGCATGGCTACCGGGTCACCGGGCTTGATGCCGCGCCGACCGCCATCGAGCTGGCTCGCTCCCGGGCGGCGGCGCGCGGCGTGCAGGTCGAGTTCGCGGTGGCCGACGCCACCGAATTGACCGGCTACGACGACCGTTTCGACACCGTGGTCAGCGGCTCGCTGCTGCACTGCCTCGATCCCGCGCGGCGCCGTGCGCATGTGTCCGCCCTCGCGCGGGTGACGCGGTCCGGCGGGCGGCTGATCCAGTTCTGCTTCCCGGCCGACGGCGGGCTCGGCACGTGCGCCCCCTACCCGATCGCCGAAGACGAACTGCGCGAGTCGTTCTCGGCTCCGGACTGGACCCTGACCACGCTGCGGCCGGACCGGATCACCGTCGCCGAGATGCCGGAGCCGGTCTTGCGCATGGTCCGGGAGCAGGGCATGGAGCCCGAGCGAGACGAGACGGGTGCGCTGCGGCTGCCGACGTGGGTGCTGGAGGCCACGCGCACCTGAGCGCGGCGAACGAACGGTCCGTTCGGTTCGGCGGCCATGGAGAGAACCTGGCGCGGGCTCAATATTCTGGGTGCATGAGTGCGCAGACCGAGGGCCTGACCGGCCCGTTACCGCGGGGCCGCCATCGGTTGACTCGGGCCGAGGTGCAGTCCTCGCAGTACCGGCGGCTGTGCGGGGCGGCCCTGGTGGCGGTGGGCGAACTCGGATACACCGCCACCACGGTCGCCGATATCGTGACCCGGGCGCAGGTGGCGCGGCGCACCTTCTACGCGATGTTCGCCGGAAAGGACGAATGCTTCGCCGCCGCTTACGATTTCGGCGTCGACATGGGTTTGCGCCGATTGCGCGACGCGGTGGGGACATCCGCCTCGGTGACTTTTCACGAGCGGGTGCGCACCCTGTTCGAGATCTATCTGGCCGTGTTGGCCGCGCAGCCGGAGGCCACCCGGGCCCTGTACATCGAGACGCTGGTGGCGGGCGGGCCGCTGGTCCCGCATCGCGCGCGGGTGCACCGGCTGTTCGTCGAGTACATCCTGGAGGTGGCCCGATTGGGGGTCGGGCGTGGGGAATTGGTCGCCGAGCCCGACGCGCAGCTGGTCGACATGCTGCTCGGCGGCATCGACGACCGGATCCGCGACTGCCTGCACGAGCGCGGCGCCGCGGCCCTGCCCGAGCTTGCGCCGCTGTTCACGCGCACCGCGGTGGCGCTGTGCGGCGCGCGCCGCTGATCGGCCGCTGTCCGATCAGCGAACGGCCAAGCCGGGCCCGGCATCTCGGTAGGTGCGCGCGATCAGGGCGGCCCGCAGGTACCACAGCCCGCTGGGCTGCGCCGGGTCCAGGCCGGTGAGCTGGCCGATGCGCTTGAGCCGGTAGTCGACGGTATTGGTGTGCACCTGCAACTGCCGGGCGGTGCGCTGCCGGGACAGCCCCGTCGACAGGTGCCGACGCAGCGTGTCCAGTAGATCCGGATAGGTGTCGAGCGGGTCGAGCAGCGCGCCGAGCCGATCGAGTCCGGGCCCCGGGCGGGTGAGCTGATACTCCATCGCCAGGTCGGCGAAGCGGTACAGGCCCGGTATGCTCCCCAGCCGCAGCACCATGTCCAGCAGTTCGTGCGCCCGGTCCGCGGCATCGGGAACCTGTTCCGTCGCAGCGGGTATCACCGTGGCGGTGACGGGAACCTGACCGGCGGCGGACAGGCCCAGCACCAGTTCGTCGAGTCGGCCGTCGGTGACGGTGTCCTCGGGTATCAGGTCCTCGGGGATCAGGACGGTCCCCCCGTCGACGCTGAGCAGCGACAGCGCCCGGCCGGAGCACCGGGTGGCCAGCTCGGCCTGCAGGCGCCGGAGCTTGCGCCGGGCAACGACTTTCGGGTCGACGTTCGGATGCGTCTCGTCCCGGTGGCGCGGAATGTGCAGGGCCACAACGGCGTAGGCGGGCGCGATCTCGATGCCGCTCTCGCGAGCCATGGTGGAGGTGGGATGACCCGCCAGCAGCGCCGAGACCAGCGTGTGCACCGCGGTGTGGTGCTCGGTGACCGCGGCCTGGTGCTCGCGGACGTAGGCGAGGGCCACGGCCGGGGTGATGGTGTCGAGGATGCGCAGCAGCAGCTGCGCGGGATCGTCGGGCCGTTCGCTGGGGTCGGTGCGGGTCAGCAGCAGGTCGAACGCCAGCCGGAAGCCCTCGTGCACGGCGTGGTGCACGGTGTCGATCGGGATGCCCTCGCGGGCCCAGTCGGCGGCGGCTCGCTGTAGTCGCGCGACCTTGTCGTCGGGCTCGCGGCCCTCTAGCAGGTCGATGGTCAGTTCCAAGCAGACCCGGGTGACCGTGGTGATGTCGCCGTGCAGGGCGTCGCCGGGCAGCGTGGCGCACGGCGCCACGTGGGTTGCGAAGTGGCCGACGAGTTGCCGGGACAGATTTCGCAGATCGTGAGGTGTGCGTCCGCTCATACAGGGCTCCGCGCTGGGGGATTCAAGGAACTACACCGTTCCTTTTGGCGGCCAACCCTAGCGACGGCACCCCCGTCGGCGCAACTGCCGACCTCGAAAGTTCCCGTGGCCCGCGCACTTTCGGCGCTGACCTTCGCCCCGCTGGGCTCCTACCACCGCTTCGCCGCCCTCACCGTCCGCATGCTCACGGCCCGCCCCATCCCCGCTGTTCCGGCAGGGCGGGGTTCATACGGGTGTGGGGCCGCCTCCTGACGCTCATCGAATTCCGTTCGCGCGGTGATGGTCTCGTTCCGCGTGATGCCGTCGAGGCGGCGGCGCAGATCGTCGAACCGCACGGGGCCGCCGCTGGCGCGCAGCACCCTGCTGCCCTGGAATGAGATCGCCTGACCGCCGCGAATGGCGTGGCGGGAGCCGCCGGGCGCGGCATGATGGTCGACATGGATGCCCACGACGAACTGATCGAGCTGGCCGAACAGTACTGGGACAGCGTCCTGGAGTCGTCTCCGAGCTCGGCGACGCTGCTGGGGGACAGGCGTTTCGACGATCGCATCGAGGACCTGTCGGAGGAGGCCGAGCGGCGGCTGCGGACGGTGTGGGAGCGGCTGCTCTGGCGGGTCGCGGCGCTCGACCCCGAGCGGCTGACCTCCGAGGACCGGGTCACCCGCAGCCTGCTGCGCCACGAGCTGGAATCCGGGATCGACCATGTGGCGTGGCGGCCGACGGAGCTGGCGTCCGATCAGATGGACGGCGTGCATGCCGGGATGCTCACGCTGGCGCCGCAGGTCAACGCCCCACAGCCGGAGAACGCGGTGGCGCTCGTGCAGCGCTACCGGCAGTTCGGCACACTGCTCGACCAGGCGGTGCAGCGGTTTCGGAACGGGCTGGAGGCCGGGCGCACCCCGGCGCGGATCGCGATCGAACGCTCGCTCAACCAGCTCGACGGCTACCTGGCCTCGGATCTCGCGAGCGACCCGTTCGTCACGTTCGCGGGACCCTCGGACTGGGACGGCGAAAAGGACTGGCGCGCCACGCTTTCCGAGGTGGCGCGGGACGTGATCCGCCCGGCGTTCCGGAGCTACCGCGACGTCCTGGCCGACGAGCTGCTCCCGGCCGCCCGCCTCGACGACCGGCCCGGCCTGTGCTGGCTGGGCACGGACGGCGAGGACATCTACCGGCGCCTGCTCCAGCATCACACCACGCTGCCCGACCTGGGGGCCGGCGAGATCCACGAGCTGGGCCTGACCGAGATCGAGCGCCTGGGCGAGGAATATGCCGAGGTGGGCGGCCGCCTGTTCGGCACCACCGATCCGGCCGACATTTTCGCCCGGCTGCGCGAGGACACCGCCCTGCGCTACGCCACCGGGGACGAGATCATGGCCGATGCCCAGCGCTGCCTGGGTGCCGCGATCGCCGAGATGCCCCACTGGTTCGGGCGGCTGCCGCGCGAATCCTGCGATATCGTCCCGGTTCCCGAGTTCCTGGCCGCGGATGCGCCTGCGGCGTACTACTTCCCACCGGCCTCCGACGGCTCACGCCCCGGGACCTACTTCGTCAATCAGCACGACCCGAAGGGCCGCAGCCGATTCGAGACCGCGGCGGTGGCCTACCACGAGGCCATCCCGGGCCATCACCTGCAGCTGACCATCGCCAACGAACTCGATCACCTGCCGCGATTCCAGCGACAGTCGTTCTCCAACACCGCATTCGTGGAGGGCTGGGCGCTCTACACCGAGCGTCTCGCCGACGAGATGGGTTTGTACGACGACGATCTGGCCCGCATCGGGATGCTGGCCGCCGATTCCTGGCGCTCGTGCCGACTGGTGGTCGACACCGGGCTGCACGCCAAGGGCTGGAGCCGTCAGCAGGCGGTCGACTTCATGGTCGCCAACGCCCCCGTCGCGGTCTCGGAGATCATCGTCGAGGTCGACCGCTACATCGCCATCCCGGGGCAGGCCGTCGCCTACAAGGTCGGTCAGCTGGAGATCCGCCGCCAGCGCGAACTGGCCGCCGATCGGCTCGGGGATAGCTTCGATATCAAGGCCTTTCACGATGTCGTGCTGGGCGCCGGATCGGTGAGCCTGCCGGTGCTGCGGGAGCTGGCGGCCACGCTGTAGCAACCTTTTGGATAGCCGTCTCGTTTCCGAGGGCGCGCGGTGTGCGGTCGCATACCGGCGCCTCCGGTAAACACGCATCCGAAGAATCGTCCATAAACGGGCGCAAGGTTTTCGGTCGCGTGATCAGCTCTGCCGCAAGTGGTGTGTCCGCTTCCGGCAGGGGGCGCCGATGCGGTTCAATTGATGTTGTTCGACGAGTTACACCTGCATGCTCTCGCCGCCCACCGCGTCAACCGGGCGGACTGCTTCACAACGGCAAAACCTCAGCATCCGAGAGGACAACGAACGTGAGCATGGTTCTCGCCGCGGCACACGATATGTACAGCACGGTGCTGGCTCAGGTCGGCAACCCCACCCCGGAGACTCCACCGGTGGCCGACAAGCTGATGAAGCTGGTCCGGTATTTCACCTGGTTCGTTCTACTGTCCGGCGTCATGGCCGTCACCTACGGCGGTGGCAGGTTCGCCTGGGAGAAGTGGAGCGGCGGCGGCCTGGAATCGCCGAAGATGATCGCGGGCGCCATGATCGGCGGCGGCGTTGCCACCAGCGCCGGCACCATCATGAACGCCGTCATCGGCGCCTGAGCCCGCCCCCCGTGCGGGTGTGCCGGAGTCCGGCACACCCGCCCATACTCAGCCCTGGGCCAGCATGCCCCGCATCTGCTGGATCTCCGCCTGCTGAGCGGTGACGATGCTCTGGGCCAGGCGTTTCGCGTCGGGATTGGCGCCCTGCGCCAGTTCCGTATTCGCCATATCGATCGCGCCCTCGTGGTGGGCGATCATCATCTGCATCCACATCCGGTCGAACTCGGCGCCGGTGGCGTGCTGTAGGCCGGTCATCTGATCCTGCGACATCATGCCCGGCATGGCGTGGCCCGTCGCGGCGGGCGCGGGCTTGCCGAAGCTGCGCAACAGGTCGGTGAACTGCTGCATCTCCGGCGCCTGCGCCTGCTCCACTTTCGCCGCCAGCGTGATCAGCTGCGGATTCCGGGAGCGGCTCGGTACCAGTTTCGCCATATCGACCGCCTGCGCGTGATGCGGATACATCATCTGTAGGAACGACACGTCGGCGTCGTTGAAGTCGGTGCGGGTGGGCTGGTCCGCGGCGCTGGACGCTCCGTCGTGGTGCATATCGGACATGCCGGCCGCCGGTGTGCCCGACGTCGGCGCGGGGGTTTCGGGCTCGTCGCTGCCACAGCCAGCGACGAGCAGGGCGGCGGCGATTGCGGTGCCGGTCAGGGCGATTCGGGTGCGTGTAGTGAACATGGCTGTGCTCCTCGGTTGTGCGATCGGACTCTGTCCTGGGCATGTGAAATCCCGCGTCCGCGTGGGGTTTCCACGCCGCGGTGGCCCATCAGATCCGCAGAATCGCCAATTCCGAGAGGGAGAGCACCGTCCAGGGCGGCGGTCTGGCCCGCCGGAACGCCCGCGGCCGCGCCGCCCGCTGCCCGGCATCGCGACCGCCGAACCCGATCCACGCCAACACCGCCAGCCCAAGCGCCAGCACGAGCGCCGCCAGCACGAAAACGCAGGCGTGCATCCCGCCGTGCACCCCACCGCAGCCCTCGCAGTCCGCCCCGGCGCCGGACGGCGCGGCAGCATGCTCGGCTGGAGGCGCCGCCGCGGAATCCCCCGGCCCGCTGTCCCTCGGAGCCGCTGTCGCCCCGTCCACGGCGGTGATCGAGCCACCCGGCGAACCCGCGACGGCTGCCGTCGAGCGTTCGAAGGTCGCCGAGTGGTGTGCGGGCGCGGCTACCGAGTGGAACCTGGCCGCCGGGGAGTCGGTCGCGAGCGGCGCGGTCCGACCGGACTCCGGACCGGCGAGCATGGCGCCACCGGCCACCGTCGTCGGTGCTCCCTGGGCTCGAGCGGTCTCGGGGGAGTGGGAGGCGGCGGTCCGAATCAACGCGTCGGGCATCTGGTCGTCCGACGGGTGTGCCGTCTCCGAGTGCCCACTGCCGATGGCGCTCGGCGTGGCGGCCGCATGGTCGGAGGCCGTGGGACTACTCGCGGCCGTCGTCGGCTCGGCGGCGTGCGCATGTCCGGATGCCCGGGCATGCCCACCGGCGAATACGACCGCGTGCATCACGGCGACGGCCGCCAGTAGCACCAGCACGCCGAGCGCACGGATGTATCCGGGCACGCGCCGTGGGGCCGAGGCGCGGCCCGTCGCCGCATCACCGTCGGCCCGGCCGGAACTGGGCTGGTCGACCACGCTGCCATTCTAGGGCCTCGTCTCGCGATACCCCCTTGCGGTATGGAATACCCACGCTGTCAGGGTGTTCGACTCAGTTGTTGAGCCGAGCTAATGAGAGAGGGTGCCCGTGACAGCCGCCGCCAGAAAACCCTCCATCGGCCTCCGCTCCGAGCGCGGCGCCATCCTGGCGGCCCTGATGCTGTCCACCTCGCTGGTGGCGCTGGACTCGACGATCATCGCCACCGCCGTGCTCACCATCACCGACAACCTCGGCGGCTTCGCACAGTTTCCCTGGCTGTTCTCGATCTATCTGCTGGCACAGGCCGTCACCGTCCCGATCTACGGCAAGATCGCCGACACCTTCGGCCGCAAGCCCGTGATGCTGTTCGGAATCGCTGTCTTCGCGCTCGGTTCGCTGCTGTGCGGGCTCGCCTCGAACATGCTCGCGCTCATCGTCTTTCGCGCCGTCCAGGGCATCGGGGCGGGCGCGGTGCAGCCGATGTCGATGACCATCGCGGGCGATATCTACACCCTCGAGGAGCGTGCCACCGTACAGGGCTACCTGGCCAGCGTGTGGGCCGCCTCGTCGGTGCTCGGGCCGCTGCTGGGCGGGCTGTTCTCCGACTACGTCAGCTGGCGGTGGATCTTCCTGATCAACCTGCCGCTCGCGGCGCTGGCGGCCTGGGTGCTGCTGCGGTCGTTCCGGGAGACCGCGCCCCGGCAGCGGCACCGCGTCGACTATCTCGGCGCCGCGCTGCTGGCCGTGGGCGCGGGCGCGGTCATCCTGGGACTGCTGGAGGGCGGGCACTCGTGGGAGTGGAACTCGCCGATCAGCATCGCGGTATTCGCGGGCGGCGCGGTCCTGCTGGCGCTTTTCGGATTCGTCGAGCACCGGGCCTCGAATCCGATTCTGCCGCTGTGGGTGTTCACCCGCCGCATCGTGGTGACCAGCAGCCTGGCGTCGCTGCTGATCGGCGCGGTGATGCTCGGATTGACCTCGTACGTACCGACTTTCGCGCAAGGGGTGCTCGGCGTCGGCGCGCTCGTCGCCGGTCTCACCGTCGGCGCGCTCACGCTGGGCTGGCCGCTGACCGCGTCACTGGCCGGAAAGCTGTACCTGCGCATCGGTTTTCGCCGCACCGCGCTGATCGGCAGCTCGCTGGCCGCGCTCGGGGCGCTGTCGACCCTGCTGCTCGGCAGCGGCTCCGGGCTGTGGCAGATCGCGCTGAGCTGTTTCGTCGTCGGCGCCGGATTGGGCTGGGTCGCGGCCCCGACCCTGATCGCCGCTCAGACCAGCGCGGAATGGAGCGAGCGCGGTGTGGTGACCGGCACCAATATGTTCGCGCGCTCGATCGGCAGCGCCGTGGGCGTCGCGGTGTTCGGCGCGCTGGTCAACATGCGGGTGGGCGAGGCCGAGCATCCCGCGCCGGAGGTGCTGTCGTCGGCGATCCACCTGGTGTTCCTCGGAGTCTCCGCGATGGCGGTGGTCATGGTGGTGGCCGCCGCGGCGCTGCCCCGCGGCCGACCCGCGCGCTCGGTGCCGGTCGCGCCGGAAAGCGTGGCGGTCAGGCGGGATTGACGATTCGAGGGCGGGGTGTTCGTGGACCCGCGGATGTCGGAGACGGGGCGTAGGGTGGGCCGCATGGGACAGTTCGGTGAACTCCTGCACGGCGGGAGGCTGCGCAAGGAGAGCGACGACGAGGCGGGCAGCGGCCAGTCGTTCGAGGTCGGCGACCTCGACCTCGACCGCGGCGTGATCCGGCTGAATCCGCGATCCGAGCCAGCGCCGCGCGACGAATCCGGCGAGTGACCGCCCCGGCCCGACCAACGGACGCGCGAAGCGTGTTGCTGTAGATTAGCTATGACTCGATCGTGCGGTACCCGACCCGAAAGGGGCGTCAGTATGGCCGACCAACTCGATCCCGTGGTGGCGAAGTTCGTGGACACGCTCAACGCTGGCGACAGCGCCTCCTTCTACGACCTGCTCACCGACGACGCGACCATGTCCGACGACGGCAGCGACCGCGACCTGCGGCAGTGGGTGCGGGGCGAGGCTTTCGACACCAACGGCCGGATGACCGTCGACCCGGCCACCATCGCCGACGGCGGTCGTTCCTTCGTCGCCGACTACGCCAACGACCGCTGGGGCTCCATGCGCACCGCCTGGCGCTTCACCATCGCGGGCGACAAGGTCTCCCGCTTCGAGACCGGCCAGGCCTGACCCCGGCCAAAAGCGTGCCGGGGATGGTGTGGGCGTCTTCGCGTGCGGTTCGTGCCGGGGATGGTGTGGGCGTCAGTTCGTGGCGACGTCGATTACCAGACGGGCCGGATTCTGTAGGGCGTTGACCGAGAAGGCGGGACTGTCGGCATTCACGCCGATGAACGACTGGGTGGTGCCCTCGTAGACCTGGGTGCGGTAGACGCCCGCGATGCCGGGGGCCTCGGGGTCGGTCGCCGGGTCCGGACCCTCGTACGCGGTGACGCCGCTGTCCCACGGATACGCCGAGCCCAGGATCTGCACCTCGAGGATGGATCGCCCGGCCACATCGACCGGCCGTCCGCTGCCGTCCTGCACCGCTCGATCGGTGTACCGCACCCGCCATCCCGGCGTACCGGTGCCGCCGAGTTCGTAGACCACCCGATCGAAACCCTCGTGGTGGCCGATGCGCACGCCGGTGACGGTGAGGCGGGCGTCGGCGGAGGCCTTGCCCTCCTGCGGCGCCGCGGCCGTCGGCGGGGACTCGGTCCCGCTCGTCGGCGTGACCGATGTGGCCGCGGGCGGTGGCCCCGGCGTATCGGACGAACCGTCGGAGCAACCCGCCAGCAGCGCGAGTCCCGCCACCACTGTCAACGCCAGCCTGTTACGCATGGGGCCGATGGTATTCGGTAATACCACCGGGGTCGGCGCGACGACACGGCAACGATCTAGCACACTATAGGCGTGCAGGAGGTCGACGACGTATTGAGCCGGTTGCGGCGATACCCCGACGTGGAAGCGGTGAACCTCTACGCGGTAGACGCCGCCGACCGGCTGATCCTCGATGTTGCCGCCGATTCCCTCGCCGCCGTCGAGGGCGAGCGCGTGGCGGTGATCGACGACGGGTACGGCGCGCTCACGCTGGGCGCCATCGCGACCCACGAGCTGACCGGGGTCCGCGTGCACCAGGACCTGCTCACCGGGGAACTCGCGCTGGCCAACAACGCGCGCGCCCTCGGACTGGCCGACCGCTACAGCGCACACGCCCTGGGGCGGCGGCTGCTCGAGGACGTGCGCGTGGTGCTGCTCCGGCTGCCCCGCGCGCTGTCCGGGCTGGCCGAGATCGCCGACGCCGTCGCCCGTTACGCCGACCCCGAGGTCGAGGTGTTCGCCGGTGGCCGCGACAAATACCTGACACCGGCCATGAACGACGTGCTGAGCGAGTCGTTCGCCGCGGTGCGCGCCAGCCGGGGGCGGCAGAAGTCGCGAATCCTGCTGGCGCAGCGGCCGAAACCGCTCGGCGACCCGCGCTATCCCGTCCACAGCCGGCTCGACGAGTTGGGGCTCGAGGTCGTCGCCCACGGCGCGGCGTTTTCGGGCCCGCGCCTGGACATCGGCACCCGCTTCCTGCTCGAGCACGTCCGACGGATGAAGCCCGATGCGCGCGATGCCATCGATCTGGGCTGCGGCACCGGCATTCTGGCGGTCGCGCTGGCCAAGGCGCGCCCACAGGTCAGCGTGGTCGGCACCGACCAGTCGGCGGCCGCGGTCGCCTCGGCGCGGGCCACGGTGGCGGCGAACGGCGTGGCCGATCGGGTGACGGTGCTGCGCGACGACGCGATGGCGGGGGTGGCCGAGCACAGCGCGGACCTGGTGGTGTGCAACCCCCCTTTCCACGTGGGTGCGGCGGTGCACACCGGCTCGGCGATCAAGATGTTCGCCGAGACGGGGCGGGTGTTGCGGCCCGGCGGCGAGCTGTGGACGGTATACAACTCACATCTGAACTATCGTGGGGTCATGGAACGGCTGGTCGGCAAGACCGACGTGGTGGCCCGAAACCGCAAGTTCACGGTGACGCGGTCGATGCGTGGTCTGCGCGACGTACGGCAGGAGTAGGTTCTCCTCGAACGGTAGAGTCCCGTTTGTCCGGATTTTCGCCCGGTTCGGGAACTTGATCCTGCCGCGGCACGTTGGATACTCGAAACGGCCACGAGAGTCGTGGACCGCGACCTTCGGAAAGGCACGAGAACGGTGCGCACCTCAAGCAATCTGGTGTTGAGTGGAGCACTCGTTTCGGTAGACTAGCCGCACCCGTGGCCGGTGTCTAGAGAACGGCCGCATTCGCTGCGATAAGGGGTGCGACCGTGATCCGCTGCGGTGTCTACCTACGCCAGTCCGAGGACGACGAGGACGACGAACTGGCGATCTCCCGGCAGTGGGACGAGATCATTGCGAAGATCATCGAGCCGCGCGGCTGGACTCCGGTGCGCTACTGTGACAACGACTTGACCGCCGTTGGCCCCAAGCGAGGTCTATGACGATTCCCCCGCCACCGCGGCCACGAAGCCCCTGCTCGGGTATGTCGACTTCGGCCAGGACGTCAGCACTACCGCGGGCACCTTCTCGATCGTGTGGGACGCGGCCGGGATCCTCACCATCAGCGCGGCCTGAATCCCGAGGCATGGGAATCTTCTCGCGCGGACAGCCGATCCAGCGCCTCTATCTCGGCGAGGAGCGCATCACCCGCATGTATCTCGGCGAGCGGCTCGTCTGGTCCGATATCGCGGCGGGCGTGGTCGGGACTGTCGCCGCGGTGGCATCGGCCGCCATGCCGGCCCCGGCGGTCACGCCGGGATTCGGCGCGGCGACCGCGGTAGCCACCGCGCAGATGCACCCGCCGACCGTGCGCGTCGACGTCACGGTGTCGGTGCCACGTGCCATCGCCACCGCGCAGATGCGCACCCCGGACCGGCCCGTCGTCGTGTCGGCCGTACCCGCCACCGCGACCGCCGCAGCTCTCCCACCCCTGTTCATCGACGCCGAGGTGGTCAGCCCACCCGCCGCAGCTGCCGCGGCGATGATGCCGCCACCCGTGGTCGGAGTAGCCGCCAACCCGCCCGCCATGACGGCGATCGCCGCTCTTCCCGCTCCGCATGTATCGGCCTCGTCAACCGTCGCGGCCGCCGCAGCTGCGGCATCGGCCGCAGCACCCACCCCCGCCTACGAGATCGCGATGCTCGCTCCGGCCATGACCGCTACGGGCTTCGCCGCACCTCCAGCAGTCTCGGCGACCGCGACCGTCACGCCGCCACCGGCTACCGCCGCGGCCGCCGCAGGCGTGCCAGCGGTCGGCGTCGCTGTCGTCGCTGTCCCGGCAATCGGATCCGCCACCGCGTGCACGCCCGCCGTGTCCGCGGGCTCCACCGTCACCGGAGTCGCGGCGGCCGCGTCGGCGACGGCGCCCGCGCCCGCGGTGCAAGCGGACGCGACCGTTGCCGCTGTCGCCGCCGCAGCGTCGGCATCCGCTCCGGCACCGGCGGTTACGACGTTCGCGCCCAGCGGCATGACCAAGAACGGCGCATTCACCCTCAGCGCGACCAGCTACACCAAGGTCACCGGCTGGGCAGCCGACACCACGAACTATCCGGGCAGCACCGTCAGCAACGACGAGCTGGTGATCCAGTCCGCCGGCACCGGGAAGACCATCGCCGCCAGCGTGGTGTGGACCGGCAGCAGCTTCGCGCGCTCGGTCACGATGCGGCTGCTGAAGAACGGAACCGAGATCGCAGTCGGTAGCGCCGTCAGCGTTCCCGCAAGCGGCACGGCCACGGCCACCGTGACGGCTGCGAACCAAACCGTCGCGGCGAACGATGTCATCCGGCTGGAAGCCCTCAAGGACTTCGGGACCGGCAACCCGGCCGCCAACACCAATACCTCAAGCTACGTGCGTGCGACCAACCCGTAAGCTCACGACGCCGTGCACGACGGCGCAAACCAGAACCCGCCCCGCCGAACAGAGCTCGGCGGGGCGGGTTTCTGCGTTCGCGGTCAGCCCACCACGATCAGCTGATACCGGCCGGAATTGCCGCCAAGCGGGTTGCATTCGGCAGTGACGCCCGGCCGGCGGATCCGCGCGGCGTCGGCGTAGCACGACGGGCCGTCGGGGTATATCCGCGACTCGTGCCCGGGCCGCGACTGGCCGCCTCCGCCCGAGCTGCCGAATGCCTTGGCGAAGCCTTCGAGGAACGCTGCGCCCGGATCCTGATCGGCGGTGGCGACGGCAGGCGAAACGAGGAGAGCGGCGGCCCCGAGGACGGCCGCAAGGAATGCACGCATGATGCTCCTGGTGTGTTGACGGAACGATTGCAGCACCCCCCGACAGGAGCTGACGCCCGGCATCATCCACGCCGCGAACAGATTCCACCAGGGACCAAGGTCCCGAAACAGACAGCGCCCCGGCCGTTGCGGACCGGGGCGCGTTTCGTCATTTCAGGATGTAGCGGCCGCCATCACCAGATCCCGGTACGGCAGTCGCACGATCGGGTAATCGTCGATCCCGAGTTCGTGCTCGATCGTCTCGAGGCGGGCGGTAGCGTCGTCGCTGTCGAAAGCGGTGACCTCGGTCTCGACGAATTCCCCTGCGCCGGTGACGGTGTCGATGACGACCAGTGCCTCATCATGGTCGGGGTGCCGATAGAGGGTGCGTGCCTTCTCGACACGCACGAGTTCGATCATGCCGATGGCGTCGAGCAGCGCGATCGCGTGGTCGGCCTGGTCGGCGCCGGACAGGTGGACGTTGGTTTCGTGCTTGGCGATCACGTCGCGGTCGCTGTGGGTGGCGGTGGTCGACGCGGGTTTGTAGGTGACCTCGGCGAAATCGTCTCGCCGTCGGATGCGTAGGCATTCAACGGTTTCCATGAAATCGACGTCGGGTCGGCTGTAGTAGATATCGGTCTCGGTGACCTGTCTGCTCTCGCGGTAGCCGAGCTCAACGAGCCGGTCGCGGAGGGTGTTGCTGTCGGGGAGTTCGCGTTTGCGTTCGACCTCGATCAGTTGCATGCGGAAATTATCCTCTCCAGTGGATCGCGGTATGCAGGCGGGCGAGGTTGGGTTTCGAGCAGATGCTCTGCAGAGTTCCGAGCGCCCTCTGCACGGCGTTGGTGTCGGATACGGGGATGTTCTGGAACAGCACCAGCTGCTTCGCATCGGTGAGCGCGTTGGACAGGCGCTTGCTCAGGAATCGGTTGTAGTAGCGGCGGTCTCGGGTGAATACGTCCGCGTCGTGCACCGGCATCAGCACCGTGTCCTGATCGGCTGCCGCCTCGATCGAGTTCACCGCGAAGGCGGCGAGCAGCTCGTCGACGGTCAGATACGCATAGGTCTCGCGGCCCTCCCGGGTGAGCCACGCCTGCCAGGTTCGCGCGCAGTCCTCGTCGCCGCTGTCGGCTGCGGCCATGAACGCCATCAGCGCGACGTCGGACACGGCGTCGAAGATATCGCCGTCGATCACGTGGTGGTCGCCCAGTGGCTCGCTCACGGCGAGAAGGTTCGCCTTCTGCGCGGCCGGCATCCAGTCCGGTTCGGTGAGCGTGTAGTGCACGCGCTTGTGTCCGGAGCGGAAGTCGATCCAATCGTCGGACAGTGGTCCGTCGAGGACGGGCCGGAAGCCGAGAACCCCGGAGCGCCAGACGTGATCGCGGAAGGTGAGGTAGTGGCGCTGCACCTCCCGGAACACCCCGACGGGTGCCTCGATGACCGCGCACACCCGGGTGTCCAGCTCGGTGACCGGGACGATGCGGGAATTCTGCCGCGCGAGGACCTCGTCGTCGTGGTGGTGGTACGGGTGCGTGCCCTCGCGCAGATAGTGCGGCAGGAACATGCGCAGGAACTGCAGCCACGCCTGCCCGCTGTAGGACTGCACCACCCGCTCGTGCAAGCTCGCCGCGTCGACGGCGTACACGTCGCGGTAGACGAAATACCCGTACCGCTGGATCACCGTCGGCAGGATCCGCATCATCGTATGCAGGCCACCGTATGCGCCTCCGTACGAATAGATCTCGTGCATCAGCGCCGACGCGCTGATGATGTCGACCGGCTCGCGCAGAACGTCGGCGATATCCTGCGCCCACCCGTGCACGAGCACACACGATCCGACCGTGTTGAACCGGTCGATCGCTGCCGTGAGCGACTGCGAGGTCACGCCCGGAGCCTCGAGTAACGTCAACCGAATCGGCTGCGGTTCCGCGGTGAGCCGGGACGCCAGGAAGTCGACCGCCGAGCCGCCGCCTGGGCCGATCTCGACGACGTGCGCCTCGTCCGACCGGACTCGGCGCAGGGCCCGGTGTACGAGCAACCCCTTCTCGTCGCCGTGGTCGTTGGCCGCGACATCGAGATATCCGGCGGCCGTTTTCTGTTCGTGCGCAAAGCGATTGGCTGTGCCGATCACGGCTTCCCCTATTCAGTTCGGCGGGCCCTCGGCCTCGAGTTCGGCGAGCCGCTGCGCCGCATCCGGATCGGTGACGGCGTGATGCCGGTAGTACGCGATCTGTCCCCAGTACCCGTCTCGCTCCATCGGCGGCGGTGGCCCGGCGGCGATGAGTCTTTCCAGCAGCCCCGGGTACTCGTCCGGATGTCGCTCGCAATAACGCATCTGTGCGTAGTAGTGCTGCTGCGGTGTCTCGTCGCCGTAGTCGACTTCCTCGTCGTCTGAATCCACTGTGGTGCAGTCCTTTCAATACGTGCGTCCCGAATCCGGTTTCAGTCGCCGGGCGTCGAGGAGCGTCTGATATGCCGCTCGCTTGCGCGGGCAGTCTTCGCGGCGGCAGGCCTTGTGGAGCTGCATCACCCGATGTGCTTGCGTGATAGTGAACGGCCGCGCCGGTGCGGTGTGCGTCCACACCAGAATCTGAGTCGGTTCCTCGCTGGCTTCGGTGTCGTCGAGCTCCTGGCGCACGAACACCAGGACCACGCCGCCGAACACGAGGACGAGCCCGACGAGCATCCACCAGCCCGCCAAGGTGCTCATGCCGGTTCTGGACTCGCCACGATTCCAAGGCCGCGGCACTCGACGCTCGAGATCTGGCGTTCGAGCACTGCCCCGTCGTCAGCCGTGATGAGGTCCACCCGCAGCCGGATCGCGCTGTCGATGCCGATGACGTGCAGTAGATCGGGGACGATCACCGCGTCAGCCCCAGTGCGGGCCAGCGCATTCACGACCGTGACGAGCGGCCCCTCGCACGATGGGTCGAGTACGACGACCGCCTCGTCGACGGCGTACCCCAGCCGTACACCAACCTGTGTCGCTCGCAGCTCGTCGCCGTCGCGATCGTTGGTCAAATCCGGGCGGATGCAACGAATCGCAAGACGTCCCCGCTCCGCTGTGTCTGGCTCCATTTCCCTGTGCTCCGTGTCCTGTTCGATGTTGTCGGCGCGCTGGCAAATGCGGCGCGTCATCTCCGTGACCGCTTCGCGAAGAACCTGCGCCACGTCCATGACTTTCAGGAGAACCCGGGAGCGGGCGCGCCCGTAACGTGTGCAGTCAGGCGAATGTGTGCAGGTGGGGTGGGGGTGTGCAGGTGGGGTGGGGGTGTGCACAGGGGGTGTGAGAAACGGCCGTGATGTGGCGCAGCAATGTTGCGCGTGCCACACTCCGGCTATGGGACGCCAGCCCAAACAACCAAATCGGGACCTGGACGACTTGCTCGAGGAGTCCGGCATCAGCCGAGGGGGGCTCGCCCGGCGAGTGGTCGATCGCGGATACGCGATCGGCTTGGAGCTGGGCTACGACCACCGGTCGGTAGGGCGCTGGCTGGCCGGAGAGCAGCCGAATTCGCCTGCACCGGAACTGATCGCGGCAGTGTTCACCGAGACGCTCGGACGCAAGATCACCCCAGAGGATTGCGGGATGACCGGCGGGCCGGAACCGGTCGAGCTCGGCCTCGAGTTCTCGCTGAGCTTGACCGAGGCGACGGCGTCCGTAACCGCGCTGTGGAGGAGTGACGTGGAACGCAGGAGATTCCTGCTAGGTGCTTCGTATGCTGTGGCGGTCTACCCCGCCGCGTCGATGCGCTGGCTGACCCTGCCCGGACCGGAACACCCGGTCTCGGCGGGAAGCCGCCGAGTCGGGCAGGGCGATGTCGATTCCCTGCGCACCATGACCGCCGCATTCCGGGACCTCGACAACAAGGTCGGCGGTGGTCGAGTGCGGCCGACGATCGTGCAATACCTGCACAGCTCGGTCGGCCCGTTGCTGCGCGGCAACTACGCCGAGGCCGTCGGGCGACAACTGTTCGCTGCCAGTGCGGAATTGACGAAGCTCGCCGGATGGGCCGCATACGACCAGGAGGAGCACGGGCTCGCGCAGCGGTACCTGATTCAGGCGTTGAGGCTCGCCCGTGCGGCCGGCGACCCAGGCCTCGGCGCCGAGATCCTCGCCGCTATGAGCCACCAGGCAACCTACGTCGGCCGCCCCGGCGACGCGGTCGACCTCGCCCGGGCCGCTCAGATTTCCGCACGCAGCGCGGGATTGGCCGCCCTTGAGTCCGAATGCCACATGGTCGAGGCGCACGGGCATGCGGCGCGCCAAGACGATTCGTCGTGCGCGCTGGCGCTCAACGCCGCCGAGCGCGCGTTCTCCAAGGCTGAATCCTCCGATCGTCCGGAGTGGCTGACGTACTTCGACGGCGCCTACATGTCCGCAAAGGTGGCGCATTGCTTCCGAGACCTCGGCGACGACGTGCGCACCGCACGATTCGCTGAGCAGTCCCTCGACATGTCGGACGGATACTTGCGGGGGCGCGCGTTCAACCTGTCGTTGCTCGCCGCCGCGCGGGCGGCAGACGATCCGCTCGAAGCGGTGAGCATCGGCCGCCAGGCCCTCGACATCGCCGCCGGGCTATCGTCGCGCCGCAGCTACGCCTATCTGCGTGACCTCCGCAAGCGGCTCGACCCGTACGTGTCGACGCCCGAGGTTGCCGACTTCCGGCAGCAGGTACGCGAGCTGACTACACGTCGAGACTGAGCGCCCGGTACAGCGCGACGACCGTTGCGGCGCCGACGATTTCGCCGCGGTCGATCATCTTCACGGCTTCAGGCAGCGGGAACCAACCGAGTTCCTCGGCCTCGTTGATATCTAGCGCGCTATCGGTGAGGTCGGCGCCGCGCGCGAGGTAGATCTCTTGCGGCTGGTCAAGCGTGCCGATTGCGGGCTGATAGGTGACGAGGTGCTCCATCGTCCGAGGTCGCCATCCGGTCTCTTCCTCCACCTCACGCGCCGCCGCTGCAGCAACGTCCTCGGCGCCGTCGACGTAGCCGCCGGGCAGTTCCCACACCCATTTGTCGATGATGAACCGATGGCGATACATGAGCAGCGCCTCCCGGTTCTCGTTGAGTACCAACGTCATCGCGCAGTGCGGCATGCGGGCCACATACTGGGTGAACTTCACGCCGTCGGGCAGCTCGACGTCGACCGTCGACAACCGGATGTGACGGTTCTCGTCGACCAGCTTCTCGCCGTGGATCTTCCACTGGGTGCGCTTCACCGTTCGACGGTATCGCGGCCGGATGAACGCGGTGACTGTCGGGCCTTGCGGGGGGCACGTAACGCTTCGGCGTCCACGGGCGCTGTCTCCTCGTAACGTTCCTTCAAAGGCGAGTGAGGCTCCGTGGCACAGTTGCAGTACAACCCGAACGGCTCGAACAGCGTGAAGTTCGACGGCATCGAGAACGACGCTCTTGTCGTTCTCCAGCGGGTTATGGAGGAGAGGTTCAGCCGGGGCGAAGGCTTCTGGTTGGAATGGGACGGCAACGCGGTGTGGCTACATCCGTCGATTCCGATCCTGCTGAACTACGACGAAGATCAGCCGATTCGCTACTCCCGCGAGGCAGTGGCCAACTGGGTTAAGGAATCGGCAATCCCGCTCGGCTTGTCGCGGGGGACGAACTCGACCACCAAGCGCCTTGAGGTGATCGACCCGGACTGGCAGCCGCTCGAGGAAGGCGACGAGGAGGATGCCGACAGTACACCCTAAGCACCTGACGGCCGGTTGATACGGGCACTAGCGCCGGATCCCGGCCCGTCGCCAGCGTCCCGGCTGCCGATCCATTCGCGCCAGGCTGCGGCCTCGTCGAGGTACGTCTGCCGGTAGCGGTCCCCGTGGCAACGGTGGTAGGTGCGGATCCGGTCGGGGGCGGGCGCGAGGGGTGAAGCATCGCGCCGAGATCGCGAGTGCGTCATACCTGCTCGGACGTGCGGCGATCGGTGATGGTTCCCCGGCACCAGAAAGCCGCCCGGCGGGGAAGACCGGGCGGCTACGAGGCGGCAGAGTCAGCTGGCGGGGCGAGCCCACTTCGTGGTGCCGGGTGCAGCGGTGAGCGTGGCGATCAGGTCCGAACCGGCGACCAGCAGCGCGGGCCCGCCGACGGCGATGGTGCCGAGGATGCCGCCGATGCCGGCGCCGGGCACCGCACCTGTGATGCAACCCGCCGGGACGAACACCACGGTCGGCGCCGTCACGACACCGCCGATGACGCAGCCGATGATCGCGCCGACCACCGTGCCGCCGAACCCACCGACCGCGCTGGCGGCGGAGAACTGCGCGCCGAAGCTTTGCAGGGCGGCCGTGTCCTCCATCGGCGACGCGACGGGCTGCAGTGGCAGCGTGCCGGGGGCGACGGTAACGGTGTGGCCGGTGGCAGCGGGAACCGTGTCGGGGCAGGTGACGGCCAGCATGACGCCGAGCGCGTAGCCGCGGGAGAAGCCCTCGGAGTACCTGCGGGCCGCCAGCTGCTCGAGCGCGGCGTCGCGGCCAGTGGTATCGGGTTGAGCGCGCAGGGTGGCGCACGCTTCCGCCGCGGTGGCCAGCAGCTCCGTCTCGCTGCGTCCGACGTCGCCCGCCAGCGCCAGGCGCATCTGGATCGTCTGGCCCTCGGTCAGGCCGGGGATCGGCGCGGCGTGTGCCTGCCCGGCCCAGCCTGCGGCGGTGGCCGCGAAGGTGAGCAGAGCGACTGCGGCCCAAAGGATTCGGGACATGGGAATACTCCTGATGGGTGTTGGTGAGAAATTGGACTTGACGGGCGGGCGGCTAATCCGGCACGAGAGTCCAGGTGCCGCAGCCGCGGCTCTTGAATGCCTTGTCGGTGGGCAGAATTGTGACTACCTGCTGCCCGGATGCGGCGCTGTTGTCGAGGATCGAGCCGACGCCGCCGGACAGGTTCTTGACGCGCTCCCAGTAGCAGAACGACGCGCCCTCGGTGCGCCAGGTGCCGGGCTGGATGTCGACGCCGATCACGTAGGTGCCGTCCTTGCGGATCACGGCGGCCGGGCCCGCCGGTGTCGGTGGCGGGGCGGGTGTGGTGGTCGGGGAGTGGGCGGGGACGACCGGCAGGGCGAACGGTGTTCGCGCCGCGGTGGTGCTGGCAGCTCGGTTCGCGGTGTCGACGCCCACCGCGACTGCGGCGAGACATCCACCGAGCATCAGCACGAGCAGACCGAGCAGCAGCCACGGCCACACGCGCCGCTTCCTCGGTCGCATCTGCTGCGGGTAGCTGGGCATGGACATATCGGGGCACCTCATCTCTGAAGGGGCACAGGCGGATTGCCGGTGCGTTGGGATCCGATCGACAGGACCGGCGAATAGGGGGAGCGCGATCGCGCCCGGGCTATCGGCCCGCCCGTTTTCGTAGGTCGGCGATTTCGCGCCGCGCGGATTCGAGGTCGCCGCGCAGTTCGGCTCGAATCTTCTCGGCGTCTTCGCGTTGGGCGGCCATGGCGGCGGCGTAGTGCTGGTGCAGGTTTTCGAGCGCGGTCATCTGAGCGGCTTGCAGCTCGTCGGTTCGGCGGGCGGCGTCCGTCTTGGTCTGCTCGGCGAGAGCGAGCGCGGCGGCACGTTCGGACTCGGCCCGGTCGCACGCGCTTATGGCAGCGTCGTGCTTCTCGCGCATCTTCCCCACCTCGTCGGAGGTCTTCTCGCGAATGCGCTCTATCGCCTGCTCGGCCTGCTCGCGCAATTCGTCGCGTTCCCTGTTCGCTCTGGCGACTCGCTGCTCGGCGTCGGCGGTGATGTCGGCGATGCGCTGCTCGGCGTTCGCGGTGAGATCTGCGATGCGCTGCTCTGCGGCGGCAGCGATCTCATCGACGCGTCGCACCGCGGCGTCGCGCTCGGCGATCATTTCCTCGGCTGCGGCGGATGCCGCGTCGGCGAGGTTCATCGCCTGATCTCGTTGCGCTGCAGCGGTCTCGGCGGCCTGCTCGGCGGTCCGTCGCGCGAGATCGGCCTCGGCGACTCGCATCTCGGCGGCGCGGGTGACCGCGTCGATTTCGCGGGCGATCGTGTCGGGATCGGTGATGGACGCGGCGAGCGTCTGCGCGTCTTGCATGAGCGCAGCGACTCGGCCGGCCGTCTCCTGCAGCTGGACGAGCAGCGCGGCGAGCTCGCTCGTGCCATCCGTGACCGGACGATGCGGCGCCGCGGCCTCGTCGGCCTTCGCGCGATCGTCGCGGGCCCACTTCAGCTCACGCTCATACAGGGCGCGGGCCGTGTGCTTCGGGTTGGTGCAGAACTCGCCGCGCTCGGCGGGTGCTGTGCACACCCGGTCACGAGAGAGTCGAAAGCGGCATGTCGTGGCGCCGGGCGACTGCTGGGGTACGAGGCTGAGCGTCATCGTTCGCCACCTCGCCCGAGCCGAACGGCGGCGTGAAGGGCCCTAACACCTGTCGGCAGCGTAAATTCTGTATGTGATCGCTGTGCGCCGGGAACCCGTGCAGGGTGGCCGGTCGTTGAATACGGCATAACGGACCTCATTGGAGAGCCGCCCGGTGCACGGTGTGCGGGTAGCATCCGTGACGAGCAGCTATGACAGGAGAGCTAGCGATATGAGTGCTTCACGCACCTCCAGCAACCCGATCTTCAAGAACCTGCCGCAACAGCAGGGTGGATACGCGGGGTTCGGTTCGGCGGCTGCGGGCGCCGGGCAATTCGCTCAGTACGGGCAGCAGCCGCAGGGTTACGAGCAGCAGTATCAGCCGCCGACCCAGGCCGCCGCCCGTCCGATGACCATCGACGACGTCGTCACCAAGACCGGCATCACCCTCGGCGTGGTCACGCTCGCGGCGATCCTCTCCTACGGATTGACCGCCGCCAACCATGCGCTGGCGCCGCTGTTCGTGATCGTCGGCGGCCTGGTCGGCCTGGTGCTGGTGCTGGTCGCCACCTTCGGCCGCAAGCAGGACAATCCGGCCATCGTCCTGAGCTACGCCGCCTTCGAGGGCATGTTCCTGGGCGCGCTGTCGTTCATGTTCACCAACGTCGCCTTCGGCGGCGTGGGCGGCTCCGGGCTGATCGCGCAGGCGGTACTCGGCACCTTCGGCGTGTTCTTCGGCATGCTCGTGGTGTACAAGACCGGCGCCATCCGGGTGACGCCGCGCTTCACCCGCATGATCGTCGGCGCCATGATCGGCGTGCTGGTGCTGATGGTGGGCAACATGATCGCCGCGTTCTTCACCGAGGGCGGTTTCGGCCTGCGCGACGGCGGCCCCATCTCGATCATCTTCAGCCTGGTCGTGATCGCCATCGCCGCGTTCAGCTTCCTGCTCGACTTCGACGCCGCCGACCAGCTGATCCGCGCCCAGGCGCCGGAGAAGGCCGCCTGGGGCGTCGCCCTCGGCCTCACCGTCACCCTGGTCTGGCTGTACCTCGAGATCCTGCGGCTGCTGAGTTACCTGCAGAACGACTAGCGGTCCGCGTAATCGAGCGGGTGGCCACCGAATTCCTCGGTGGCCACCCGTTTTCCGGACGCCCGGCTGCGGATGATTCCCGGCGCCCGCCACGCCTATTTCGAGGAGTTCCGTTCCGTCGCGAGTCCGTTGGTCCGGGACTTCCTGGCATCGGCCGGTCGGTGAGCCTGGTGTGCGATCAGCCGCGCGGCACCTTCGGCGGCAGGATATCCGTGGCGACGTGATCGTCACCGCAGTGGTCGGCCAGGACCGCCACGCCGACCGAGTTGTTCGTGCGCAGCGGCAGGATGGCCTGGTACTCCGGCGAGGCGTACCACGCTTGCGCCGCATCGTAATCCGGGAATTCGATCACGATCACGGAGCCGTCGGCAGGCCCCTCGGCGACCATCTGGCGCCCGCCGTGCACGATGAATTTCCCACCGAACCGGGCCAGGGTGTCGTCGATCCGCCGCAGGTATTCGACGATCTCGGCATTGACGTCGACATTGTGCAGATGAGCAATGGCATAGGCAGGCATCTCGGACTCCTCGCATCCGGGTGGCTTTGCGAACCTTACGGGGACCGGGGGCACGGCCCCCGGAACCTTCTGTGGCTCAGCGTCAGCTGAGGCGCTCGATGATCATCGCCATGCCTTGGCCGCCGCCGACGCACATGGTCTCCAGGCCCCATTGCTTGTCGTGGGTCTGCAGGTTGTTGATCAGGGTGGCGGTGATGCGGGCGCCGGTCATGCCGAAGGGGTGGCCCAGGGCGATCGCGCCGCCGGAGACGTTCAGCTTGTCCAGGTCCATGTTCAGCTCGCGCGCCGAGCCGAGCACCTGTACCGCGAACGCCTCGTTGATCTCGTACAGGTCGAGGTCGTCGATGGTCTTACCGGCCAGCTTCAGCGCCCGCCGCACGGCCTCGATCGGACCCAGGCCCATGATCTCCGGCGACAGCCCGGACACGCCCGTGGACACGATGCGCGCCAGCGGGGTCAGACCCAGCTCCTTCGCCTTGGTGTCGCTCATGATCACCAGCGCCGCCGCGCCGTCGTTGAGCGGGCAGGCATTACCGGCGGTGATGGTGCCGTCGGGGCGGAACACCGGCTTGAGCTGCGACACCTTCTCGTAGGTGGTGCCCGGCCGCGGGCCGTCGTCGGTGGAGACGACGCTGCCATCGGGCAGCGTCACCGGGGTGATCTCCCGCTCGAAGAAGCCGGACTTGATGGCCTCCTCGGCGCGGTTCTGCGAGCGCACGCCCCAGTGGTCCTGGTCCTCGCGGGAGATGCCGGTGAACTGGGCGACGTTCTCGGCGGTCTGGCCCATCGCGATGTAGACGTCGGGTAGTTGGTCGTTCTCGCGCGGGTCGACCCAGCCGTCCGAGCCGCCCTCGGCGCGTTTCGCCGTGCGTGCCTCGGCATCGGCGAACTTGATGTTGTGGGTGTCCGGCCAGCCGTCGGACGTGCCCTTCGGGAAACGCGAGACGGTCTCGACACCGGCGGAGATGAAGACATCGCCCTCGCCCACCTTGATGGCGTGGAAAGCCATTCGGCTGGTCTGCAGCGATGAGGAGCAGTAGCGGTTGAGCGTCACGCCGGGCAGGAAGTCGTAGCCGAGCTGCGTCGCCACCACTTTGGCCATGTTGAACCCGGCCTCGCCGCCGGGCTGCCCACAGCCGAGCATCAGGTCGTCGATGTCGGAGGCGGCCAGCGCCGGGACCTTGTCGAGCGCGGCGCGGACCATCTGGGCGGCGAGGTCGTCCGGGCGCATGCCCACGAGCGAGCCCTTGCCCGCACGGCCGATCGGGGAGCGGGCAACGGAAACGATGACGGCCTCTGGCATGAGGACTCCTTCGTTGGGCGGCCGAACAACCAAGCGGCCGTTCGGTACACAGATACGGAATTCTCCTCCGAATCTACGTCGCCCCGATCGGGCTCGGTACATCCGGTATGCCCGTATCTCGCTCATCGAGCTCGCGCAGCAGCGCCGGGAGCAAGTGGGCGGCGGCCAACTCGTACCCGGCGGCGGAGGGATGGAAGCCGTCGGCGGAGAACAGCACCTCGGGTGTGCTGCGGAAATCGTGGCCGAGCAGATCGCCCATCGGCACCGGACACCCGCCGACCGCGCGGGTCGCGGCGGCCTGGGCCCGCGCCAGTCGCACGCTCCAGCTGTGCACCACGGTCCGCAGCGGCTGCGGGATGGCGGCCACCGAACCCAGATCGGGGCAGGTGCCGACCACCACCACGCTGCCCGCCTCATGCAGCCGCTGCGCCGCCCGCCGCAGCCGCTGCGCCGAGCGGAGTACGGAGTGCTTCTTGGTGACGTCGTTGGCGCCGACTAGGATCACCGCGGCATCCGGCGGCGGCCCGGCGACGAACATCGCGTCGACCTGACCGGCCAGCCCCTTGGACGTGGCGCCCGAGATGGCCTTGGTGCTCAGCCGGATTCGCTGCCCGGTCGCCTCGGCGAGGCCGCGGGCGAGCCGCACACCCGGCACCTGCTCGGCGCTGTCGCAGCCGACGCCCGCCGCGGTGGAGTCACCGAAGATCATCAGGTGTAGGTCGAAAGGGGTTCCGGTGCGCCATGATTCGGGCGCCGGACAGCCCGAGGTATAGACGCCGTCGGCCTCCGGCGGCTTGGAGGTGTCGCGGCCGATCACCGCCCGCGCCGCCTGCGCCTGCTGCATCAGCAGCCGATAGCCCGCCCACCACGCGGTACCCGCACCCGACCCAGCCGCCACCGTGGCGGCGCCGGTCACCGCGAACGTGCGCCACGTTCTCGCCACCTGTCGACCCCTTTCCGCTCCACCCTCCGACCACGATCTCGTCTGCTTATATCGTGCCGGATCCGGCGAATGTGAGCACCCGTCATCGGGGCCGAACGAACTCACGCACCCCGCGTCGGCTCACGCACCCCGCACAACGCGTGCAGGGGGTGCGGGAGCACGCACGGGGTGCGTGGGGAGTCGGCGCTTATTCGCCCGGCGGCGGGGGTGGCGGGCCGGGGACCTCGAAGCCGCCCTTGGCCGGGACGTTGAAGTTGCTGGTGGAGACCGTGACCTCGATGTGGCCCGGGCCGGTGTCCTGGAACTGGGCATAGAGGATGCTGCCGTAGATACCGGCCACCACGTTCAGCCGGTACTCGCCCGCGGCGCCGGTGGTGGTGTTGCGCCAGGCGACGGTGGTGTCGACATTGCACAGCGGGGCGAACGGATACTGCCCGGATCCGACGCCCGCGATGGCCAGCGACTGGACATTGATGATGGCCCGGCCGGGATAGTCGGGGCTGGTGTCGGCCCAGGTGCGAATGTTGCCCCAGCACAGGCCGCCGTAGAACACGCTCGGCGTCTGGGGGAATTCGACGGTCTGCGCGTCCGCCGAGGCGGACGCGATCGCCGTCGCGACCCCGAGGGTTCCGAGCACGGCGGCGGCGGTGCGGGCGATCTTCGGCATCCTCACCCGGCAGATCATAGGCGCAAAGCGCAGCGGCGTCGCGGTGTTGACCGGTGTGCCCGCTCAGATTTCCGGTGTGCCCGCTGATATTTCCCGGCATGCCCGTTCGTATCTCCAGGCATGCCCGTTCGTATCTCCAGGCATGCCCGCTCGTATTTCCCGGCATGCTCTTGGCCGGGATCGTTGACCCGGGGCGGTTGCCGGGTGAGGCGCGACATTCTGCAACGATGGGCCTATGCGCATCGCGAACCACGTCGTCGATCTGATCGGCAACACCCCGCTCGTGCGGTTGAACTCCGTGGTGGGCCCGAACTCCGGCCTGGTGGCGGCGAAGATCGAATACCTGAATCCGGGCGGCAGCTCGAAGGACCGCATCGCGGTCAAGATGATCGATGCCGCCGAGGAGCAGGGCCTGCTGCAGCCCGGCGGCACCATCGTCGAACCCACCTCCGGCAACACCGGCGTCGGCCTGGCGCTCGTCGCCCAGCAGCGCGGGTACAAGTGCGTCTTCGTCTGCCCGGACAAGGTGAGCGAGGACAAGCGGAACGTGTTGCGCGCCTACGGCGCCGAGGTCGTGGTGTGCCCGACCGCCGTCCCGCCGGAGGATCCGGGCAGCTACTACAGCGTCTCCGATCGCCTGGTGCGCGAGATTCCCGGCGCGTGGAAGCCCGACCAGTACTCCAACCCCGGCGGCCCCGACAGCCATTACGAGACCACCGGTCCCGAGATCTGGAGCGATACCGACGGCACCGTCACCCATTTCGTCGCCGGTGTCGGCACCGGCGGCACCATCACCGGCGCCGGGCGCTATCTCAAGGAGGTCTCCGGCGGGAAGGTGCAGGTGGTCGGCGCTGATCCGGAGGGTTCGGTGTACTCCGGCGGCTCCGGCCGTCCCTATCTGGTCGAGGGCGTCGGCGAGGACTTCTGGCCCAGCGCCTACGACCCGGCCGTGCCCGACGAGATCATCGCGGTCTCCGACGCCGACTCCTTCGACATGACCCGTCGCCTGGCCCGCGAGGAGGGCCTGCTGGTCGGCGGCTCCTGTGGCATGGCGGTGGTCGCGGCGCTGCGGGTGGCCGAGCGGGATCCGAACGCGGTGGTGGTCGTGCTGCTGCCCGACGGCGGCCGTGGCTATCTGTCGAAGATCTTCAACGACCAGTGGATGAGCTCCTACGGCTTCCTGCGGTCCCGCCTCGACGGCAGCACCACCGAGCCCACCGTCGGCGACGTGCTGCGCGGCAAGTCCGGCGCGCTGCCCGATCTGGTGCACACCCACCCGCAGGAGACTCTGCGCGACGCCATCGAGATCCTGCACGAATACGACGTCTCGCAGATGCCGGTGGTCGGCGCCGAGCCGCCGGTGATGGCGGGCGAGGTGGCCGGCAGCGTCACCGAGCGCGATCTGCTCTCGGCGGTCTTCGAGGGCCGCGCCCACCTCACCGACCCGGTGTCCAAGCATATGAGCGAGTCGTTCCCGCTGATCGGCTCCGGCGAGCCGGTCTCGGCCGCGACCAAATCCCTCGAATCCACCGACGCCCTGATGGTGGTCGAGGACGGCAAGCCGATCGGCGTCATCACCCGCCACGACCTGCTCGGCTTCCTGAGCCGCTCGGGCCTCCCCGCGCGCTGACCCCACCCTCCACGCACCCCCCGCGTGCTCACGCACCCCGTGCAAGCGCTGCAGGGGGTGCGTGAGCAGGCGCGCGGTGCGTGAGTTGGGGCGCCGGGGCGTTGTCCGCGCTCGGGATCGCCGAGGGTTGACGCTGCAAGGTTGCCCTGTTGGCAAATTGAGGGCGTCAGCCCGCAGAGGGTAGTAACCCTTCTTTGAATTTCCCTATAGTGCAGGGGAATTCGCTATGAGGCCGGGATCACCGCGTTGGTCGTGAGGGATAACTGACCTGTTACCCCATGTTCATCAGTGGGGACGAATATGGCCTGGCATGACCCGGTGGCAAGCGCTCGGATGGATGGTTCTGCTGGCGGCCGTGCTGGGTGTGGCGGAGGTGCTCGATCGCACCCGATTCCCGGCGCCGCAGATGATCGTCGCGATCGTGGTCGGGGCGGCGCTCGCGCTCACCGGGCGACTGCCCGCCGCTGCCGAAAGAGGTGGCGGTCGGCGTGCAGGCCATGCTGGGCGTCCTGATGGGCGCGCTGCTGGGCCCGCTGCTGATCACCGCGGCTCTGACGGCGGTGGGCGTCAGCCACGGCTACGCGCCGACCAATCTGTTCAAGGAATTGTTGTTCGTGCTGATCGGATTCGAGGTCGGCACCCGCTTCACCCGCACCGTCGTGGTGGAGATGGCGCGGCTGCTGCCCGGTATGACGGCCGCGGTGGTCGCGCTGTCCGCGGTGGTCGCGGCGCTCGCGCTCGGTCTGGCGCTGTTCGTCGATCTGGAACTGTCCGATCTCTACCTGGCCACCACTCCCGGCGGGCTCAACGCGGTCCTGGCCGCCGCCGAGGATATGAACGCCAACATGCCGCTGATCACCACGGTGCAGAGCGTGCGCCTGCTGCTGATGATCCTGCTGCTCCCGCTGATCATGCGAGTGCTGCACCGTCGAAGCCCGCAGCGGACGACGTCGTTTCGTGCCGCGGCGGCCAGGCGGTCGACGGCCCCACCCAGTGATTCCGGGCGCAGGCCGGGGCTATCGGTGACCACGGCGGCCGATGATCACGAACCGTTACCCAGACGCGCTGAAGCCCCCAAAATACGGGCAAATTGACGCTGTCCAGCACGACACGGCAACTTTTTCTGTGACCCGCGGCACCTTGCGTTTAGGCGTGAATGTCCTGGTCAGCGGGTTGTAGAAGATTGAACTTTAAGTGTTTGCCAGAAGTTCGCACCGTTTGTTCATCTTGAGTTCAGTTTACGTTAACCTACCGCAACCATCCTGTGACCTCGTCGGTTGTCCCGACCCCGGATAGCACGAGGAGTTGTCAACGCCCATGCGGATTACGACCGCGACGGATGCGCCGCCAGGTACGGCGGGCATCGCAGCGGTAGCCGCCGCGGCCGCGAGCGCATCCAGCGCCGTCGTCGGTCCGCCCGGCCGTCGCTGAGCTCAGTCGTGTCAGTGGGGACTGCGAATCCCCTTCTCTCATAACAAGTTCCACAACAGCACCGCAGCGCCCAGGTGAACCCGTCACGGTCTCACCCTGACCCCGTGCTGCCTGTGCAGGCCCACAACGGCCGACACCAGAGTAGGAAAAACCGCGCATGTCGAAGAAGTCCATCGAGAGCAGTAGAGCCAAGGCGGTCGCACGCACCGCCGGATCCGCCACCCTGGCGCTGGCCGCCTTCGCCGCCGTCACCTCCGCGGTGGGGCACGGGAGCGACGATGTGCGGCCCGCCGCTTTGGCCTCCACGATCGCCGCGACCGCCGATAGCACCACTGCTCCCGCGGCCCCGGCCGCCGCCCAGGCGCCGGCCCCCGAGGCCGCACCGGCTCCCATGCCCGCGCCGCTGCCGGTCGCCCCGCCGCCGCCCCCGGCCCCGAGCTACCCCGACAACCTGGACGGCTGGATTCGCGAGGCTCTCGACATCATGTCCGCTCGCGGCATTCCGGGCAGCTACGACGGCATTCTCCGCAACATCATGCGCGAGTCCACGGGTAATCCCCAGGCCATCAACCTCTACGACTCCAACGCCGCGGCGGGCATCCCGTCCAAGGGTCTGTTGCAGGTGATCGACCCGACCTTCCGGGCGTACCACGTGGAGGGCACCCCGTACGACGTCTGGGACCCGGTCGCCAACATCGCCGCCGCGTGCAATTACGCCGCTCACCGCTACGGCTCGATGGACAACGTCAACTCGGCCTACTGATCCGCCGCCTCGGTATCGGACCCGTTCGTTATCGAGACGTCAGCAAAATGTTTGCAAACCGCTGATTCGAATGATCACAGCAGGGTACGTCCCCCCTTGTAATGTTCTGGCAAACTGCTCGAACACGCGAGATAGCGAAGGGATCGGTCGTGTACACCTCCAATCTGGCTATCGATTTTCAGCAGGGCATATCGAACGCGTGGAGTTCGATCGCGACGTTCGTGCCCAAATTCGTCGGATTCCTGGCGATCATGCTCGTCGGCTGGATCATCGCGAAGGTGGTCGCCAAGGTCGCCGATCGGGTGTTGCGCCGGGTCGGGTTCGACCGACTGGTCGAACGCGGTGGCATCAAGGACATGCTGGCCAACAGCAAATACGACGCCACCGCTCTGCTGGCGAAGCTGGTCTACTACGCGATCCTGCTGATCGCGCTGCAGATCGGCTTCGGCGTCTTCGGTCCGAATCCGGTCAGCACCATGCTCAACGGCATCGTGTCCTGGCTGCCGCGGGCCGCGGTCGCGATCGTCATCGTGTGCGTCGCGGGTGCGATCGCCCGCGTGGTCACCGATCTGATCGGCAACATGCTCAGCGGGCTGTCCTACGGCCGCATGCTGGGGCGGCTGGCCGCGGTGTTCATCTGGGGCGTCGGCATCATCGCCGCGCTCAATCAGATCGGTGTCGCCACCTCGGTGACCACGCCGATCCTGATCACGGTGCTGGCCACCATCGGCGGCATCCTGGTCGTCGGCATCGGCGGCGGCCTGATCCGGCCCATGCAGCAGCGCTGGGAGGGTTGGCTGGACACCGTCGAGGGCGAGATGCCGCAGCTGCGCGGTCACGCCGAGGCGTACCAGCGCGGCCGCGAGGATGCCGATCGGCAGCAGTGGGCGGGTGCTCCGCAGCCCGGTGATCGGTGGACACCGCAGACCAGCGGTGCGAGCTATCGCCCGGAGTCGGGTTCCGAGCACGGCTATGGCGGATCGAGCTACGGCGGATCCGGCTACGGCGAGGCGCCTGGGTACGGCGATCCGCAGCAGCCCCGCTGAGGTCGGCGGCGACAACACGATCCCGGGCGGTCACGGAGCAATCCGTGGCCGCCCGGGCTTTTCATGCCTTCGAACCGGCCAGCACGCAGACCGCCGCCAGTCGCAGCGGCAACCACTCGGCGGCGATCCAGCCGGGGAGGTCGTGCGGCGCACGCACCGCACCGCGGCCGGAGCTTTCCACCAGGCCGCGGGCGTATCCGGCGAGCAGCACGCCGGACGGGACGGCCGCCGAATTCTCCACACCGAGATCCAGGATGTCGCGGACGGCCGCGGCGTGCTGATCCAATGCCGCCGATATCGCGGGCGCCTCGCGCGCCGCGGCGAGCGCCGGGGCTCCGTGCGTGGAGTGCAGGCGTTTCAAGGTCTTGCGCGCCGACACTTCGAGCAACGCGGAGCCGAGCAAAAACACCCGCTCATGCTAGCAATCATGCAGCATTTGAAACACTGTGATGTAGCACTCGGCGTTCAGGCGGGTACCGGTTATTGTCCAGCACTCGACGCCCGGCGAAACCGCTGTCAGCGAAAGGCTTTGGCCCCGGTGAGCGCCTCGCCGAGCACGAGCTGATGCACCTCCGCGGTGCCCTCGTAGGTGAGCACCGACTCGAGATTGTTGGCATGGCGCAGCACCGGATAGTCGAGGGTGATTCCGTTGGCGCCCAGAATGGTGCGGCATTCGCGCGCGATGGCCAGCGCCTGCCGGGTGCTGTTCAGTTTGCCCGCGCTCACCTGCTCCGGCCGCAGCTCGCCGCGGTCCTTCAGGCGGCCCAGATGGATCGCCAGCAGCTCGCCCTTGCCGAGCTCCACGGCCATATCCGCCAGCTTGGCCTGGGTCAGCTGGTAGGCGGCCAGCGGTTTGTCGAACACCTCGCGGGTGCGCGCGTAGTCGATGGTCGCGCTCAGGCAGTCGCGGGCGGCGCCCATCGCCCCGAAGACGATGCCGAAGCGCGCCTCGGACAGGCAGCCCAGCGGGGCGGCGAGCCCACGCGCCCGCGGCAGCGCGGCATCGTCGGGCAGCCGGACGCCGTCCAGATCCAGTTCCGCGGTGATCGAAGCCCGCAGCGACAGCTTGCGGTGCATTTCCCGGGCGGTGAACCCCGGGGTGTCCGTCGGAACCAGAAAGCCGCGGATGCCGTCCTCCGCGCGCGCCCAGACCACCGCCACATCGGCCACCGAGCCGTTGGTGATCCACATCTTCGAACCGTCGAGGACCCAATCGGTCCCGTCGCGCCGGGCGCGGGTGCGCATACCGCCCGGATTGGACCCGAAATCGGGCTCGGTCAGCCCGAAGCAGCCGAGCACCCGGCCGCTCGCCATCTCGGGCAGCCAGCGCTGCTTGTACTCCTCGGAGCCGTATTTGTGGATCGCGGTCATCGCCAGCGAGCCCTGCACCGACACCATGCTGCGGACCCCGGAATCGACCGCCTCCAGCTCCAGGCACGCCAGGCCGTATTCGGTCGCCGAGGTGCCCGCGCAGCCGTAACCGTCGAGGTGCATGCCCAGCAGGCCGAGCTTGCCCAGCTCGGGCGCCAGCTCGCGCGCCGGGAAGGCGCCGCGCTCGAACCAGTCGGCCACCCGCGGCCGCAGCCGCTGCTCGCCGAAGGACCGCACTGTCTGTCGTATCTGGCGCTCGGTGTCGCTCAACAGGGAATCGATCGCGAACAGCTCGTCGACGGTGACCATGGGAATCACAGTATCGGCCCACGGGGTTCCCGCGTCGGGAGCGAGAAAGCCGTCCTTCTAGGCTTGCCCCATGACCGACGATCAGCTGGGGTTCTCCACACGGGCCGTGCACGCCGGATTCGATCCCGATCCGCAGACCGGCGCGGTGAATGTGCCGATCTACGCGAGTTCGACCTTCGCCCAGGACGGGGTGGGCGGGCTGCGCGGCGGCTACGAGTACGCCCGGACCGGCAATCCGACCCGCACCGCGCTGGAGGCCAACCTGGCCGCGCTGGAGTCGGGCCGGTACGGGCGCGCCTTCGCCTCCGGGATGGCGGCCACCGACTGTGCGCTGCGGGCGTCGCTGCGGCCCGGCGACCACCTGGTCATCCCGAACGACGCCTACGGCGGCACCTTCCGGCTGATCGACAAGGTGTTCACGCAGTGGGGCATCGAATACTCGGTGGCCCCGGTGTCGGATCCCGACGCGGTGCGAAATGCCATGCGGCCCAACACGAAACTGGTCTGGATCGAGACGCCCACCAACCCGCTGCTGAATATCGGCGATATCGCCGCGCTGGCCGATGTCGCGCACGGCGGCGGCGCGAAGCTGGTGGTGGACAACACCTTCGCCTCGCCGTACCTGCAGCAGCCGCTGCTGCTCGGCGCCGATATCGTGCTGCACTCGACCACCAAATATCTCGGCGGCCACTCCGATGTGGTCGGCGGCGCGCTGGTCACCGACGACGCCGAGTTGGACGCGGCCTGGGGCTTCCTGCAGAACGGGGCGGGCGCGGTGCCGGGGCCGACCGACGCCTTCCTCACCATGCGCGGCGTGAAAACCCTTGCGGTGCGGATGGATCGGCACTGCGACAATGCCGAGACCATCACCGAATTCCTCGCCTCCCATCCGGCGATCGAACGCGTCATCTATCCGGGGTTGGGCGACCATCCCGGATACGCGGTGGCGCAGAAGCAGATGCGCCGCTTCGGCGGCATGATCTCGGTTCGGTTGCGCGGCGGACGGCAGGCGGCGCACGACTTCTGCGCGAAGGCCAAGATCTTCACCCTCGCCGAATCGCTGGGCGGGGTGGAATCGCTGATCGAACATCCGGGCGCGATGACGCACGCCTCCACCGAGGGCTCCGAACTCGAGGTCCCGGCCGATCTGGTGCGGCTGTCGGTAGGCATCGAGGACATCGCCGACCTGCTCGCCGATATCGAGCAGGCGCTGGGCTGAGTCACCACTCCGCAAGCCCCGAATACACGACAGCGGCCGCGCCGGAAACCTCCGGCGCGGCCGCTGCGCGTCGATCTCGTGGAGCCTTCGACGACAGTGCTGCAAGCTGCCGCCGAGTGGCTCGACGTCACATCAGCTGTGGTACGGCTCCGCGCTGACCAGCGTCACCTTCATGGTGTTGCCGTTGGGCAGGGTGTACTCGCGGGTCTCGCCGACCTTCGCGTTGATGAGGGCGCCGCCCAGCGGCGAGTTGGGCGAGTAGGTCTCGAGATCCGTACCGCCCAGGCCCTCCTCGCGGGTCGCGATCAGGAACGTCTCGGTGTCGGTCTCGTCGCCGTCGTAATAGACCTTGACGACCGATCCCGGCAGCGCGACCCCGGACTTGGTCGGCGCCACGCCCACCTTGGCGTTGTTCAGCAGTTCCTGCAGCTGGCGGATGCGCGCCTCCTGCTGGCCCTGCTCCTCGCGCGCCGCGTGGTAGCCGCCGTTCTCCTTCAGGTCGCCTTCTTCGCGCCGTTCGTTGATCTCGGCCGCGATGACCGGACGGTTGGCAATGAGCGCGTCGAGTTCGCCCTTGAGCCTTTCGTGCGACTCCGGTGTCAGCCAGGTCACGTTCGTCTCAGTCATCTCGATCACTCCCTAGTAGTTGTTCCCGGCGAGCCGGGATTCCCTGATATCCGCTACTGCACGCGCCCGGAGACCCGCACAGCAGCAGTGGACGGCTAGAGCGATCCCTGGGGGATGTACTCGAACCCCGACAGGCCCTGTTCCGCGCGCACCCCTGGTGCCCAGAACCGACAGCGCTGGCCGCCAATGCAGCAAACACGGCTCCGAGCCTCGGAACCGTGTGTTGAGCCATTTTAGCACGAACTACAAATACGCAGGTCGGAGCGATGATTGCGAGGCGTTTCGCCCGGATCGGGATTATTGAGGATCCGGCGTCAGGGTCACCCGGCCCGTAAATATGCGGGAATCTTGTCGCTGCACCCGTAAATGTCGCCAGCGGCGGGGCGGCCGGTCGTGCGGACGATCGCGTTCAGTTCGACGGTTCCGCTGGTCGAGGCCGGAATCAACACCTCGCGGCGGCCGACCTCGGCCTGGTCGGAGTCCATGGCGCGCACGAAGCAGACGACCGGGCGGTCGGGATGTTCGCGGGTCACCTTGAAGTGGATGTCGAGGGTGGAGTCGTTCACGACCGAGTAGCCGAGCTGCTCGGGTTCGATGTCCTTCGGCCCGAACTTCAGGTAGGCCACGACGGCGACGGCCACGCCGAGCAGGACCGCCGCCGTGACCAGTGCGTAGGGCAGCCAGGGCCGGTTGCGGCGCGGGCGGGTCCCATAGCGGTCGGCCACGCGGTCGGTTGCCGGCGGTGACCCGTTCACGGCCGCACCTCGCCGGTGCCCGGCCGCGACGCGCGCGCGAGCCCGACTGTTTTCGATGTCCGCTCGCTCACCGGTGGTCGCTCCTGGGTTCGATCGGCGGCGCCGGGCGGGCTCGCGTGCTGACACGGCGGCCCGGCCTCGTGCCGCAGGGGGGTAGGTCGGAACAAATGACGGTCGGATGGAACTATATGGGGTGTAGATCGGCGCGAGTGCTGGGCGGGTCGTGGTCGTGCGACCTCCTCCGTGGCCACGGGGGGTCCCGCTCGCGCTGTGGAGACTTCGACCCCCGCGGCACAGAGCGATGAGGTGAAGACGGTGAGCAACGAGGTGAACGAGACGTGAGTGGCCTTCGCCTCATGGCGGTCCATGCCCACCCCGACGACGAGTCCAGCAAGGGCGCCGCGACGACCGCGAAGTACGCGGCCGAGGGCAACGACGTGCTGGTCGTCACCCTGACCGGCGGCGAACGCGGGTCGATCCTCAATCCGGCGATGGACGTGCCCGGCATCCTCGACCGCATCAACGAGGTGCGCCGCGAGGAGATGGCCGAGGCCGCCCGCGCGCTGGGTGTGCAGCAGCACTGGCTGGGCTTCGTGGACTCCGGTCTGCCCGAGGGCGATCCGCTGCCACCGCTCCCCGAGGGCTGCTTCGCGCTGGTGCCGCTCGAGGAGGCCACCGAGGCGCTGGTGCGGGTGGTGCGTGAGTTCAAGCCGCACGTCATGACCACCTACGACGAGAACGGCGGCTATCCGCACCCGGACCACATCATGTGCCACAAGGTGTCGGTGGCCGCCTTCGAGGCGGCCGGGGATCCGGAGCGGTTCCCCGACGCCGGTGAGCCCTGGACGCCGCTGAAGCTGTACTACGACCACGGTTTCAGCATCCAGCGGATGGAGGTGTTCGCCGACGAGTACGAGCGGATCGGCGAGCCGTTCCCGATGCAGGAGTGGCTGGACCGCTTCCGTTCGATGGCGGCCGAGCGCGGCGACATCATGGGCCGGGTGACCTCGCAGATCGAGTGCGCCAAGTACTTCCCGCAGCGCGACGACGCGCTGCGCGCGCACGCCACCCAGATCGACCCGAACGGCGCGTTCTTCGCCATTCCGATGGAGATGCAGCAGCGGCTGTGGCCGACCGAGGAATTCGAGCTGGTCCAGACCCGGGTGCGCACCGAGATCCCGGAGACCGACCTGTTCGCGGGCATCCGGGAGGCCGAGGACGCGCGCACCGCGCTCGGGGACACCGCGCGATGATCCTCACCCTGCTCGCGCAGCCCGCCACCAACCCGACCGGACCCGAATTCGGCAAGGCGTCCCCGATGGGGCTGGTCATCATCCTCGTGCTGCTGGCGGGCACGGTGCTGCTGGTCCGCTCGATGAACAAGCACATCAAGCGGCTGCCCGCGGAATTCTCCCCGGAGCATCCCGAGCCCGATCAGGAGGCCGACGACGGGACCGAACACGGCGCCGTCCAGCCGGATCCGGAGACCGCCGACCAGGATGCCACGACGCCACGGAGCGTCACGAAACCGGACAGTCCGGGCACGTCCTGACCCGCCACACCGGGTGATTCAGAACGGCGGGTCGTGATGTCGGCGGCGGCACAGGTCGCAGTCGCAGTCGAAATAGCCGATACCGGCACTGCCGTGGGCGCCGCGGCGTTCGGCGTCTTCCAGGTCGGCATACCACGGGCGGCGCGCGGGTCTGGATCCCAGCGAGGTCGAGTTCTTCATGTTTGCGAAGTACCCCGTGGACGGACACCAGTGCGTTGCGGTTTCGGCACAGCTGTGCCGTCCCGTCCGCTAGGCCTTGGACTGGGCCGAGGAGCGGGCGGGATTGGCCTGTTCGGCGGCCTTGGGGTCCTTCTCGCCCGCCTTCGCCCGGACGCCGGACTCGACGCGGTCGCCCAGATCCTTGTCGACGTTGCGCCAGTACTCGAAGGCGCGCGCCAGCACCGGCTCGGTCACGCCGTTGAGCAGGTGGCCGACGATGTTGTGCACCAGCCGCTCCCGCGCGGCGTCGTCGAGCACCTCGCGCACCATGGTCCCGGCCTGGCCCCAATCGTCGTCGTCGCGCCGCCGGGTGTAGGCGGCGTGCACCATCTCGCCGTCGCTGTACCAACCGGCCTGCGGACCGGCCTCCACCGGATCGGCGTGCGGGCCGCCCTTCGAATTCGGCACGTACACCGGGTCGCCCGGATTGTGGTGCCGCATGTGCCCGTCCTTGGTGTAGGAGTGCAGCGACGCCGCGTGCGGTGAATTCACCGGCAGCTCTTTGTAATTGGCGCCGATGCGGTAGCGGTGCGCGTCGGGGTAGGAGAACCACCGGCCGAGCAGCATCTTGTCCGGGCTGGGCCCGGTGCCGGGCACGGCGTTGCTCGGCTCGAACGCCGCCTGCTCGATCTCGGTGTGGTAGTCGGCCGGATTCCGGTTCAGCGTCAGGCGGCCCACCTCGATCAGCGGATAGTCCCCGTGCGGCCAGACCTTGGTGAGGTCGAACGGGTTGTACCGGTAGGTCTTGGCGTCGTCGAACGGCATGATCTGCATCTTCAGCGTCCAGCTGGGGTAGTTGCCGCCCTCGATGGCCTCGAACAGGTCGCGGGTGTGGTAGTCGGTGTCCATCGCGGCCATCTGGTCGCCCTCGTCCTGGGTGAAGAACTCGATGCCCTGGTCGGTCTTGAAGTGGTATTTCACCCAGAACTTCGCCCCGTCCCGATTGACCCACATGTAGGTGTGGCTGGAATAGCCGTTCATGTGCCGCCAGGTCCGAGGGATTCCGCGATCGCCCATCAGCCAGGTGACCTGGTGGGCGGATTCCGGCGACAGGGTCCAGAAGTCCCACTGCATATCGTGGTCGCGCAGGTTGTTGTCCGCCCGGCGCTTCTGCGAGCGGATGAAATCCTGGAACTTCATCGGGTCCCGGACGAAGAAGATCGGGGTGTTGTTGCCGACCATGTCGAAATTGCCCTGTTCGGTATAGAACTTCAGGGCGAATCCGCGCGGGTCGCGCCAGGTGTCCGGGCTGCCCCGCTCACCGGCCACGGTCGAGAACCGGGCCAGCACCTCGGTCCGGCGGCCGGGTTGGAAGACGTCGGCCGCTGTATAGGCGCTGATGTCCTCGGTGACCTCGAAGACGCCGAAGGCGCCGCCGCCCTTCGCGTGCGGCTGGCGCTCGGGCACCCGCTCGCGATTGAATGCCGCCATCTTCTCGATCAGGTACGCGTCGTTCAGCAGGATCGGGCCGTCGGGCCCCACCGTCAGTGAATGCTCATCGCTGGGGACCGGAATTCCGGCGTCATCGGTGGTGTAGTTCTCCGGCACGTCGGAACGAGTCATGATGCACCTCCCATCTCCTCGGGCACGAAATTGGACCGCAGGGTATTTCGGGTACTACCCGCACAATAACGGCCCAAGCGGGTCGGTTCACGAGGAATGCGCGGATGTCGGCGTCGAACTCGCGATCAAGCCTTTCGACCGGTGCTTCGAGCGGCCCCGCGACCGTCCAGGGGGTGCGTCCCTCACCGATACCGACGAATCCGTGGCCCGTGGTGTGCGGCGGCCTGACATTTCGGACGGCTGCGTCGTCGGAAGGTCATAACCCGTTCAGCAAGGCAGGAGTTCCGGAAATGACCAGAATCGGCATCATCCTCGGCAGCACCCGGCCCAACCGCAGGGGTCCGCAGATCGCGCGGTGGGTGCTGGATTCGGCGTCCCAGCGCGGCGATGCCGAGTTCGAACTGATCGACCTGCGCGATCATCCGCTGCCGCATCTGGACGAGCCCGTGCCGCCGATGTTCGGCCCGTCGGGCCACGAGCACACCCGCGCCTGGGCCGAGCGGATCGCCCCGTTCGACGGCTTCGTGATCGTGACCCCGGAGTACAACGGCGGCGTGCCCGGGGCGCTGAAGAACGCCCTCGACCACCTGTTCGCGGAGTGGACGGACAAGGCGGTCGGATTCGTCTCCTACGGGGCGGGCGGCGGCGCCCGCGCGGTGGTGCAGTTGCGGACGGTGTGCGGCACGCTCGGCATGGCCGATGTCGGTTATCAGGTCGCGATCTCGGTGCTCACCGATTTCGAGGACAACACCACCTTCACACCGCGCGACCATCATGTCGCCGCCCTGGGGAAGACGCTGGATCAGGTCTTGGCCTGGAGCACCGCGCTGGCGCCGCTGCGGACCGGGGCCGAAACCATTCTCGTCAATTCGTGAGGAGCCCGATCATGACTACAGCCAACGACTTTCGGACGCCCGTCGGCAAGGACGAGGCCCAGATTCGCCGACAGATCGACCAGGTTGTCGAGGCCCTGCGAGCCAAGGATCTCGAGGCGCTCGGGCGGCTGTACACGGCTGACGTCGTGTCCTTCGATGTCGAGCCGCCATTGGAGCATGTGGGGATCGCGGCGAAACTCGAGAACTGGGCGAAGGTGTTCTTGTTCTTCGAGACCGTGGACTACGAGTTCCGCGACCTGACCTTCACCGTGGGCGGCGAGGTGGCCTACGGGCACGCCTTCGGGCGCCTCCGCGGCACCCTCCGGACCGGCGAGACCGCCGACGGCATGTGGGTCCGGGTCACCTTCGGCCTGCGCAAGATCGACGGCACCTGGCTGATCGCCCACGACCAGGTTTCGGTGCCCTTCGACATCGCGAGCGGCAGGGGAGTGGCAGACCTCGAACCCTGACGCGGGCTGACTACACACGACGCGGCGCCCGGATCCCCCGGCGGGATCCGGGCGCCGTCCCATGTCAGGCCGGGATCTGGCCGCCGATGGCGCCGCCCAGCCCCGCGCCCGCCGCCGCGCCGAGGGCTGCGCCCGTCGCGCCGCCGATCCCGACGCCGACCGCGATTCCGGCAACGGTCCCGACCGGGCACACGACCGTCGTCGCCACACATCCGGTCACGCCGCCCAACACCGCACCGACACCCGCACCGGCGACCGCTCCCGCAGCACCACCGACGACACCACCGACCGCCTGCCCGGGAATCGCCTGCGTCTGCCCGGCGGCAACCGGCTGCACGGGTGCGGGCGCAGCAGGCGCCGCGGCCTGAGAAATGCCAGCACCGCCCCCCACCATGGCGGCGGCAACGGCTACGGACACAGCGAATTTACGAATCATGTTGCTACTCCCTCATCTTCCGGACCGCACACGCGGCCCGTGACCAGGGTGACAGAGTCTCGCGCTCCTCGCTAAGCGTCGGGTGCTGACGTGTGAACCTGGCTATCCGGTTCCGCATATGGGAGGTCCTGCCCCACAACGTCGGGAGCGCTGGCACAAGCTCGTAGAGAAGGATGACGACGACCTCCAGCAGACGAGATCAATCCTCTCGGCGGAGTTGTCAGTCGTGAACTACCCGGTGAGGAACGGCGGGCGGTAGCCGTCGTTCCGGCAACGGGCTCTTGATGTTCAGCGGGGCTGTTGTCCAGAGTGCGCTGATGGGTGGGCACGCCCGTTGGTCGCCGAAGGAGTTGCTGGTCGCCGCAGTAGAGGAAGCGGTCGCCGAGGCGCTTTGCAGGATCTGTCGTGTTCGGATGGGTTGGTGGGCAGGGATGCGGTCTGCTGCACCGCGTGTGCCTGGCGGTATGGGACGCTGGGAGCGTGAACCGATTGGCCAGTGCGACATCGCCCTACTTGCGTCAGCATGCCGACAATCCGGTGGATTGGCGGGAGTGGGATGCCGAGGCGCTGGCTGAGGCCGCTGCGCGGGACGTGCCAATTCTGTTGTCGATCGGGTATGCGAGTTGTCACTGGTGTCAGCTGAGTTACTAAGTACCATAGTCTCCGAAAGGTGTTGCTACCTGCGGAGATTCGATGAAACCTGACGAAGATGCTCCGGCCGTTGACGGTGCAGTTCTCGCCAAACTGGACATGGAGATGCGGGGTGTACCCGCGAACCTTCCGAGTCCGGCGGAGCTGGTCGAGTCCGGCGCGGTGTGCGTGGTGGCCTATGCCCGGATCTCAGACCTGTCCGGCAAGCGGGGGACGAGCAAGAACGCCAAGGGCGTAACCAACCAGCACACAACGAATTACGCAACCGCTCGGCGAGAGAACCTGGTCATCGTTCGGTACTACACCGACAACGACCTGTCCACCTCAAGGGCCGCTTACCGGCCCGACTTCGAGATGATGCTGACTGACCTGCACAAGGAGACAACCCCGGAGGGCTACCCGATTCATGGTGTGGTCGCCGTGGACGAAGACCGGATCTACAAGCTCCCGGCGCAGTGGCAGCACTTCATAGAGGCGTTCCGTGCGGCCCTGGGCCGTGTGTTCGCCGACGACTACGGCACTCAGGATTTGTACTCGGAGAACTCCGAGATCATTGGCCTGCTCGGTGTGGCAATTGCTATGGGGGAGAACCGGCAACGACGTAGTCGCACTCGCCGGTGGCATGAGGGCCAGGCGCGGCGGGGCATCGCACACACCGGGGGCCGGGTCTTCGGCTACGAGCCGATGGAGGGGAAACCTGGTGAGATCCAAGTGGTTCCCGAAGAGGCGGCAGTGATCCGGAAGGCGGTTGTCGCGTGTATCGCTGGGCAGTCCTGGGGCACCATCACGAAGATCTTCCAGGAGCCGGGGATACCGACTGCGAAGGGTGGGCAGTGGCGGGACCAGACCGTGAAGCAGATCGTCTCGAACCCACGCAATGCGGGGCTTCGAATCCGCGGGGAGGGAAACGATGTCTATCGAGATGAGCACGGTGAACTGAAGCTGGGACAGTGGGAAGCGATCATTACTCCGGCTGAGTGGGAGAAGGTCGCCGAGCGGTACCGCCCGCGGAACCGGATCGGCAAGAACAGGCTCCCGAAGGGCATCGTGTCTCGGGTCTATCTGGGAGCGGGTTGTACCGGTGCGGGAACCTGCTCGAGGACGGACGCCGCTGCAACGGCGTGATGCCGGCCGGAAGAACGACAAGGGCCGCGCCAAGTACCGCTATGGCTGCCGACCGGTCACCAATGGCGGATGTGGCGGCGTGTCGGTCGCTGGCGATGGATAGACGAGAAGATCAGCGAGCTGGTCCTCCTGGCGCTGGAGGAGCGCCCGGCGGTCGTCGCAGAACTCCAGTGGGACAAGGAATCTGAGCTTGAGGCTGCCCTGCGTCGGCGCGACGATTTCGAGATGCGATGGAACCGTGGCGAGATCGATGACGAGCGGTTCTATCGGATGCTGCCGGGCCTCGACGAGACTGTGAACACGCTCCGGCGCGAGCGTGCGGCATTCCAGAAGGCCAACACGGTACCGGTGGAGACCGCGGCACAACGCCGAGCGCGCTGGCACAAGCCCGTCGAAGAGGGCGGCTACGACCTCCAACAGAAGCGATCAATCCTCTTCGCGGAGTTGTCGGCAGTCGTGATCTACCCAGTGGGGAAGGGGACCCAGAAGCGTTCGCTGGACAGCTTCAAGCCGGTGTGGAAGGCGGCAGAGTAAGCGTCAGGCGGCAGGAACCGGGAAGCGGCTGACGCTGGAACTGTGTAGTCGAAGGGAAGGCATACCTCGCAGGGGCAACATCGCGGTAGGCACTCCTCAGCTGCGCGGCTGACCTGGGACGGTACCGCGAACCGGAGGATTTATTGTGTTCGTGGTGCTCCTGCCGATTCGGTTCTGGGACGATTGACTTACGTCATACGGCAGTATCACACATGCCAAGGACATAGCATGTGCGGGATAGTTGAGAACGGGATTCGGCAAAGCTGGTTTCGGGCCAGAACTGCGGGGCGAGAGGAGCAGGGGTGGATGCTTCTGAGATGTCACCTTTGGATCGCACCCTATGGTCATGGGCATCCAACGGTGGCCGAGGTGGCCTGGCCGGGGCCGTTCGGCAGATGGCCAGTGTCGCAGATGGCCGGTCGGTGCATGTCAGCTTCGAAACAGTTTTCACGGCGTCAGGCAACCCGCTACAGCACATCAATCCCCGCGGGGCCGAAGTTTTCCGCTCGACCTCGACTAAAGAATCCCAAATAGCCCAATATTTTGACGGTGGCAGTCATTGGTTGGTCGCTGCATTCCAAAGCCGCCACGCTGGAGTTTTCCACCTCGTGAGCACGCTACCAACAACACACCCTAAGTGGGAAAAGGTCGAGCGCTGGATAAATGCAAGCCGAGGGATTTCGCGCTGCTATCTAGACCACGAAGACTTTGCGAGTATTGGTGACCGAATATCTGAATTCGGCGACGTCGAGGTCGTTAAAATGAGTGGTCGGGTCTTGCGGGATAATTCTTCAGTTAATCGCGGATTCCCAGCGCATGGCAATGAATTACGTCCGTCGCATGGCGATGTTATCGGAGAAGCGGAGAGTCGCGGCGCAACCGTACGAACACTAGTATTGCATGTCCGCGATGTCCTGGACATTCATCTACGTAGAGTCGCGGGTGCAACGTACTATAGCGGGAGGTTTGACCTATTCGAAAACTTCGTCCTCAGTCGCCTTGAGGATGCGACACATCGTAGGCGTGTTCTGCTCACAAATAGGCAAAGGCGCGTAAGTAGGCCGATGCAGCCGATTGCCATACGGCTACCGGCAAAAGTGCTTGTCACTTCGGAGGATACAGGCACAGTATTAGATAGTATCCAAGAGCTTAGAGACGTTACTATCGCTGTGTTCCATCGGAATCCATATCTACACTTTACGTTAACAGATGAGTTTGATGGGTCAAACTTCGATGTGATGGTTACGCGTCCTGACCAAATCGATATATACCCCGGGTATAGAGCAACTCTTGAGTCACTCTCGCGAGTCGCTTACCGGCTGGGTGAAAGATTCGGTGCATCGGAGATTGGTGATGTACAACCTCAGGAAGAGGTGCGGCTTTCTGAACTTGCGGGAGTCGATTTCCCGTGAGCGCTAGAGGGACTGGTGGCCCATACGATCCCGAGCAACTTCTAAGTGAGTTCGACCGTTATGACCGTGATGTCGATATTGTTTCGGCCTATCATTGGTTGTTCACCGAAACTAATTTGAGATCGACCGTAGAGCATTTTGAGCGCTACCCGTCGATCGTTGCGCCGGACGGGAATATTGCAACTCCCGACTTTACCGTTCTGTTTAATGATGGAAGTGGAATAGCTGCCGAGATAGCGAATCTGGCTCTCCCGGATACCTCTGTTGAAAAGCTATGCAAACAGTTGGGTCGATACTCCACTCTGCAGCGCTTGCCAGCTAGGCGAAGGAAGCAGAAAGACATCTCGGTCCTCGATGTTCTGTACTTATCTCCGATCGAGACAGCGGATGACGCTGTTAGGAGAATATTCAGCGAGCGTCTAGAGAATCCCAACCATCCATTTAAGCCCATTAGAAAGCCTGTGGTAGTGCAATTCGCGCGAACTCCGCAACGTTACGTATTTCAGCTATGGCCTGATTCGGATGCAGTAGGCAGCCTATATATTGGCGATAGGAATCCGAACTACAGCGAATTTAGGTCTTTCAAAATTGAGCCGTATAGGTTTGATCATAACAAGGTAAAGTATGCGTTCATGAACGACACGGTTGCGCCACTATACATGGCAACCAGATTATGGGCGAATGTATTTCCGGCGGCATACAGTGTCGGATCGGACGTGGAATTTGAGACCACGACTGCAGAAATTGTTGGTATCTTACGGAGCCATTACAGCCTCGGTAGAGGGAGGGCTGACGATGTTCGGGCAGCGATGAGCATCCTTGTGGCTGCTGGACTTGCTACGGTTGTATCCAATGATAAGAATCAGTGGAGGGTAAATAGGAGAAGTCTGCGAAAGAAGTCTGAAGGCATTCACAGGGTGATCCTTGATCGAATATCGAAGGCAGCCGAAGATAAAAGCGCCAAGCGTCGGGCGCTCCGCCGCTCCATCGCCAACGACAGGGAGCAAGGGGTACTCTTCTAACGCTCGGGGAACCGCCGCACGGGTACGGATGCGTCGACGACCGTCAGGCCAGCGGCAGAATGAGGTGGCGACTCTAGCCGGATCGCATGTCTCGGTCCGTACTCCTTCTATGGTCAGCTTGGATTAAACCGGCTCGGCCATGTGAGCTGGTTCTGAGCGGGTTCCTTTGTGGCAAGCCATCCCGTGAGGGTGGCGCGGCAGTACTCACGGAAGACCTGGGGCAGCGGCGAATGAGCATCAGGCGGGTACGATGCGGAATTGCTCTGCTGGAGCCTCAGATGGGAGTGGAGGTGATGAGGTCTCCACGCAACGAGATCGTGACTGGTTCTCCGTTTAGGGTCCATCCGCCTTGGCCGTCGGCCTGCACACTGACGGTGTCTTCGTCGGTCTGGATTATGAAACTGGTGTATTTTCGGTTACGTGTAGCGACTGTCGGATCGGGCTGTGGCAATGGTGTCGTGCATCCGACAACTATTGCGTCTACAAGTTCGCCGGTCAACCGGCGGATCTCGTACGAGTTCGGAGTGTTGAAGCTGGCGTACGCGCTCGTCATTGGACTCCTCCTGGCGTGGACATCGATAGGTTGATACCTGCACTTAGCCATACGGTTGCTGTCGAAGGCTGGTTCGGTCCCCGGTCCTGTTCCTGCGCCGGGGTGCCCGCCCGGGAGCGGAGCGGGAGGGCGCACCGGGCGGCGCGCGTAGCGCGCCGCTCTTGATTCTGTAGAGGAAATTCGGCAAGTTCTCTTTCTGGGATTTTCTTCTGGGATTCCGTTTTTTCTTCCCCCCTTTTTCTTTTCTCTATCCGGAATCCCAATCTTTCCCACAACTACATGGGTCATCAAGCTTGCGGCACAACAGATTACGCAAGACTGATCGGTCAGCCCGCCCGACCCGCGACGCACCCCGGCAGGCACCCCGCACGCAGGGCTCCAGGGGGTTGGGTACCGAATCCGGCACGATTCGCGCGAGCCCGAAAGGCCGTTAGCTCTCTATGTTCAGACTGATCGGGAGGCTATTGAGAATCGGGAAGTTGAACCGTCACGAGTAAGGGACCGGCTTCGGTGTCAGACCAGCGCCGGTCGGCGTGGTGGTTGT